>CAIVSQ010000102.1 GCA_903908605.1 uncultured Anaerolineae bacterium
ATTAGACCTCTTGCGAAAGTCGGTTAATTCTTGATAGCGAGTTCAAGATTGTAAATAGCGGCAATCAGATTGAAACGTAAACCAAAACGTTGACGTCGATTGCGATACCGTTCACTCAAAATACGAAAGATTTTTAGACTGCGAATGACATTCTCAACAAATATGCGCTGACTTGATAATTTGTGGTTGTTGACCTTTTGTTCTTTAGTCAAAGGATGCAGCTTGGACTTCTTGGCAGGTATCTGACTGTTTTCATGTAACTTGGCAATGCCCAGATAACCTGAATCCGCCAGACTGCAAATACGGGCAGACATCACACTGCGACTTTCTTTGAAAAGATGAAAATCATGCGTACTGCCAGTACCAAAAGCAGTTGCAATGATTTCCCTGGTCTTTTGGTTCACAATCAACTGCGCTTTTTGGGTATGTCGCTTCTTTTTACCGCTGTAATGCTTTCGTTGCTTTTTTTCGGGCGTTCAATCGGCTGCTCTGTGGCGTCAATCAGGACAACTTCGATCAAAGTGTCGCTTGGTTCCAATGCTTTTCTACCAGGCAATCGAAATTCACCTGATTGCATCAATACATTTTCAACCTTTTTGATCGTGCGGCAGACAGTAGATTCGCTGACGCCATATGTCATGCCAATATGAAACTCAGTTCGGTATTCGCGCCAATACATCAACGTCATCAGTAACTGGTTTTCACGGCTTAGCTTCGGTGTTCGACCAAAATCGCGTAGGCCTTCTTTTACAACGGCCAACATCTTTTCAAACATGGCGCGACTAACACCGGTCGACCTTTTGAAGGCTTCATCTTTTAGGCTTTGCACGTTTTCGTATCTCATGCCCCGATTATGGCGGCAAATCGTTACTTATGCAAGAGGTCTATTGAGGCTGGTTTTTTACCACTGCCTGCGTGCACGCGCACGCGAACGGATGGCTGTGGCAACCAGGTTCATGCCGAGCACAAAAGCGATCAAGACCAGGGCGGTGCCATATTGGATTTGGAAAGGCATTTCGGGCACCTGGGTTGAAATTACGAATAAGTGGTAAGGCAGGGCCATGGTGGCGTCGAAAATTGAATGCGGCAGGCGTGGCAGAAAAAAGGCTGCGCCTGTGAAGAGGATGGGGGCAGTTTCGCCCGCGGCTCTTTCCAGCCCGAGGATGATGCCGGTGATGATGCCGGGCAGGGCTTCGGGCAGTACAATGCGGCGAATGGTTTGCCAGCGGGTGGCGCCCAGCGAGATGGAAACCGTCCGGAAGGATTGCGGTACGGCGCGCAGGGCTTCTTCGGCGGTGGAGATGATGACCGGGAGAGTCATGATGGATAGAGTCAGCGAGGCAGAAAGGATGCTGGTGCCAAACTTGAGAAACAGGACGAACAGGCCCAGCCCAAACAGCCCATAGACCACCGAGGGGATGCCAGACAGGTTGATGATGGCGATGCGGATGGTGCGGGTCAGCCAGTTTTCAGGGGCGTATTCAGAGAGGTAAATTGCCGCTGCCACACCCAACGGGACCGAGAAGATGGCGGTGCCAATGGTCAGGTAAAAGGTGCCGATGATGGCGGGCATGATGCCGCCCTGGCGCATGCCATCGTGCGGAAAGCCGGTCAGGAATTCGAGTGAAATCGCGCCACCGCCCTGCACAATAATGTAGATCACTACCGCGATGATGGGGAGGACGGTAATGGCGGCCATCAGGGAGAGCAGGCCAAAGCCCAGGCGCTGGGTCATGTTTCGATTGAGAAGGTTTTTTTTATTCATTGTATGTGCGTTTGATTTCCGCGAATATTTTGAATACAGTTGGCCCGGGTCAGGAGAGCACTTTTTCGGCGCGTTTTTGTGAGCGGAAGACCACTGCCGAGGCAGTGACATTGACGATCAGGGAAATAATGAAGAGGACCATGCCGATAAAGAAGAGGGTGTGATAATGGACGCTGCCATTGGCAACTTCGCCCATTTCGGCGGCAATGGTGGCGGTCATGGTGCGCACGGGTGAGAAGATCGCGCCGAGCGAGGTGGCCATGACGGGTGCGTTGCCGGTGACCATCATGACCGTCATGGTTTCACCGATGGCACGGCCGATTCCGAGCATGATGGCGGTCAGCACGCCGGAGCGGGCCGCAGGCAGGGTCACCCGCCAGATGGTTTGCCAGCGCGTGGCGCCCAGGGCCCAGGCACCTTCACGGTAGGAACGCGGGACCGAGTCGAGCGCGTCCTCGGCGACCGATACGACGGTGGGCAGGGCAATGCCGCCCAGCAGCAGCGAGCCGGCCAGGGCGGTCAGCCCGGTGGGCAGGTTTAGCAGGATGCGCAGGTAGGGCGCCAGCGAAAGAATGCCGAGGAAGCCGAGTACAACGGAGGGCAGGCCGCCGAGCAGTTCGACCAGGGGCTTGAGGATTTCGCGTGCCCAACGCGGGGCGATTTCGGAGATAAAGATGGCGGTACCGATGCCAAATGGAACGGCGACAAATGTAGCACCGAGGGTGATGATGATGGATCCGCTGATTAATGGCAGGATGCCGAAGTATTTCTCGATCGGGTACCAGCGTATGGCCAGCAGCGAATCTAGCTTTACTTCAGCCAGGGTCGGCAGGCCTTCGCGCAGCAGGAAGTAAAAAATGAGCGCGACGAATAGAATCGCGGAGTAGCCTGCGGCGCGGATGGCGCGGGTGATTACATATTCTTGCCAGCTCAGGTTGGATTCCATAAATGCGTATTCACCTTCTCCCGTTTAATGGAAAATCCCGGACTTGCCCGGTACGGGAAGCGGGAGGATTATTTCAGGATGGGTACAAAGCCCAGGTCGGCGACGATTTGCTGGGCCTGGGCGGAGATGATCCACGCCAGATAGTCTTTTGTGGCGCCTTCGGCCTCGCCAGCCGTGTACATGTAGAGATCTCGTGCAACCGCGTAGGTCTTGTCGTTGACGGTGTTGATGGAGGGCAGTACGAAGGCTTCGCCATCTTTTTTGGCGACCGCGATCATTTTTAAGTCCTTGGGGACATAACCGAGCCCGTCGTAGCCAATGGCGTTGGGGTTGGAGCGCAGCTCGTTGATGATGCCTTCGGATGAGGGCAGCAGCAGGGTGTCCATGGAGAAGAGGGTCTTGTTTTTCTTGTCACCCAGACGGATGACGGTTTCGAGGAAGTAGACATGGGTGCCGGAGTTACTTTCGCGCGAAAGGCGCACAATTGGGCGATCTTCGCCACCCACTTCGTTCCAGTTACTGATCTTTCCGCTGTAAATATCAGAAAGCTGCTGGAGGGAAAGCTGGTTGACCGGATTATTGGGATTGACGATCACGGCGATTGCATCGCGGGCGATGATGTGTTCGACCGGGTTGATGCCCTTGGCAGTGGCCTGGGTAAGCTCGTCTGCGCTGATTTTGCGGGAGGCATTGGCGATGGTTACGGTGCCATTGATCAAGGCGGCGATGCCGGTTCCTGAACCACCACCGGTGACCGAGATGCGGATTTCGGGGTGATCGATCTGATATTTCTCAGCCCAGGCCAGGGCCAGGTTGACGATGGTATCGGAGCCCTTGTTTTCAATATAGGCGGCGGCAGTATCCGTGCCGGGCTGCGCAGCCTGGCTGGGAGCACAGGCTGTTAACAGGACGGATAGAATGAAAAGGATAGGAATTAGGATTCGGTTCATAGCATTTTGATTATATCGTTAACAGGCTGATATTAATCAAGTAAAATTCAAGCTATGAGCGCCTCCCCAGTATTCTCAGTCCAGGAACTTAATTTTTATTA
The DNA here is from genome assembly GCA_903908605.1 of uncultured Anaerolineae bacterium. Lineage (GTDB taxonomy): Bacteria > Chloroflexota > Anaerolineae > Anaerolineales > Villigracilaceae > UBA5195. Next base: position 3,763 of record CAIVSQ010000102.1, read on the forward strand.
TGGCCGTTCGCAGGCCTTATCGCGCATCAGCATGGAAGTTCAACCGCGCATGGTGACGGCCCTGATCGGGCCCTCCGGGTGTGGTAAGTCCACATTTTTGCGCTGTCTTAACCGGATGAATGACACCATTGTGGGCACCCGTGTGGAGGGCACCATCCTGCTGAATGGCCACAATATTTACGAGGCGGATGTGGATGTGGTGGAACTGCGCCAGCAGGTGGGCATGGTTTTCCAAAAGCCCAACCCATTCCCACAATCCATTTTTGATAATGTGGCTTTTGGGCCGCGCGTGCTAGGGTCGCAGGGCAGCAAGGCTGAGCTTGGCCATACTGTTGAAACCAGCCTACGCAAGGCGGCTTTGTGGGACGATGTGAAGGACAAGTTACACCAGGACGCGCTGGGTCTTTCGCTTGGGCAGCAGCAGCGCCTGTGTATTGCGCGCGTGCTTGCCACCAAGCCGGAAGTGATCCTGATGGATGAATCGACCTCGGCGCTTGACCCAATTGCGACCTTGCGGGTGGAAGACCTGATCCAGGAATTGAAACAGGATTACACGATTGTGATTGTTACGCACAATATGCAGCAGGCCGGGCGTGTTTCAGATTTCACCGGCTTGTTCTGGCTGGGGGAATTGGTTGAATTTGCGCCGACCACCGAGATTTTTACACGGCCAAAGCAGGAACTGACCGAGTCTTATATCACTGGGAAAATGGGATAAATGCAAACGGCCAACCCGGCAAGTGGTTGGCCGTTTTTCTTAAGAGTGATTTCTAGCGTTGCCAAACTGAGCCTGAATTGCTGGAGTGAAAGCTCTTCGTTGGCAGAACTGCGGTCTTTATAAGGAGAACAATTAGCCGGTTATTGGAACAACCGGCAGACAGGAGCTTGTTTTTAGCGCGGGGTGTGATTAGCGCAGGTCAGACATCCAGATTATCGACGAACATTTTGGCTTCGACCAGTGAGGCGCCGGTGTGCGAGCGGTAGACTTTGATGGCTTCAAGGATATTGCCCTGGCGTTTTAGTTCTGCCACGTCCTGGTAGGCTGCGAGGGTAGGTCTATCCACAAAGGTAAGGTGGGTCTGGCTCAATAAAAAGTTCACCTGGCGTTCCAGCAGCGCGACGCGCTGCTGTAGTTGTGCAAATTGGGTATCGTCGACCATGATTAGCTCCTATTTTTTGAGTGATCGTTGTTAGGGCAGGTTGGTTGTGCTCATCAGGTAACGGTCACATTCACGTGCTGCGCCGCGGCCTTCGTTAATGGCCCACACAACCAGGCTTTGCCCACGGCGCATATCGCCTGCGGCAAAAACGCCCGGCCGGTTGGTGCTGAACTGGCCGTACTCGGCCCGGGCGTTGCTGCGTTCATCCCGCTCAACTGAGAGGGCACCCAGGATGGTTTCTTCGGGTCCGAGGAAACCCATGGCCAGCAGGACGAGCTGGGCGGGGTGGACTTGTTCGGTGCCGGGGATTTCGCGTGGGCCAAGGCGTCCGTTGGCGTCCCGGACCCATTCGACGTCGATGGTGTGTACTTCTTTCACATGGCCATTTTCATCACCGACAAAACGCTGGGCGGTGACGGAATAACGGCGGGGATCTTGCCCGTAGAGGGCTTTGAATTCTTCCTGGCCATAATCGAGCTTGTAGACCTTGGGCCATTCGGGCCAGGGGTTATCGGACTGGCGGGTGTCGGGCGGGCGGTTGAGAATTTCCAGCTGCAGCAGGCTGCGGCAGTTGTGGCGCAGGGCGGTGCCGACGCAATCTGTGCCGGTATCGCCGCCGCCAATCACCACGACGTCTTTGCCTTCGGCGCTGAGGAAGGGGTACCCAAAGCCGCCCTGCTCTTGGGCGACTGGCTCGTGCTCATTCAGCAGGTGACGTGTGTTGCCGTGCAAAAACTCCATCGCAAAGTGAATGCCATTTAGCTGGCGGCCTTCGAGCGGCAGGTCGCGGGGACGGGTGGCACCGCCGCACAGCACGACGGCGTCAAACTCGCTGGCCAGTTTTTCGGCCGGGTAGTTTTTACCGACCTCGGTGTTGGTGATAAATTTGACGCCCTGGGCAGCCATCAGGTCAACACGGCGCTTGACCAGTTTCTTATCCAGCTTCATGTTGGGGATGCCGTAGACCAGCAACCCGCCGATGCGGTCTGAGCGCTCAAAAACGGTGACAAGGTGCCCGGCGTTGTTGAGCTGATCGGCGCAGGCCAGGCCGGCTGGGCCGGAGCCGACCACCGCCACCTTTTTACCGGTGCGGGACATGGGCGGGGTGGCTTTGATCCAGCCTTCTTCAAAACCTTTTTCGATGATGGCGTGCTCGATCGATTTGATGGTGACCGGGTCGGCATTCAGGCCGAGGGTGCAAGAGCCTTCACAGGGGGCCGGGCAGACACGGCCGGTAAATTCGGGGAAATTGTTGGTCTTGAGCAGGCGTTCGAGGGCCTGGTGCCACTGGCCTTTGTAGACCAGGTCGTTCCATTCGGGGATCAGGTTGTTGATTGGGCAGCCGGAGGCCATGCCGCTGATCAATGTGCCGGTGTGGCAGAATGGCACGCCGCAGTCCATGCAGCGAGCGCCCTGGGTCTTTAGCTTTGTTTCAGGGTAGTGCAGGTGGAATTCCTGCCAGTCTTGAATGCGTTCGGTCACTTCGCGGTCGGGGGGCAGTTCACGCCCAAATTCCATAAATCCAGTTGGTTTCGCCATTGTTCACCTTCCTTAGTTGCCGCTTACGCGGGTGCGGTCATTTTTGTTGAGTTCAAAAGCCGCCATGACGGCGTCATCACCGCTCAGACCGGAGGCCTCGACTTCTTTGAAGGCTTCCAACATGCGCTCATAATCCTTGGGGATGACGCGCACGAACCTGGGCAGGCAGGTGTTCCATTTTGCGAGGATGCGCCTGGCAAGCGGGCTGCGGGTGGCATCGGCGTGGCGTTGGATCATGGCTTTGACCTGGGCGATTTCGTCCGGTTCGAGCAGGGATTGGAGGGTGACCATTTCGGTGTTGCAGTGGCTGGCGAAGAGGCCTTTTTCATCGTAGACGTAGGCGATGCCGCCAGACATGCCAGCCGCGAAGTTTCGCCCGGTGGCGCCGAGCACAACCACGCGCCCGCCGGTCATGTATTCGCAGCCGTGGTCGCCTACGCCTTCCACCACGGCATGCAGGCCGCTGTTGCGTACGCAGAAACGTTCGCCGGCCTTGCCGTTGATATAGGCCTGGCCACTGGTGGCGCCATAGAAGGCCACGTTGCCGATGATGACACTTTCTTCGGGGGTAAAGGTGGATCCGTTGGGCGGGTAGACGATGATTTTGCCACCCGAGAGACCCTTGCCAACATAATCGTTTGAATCGCCCTCGAGCAGCAGGGTGAGGCCGTTGGGGATAAAAGCGCCGAAGCTTTGGCCGGCCGAGCCCTTGAATTGCAGTTGAATGGTGTCTTCGGGCAGGCCCTGGGCCCCATAGGCGCGGGTGATTTCGCTGCCTAGGATGGTGCCCACCACGCGGTTGACATTGCGGATGGGCAGCTCTGCGCGCACGGGCTGACGGTTTTCGAGGGCGGGCTTGCACAGGTCCAGGAGGATGCGGTTGTCGAGTGATTTCTCCAAGCCGTGGTCCTGTTTGGTTTTGGTCCGTGGGCCGCCTTCATCATCGCTATCCATCTGGTAGAGCATTTCGGAGAAGTCGAGGTTGCGGGCTTTCCAGTGGGTGATGGCGGCGTTCATTTCCAGGCGGTCGGAACGCCCGACCATTTCATCGATGCTGCGGAAGCCGAGTTTGGCCATCCATTCGCGCATTTCCTGGGCGATGAAGTGCATAAAGTTGACCACGTGCTGGGGGTCGCCGCTGAATTTGGCGCGCAGTTCGGGGTTTTGGGTGGCTACGCCGACGGGGCAGGTATCCAGATGGCAGACACGCATCATGATGCAGCCCAGGCTGACCAAGGGTCCGGTGGCAAAGCCGAATTCCTCTGCGCCGAGCAGGGCGGCAATGACCACGTCGCGCCCGGTTTTGAGCTGGCCATCGGTCTCCACCACGATCCTATCGCGCAGGTTGTTGAGGACCAGGGTCTGGTGGGTTTCGGCCAGGCCGAGTTCCCAGGGCAGGCCGGCGTGCTTGATGCTGCTGATGGGTGAGGCGCCTGTGCCGCCGTCGTACCCGCTGATTAAGACCACGTCGGCATGGGCCTTGGCTACACCGGCGGCGATGGTGCCGACGCCCACTTCGGAGACCAGCTTGACATTGATGCGGGCTTTCTGGTTGGCGTTCTTCAGGTCGTAGATCAGTTCGGCCAGGTCTTCAATTGAGTAAATATCGTGGTGCGGGGGCGGTGAGATCAGCCCGACGCCAGGGGTGGAGTGACGCACTTTGGCAATCTCGGGATAGACTTTGCGCCCGGGCAGCTGGCCGCCTTCGCCGGGTTTGGCGCCCTGGGCCATCTTGATTTGAATCTCTTCGGCATTGACCAGGTATTCACTGGTCACTCCGAAGCGGGCCGAGGCGACCTGCTTGATGGCGCTTTTCTTTGAATCGCCGTTGGGCATGGGTTTGTAACGTTCGGGATCTTCGCCGCCTTCGCCGGTGTTGCTTTTGCCGCCGATGCGGTTCATGGCGATGGCCAGCGCTTCGTGGGCTTCTTTACTGATGGAGCCATAACTCATGGCACCGGTTTTGAAGCGCTTGCAAATGGAGTCGATTGATTCAACTTCTTCGAGCGGTACCGGGCCGGCGGTGAACTTGAACTCCAGCAGGCCGCGCAGGGTGCCGGGGCGAGTGGTTTGCTCGTCGATCAGGCGCGAATATTCTTTGAATAACTTGAAATTATTGGTGCGGACGGCCTGCTGCAAGAAATGGATGGTCTTGGGGTTGAACTGGTGATATTCGCCATCCTGGCGCCACTTGTATTCGCCGCCGGTGGCAAGGGTATTATCGTTGGAGGGCCGTTTGGGGAAACCATCGGCGTGGCGCATACCGGCTTCGCGGGCGATGATGTTCAGGTCAATGCCACCGATGCGCGAGGGGGTCCAGGTGAAATATTTATCGATCACGCTTTGGTGAATGCCGAGGGCCTCGAAGATTTGAGCGCCGCAGTAGCTTTGCACGGAGGAAATGCCCATCTTGGAGATGGTCTTGACTACCCCCTTGGTGGCGGCCTTGATGTAATTTTTGACCGCTTGTTTGTAATCCAGGTTGGTGAGCTGGCCCTGTTCGATCAGCCCTTCGAGGGTGTCAAACACCAGGTAGGGGTTGATGGCGGTGGCGCCGTAGCTAATGAGGGCGGCAAAGTGATGGACTTCGCGCGGTTCACCGCTTTCGAGGATCAGGCCGATCTGGGTACGGGTGCCTTTGCGGATAAGGTGGTGATGCAGGCCGGAGAGGGCCAGCAGGGAGGGGATGGGGGCGTGTTCGCGGTCGATGCCACGATCTGAGAGGATCAGCAGGTTGAAGCCGCGCGCAATGGCGGCATCGGCTGCCTTGAAGACCTCTTCGAGGGCTTGCTCGAGGCCCTGACCGCCCGCGCCGGGCTTGAAGAGGATGGGCAGGGTGGTGCTGACGAAGCCGGGGATGCGGCTGTGGCGTATCTTGCCGAGGGCCTGGTTGGTCAGGAAGGGGAAGTCCAGCCGGATCTGGTGGGCGCTTTGCGGGGTGGGTTTGAGCAGGTTGCTCTCTGCGCCCACCATCACCTCGGTGGAGATGACCAGTTCTTCGCGGATCGAGTCGATCGGTGGGTTGGTGACCTGGGCGAAAAGCTGTTTGAAGTAATTAAAGAGCAGTTTGGGTTTGGTGGAGAGCACGGCGGGGGGGGCGTCATTGCCCATAGCGCCGATCGGCTCAATGCTGTCCTGGGCCATGGGCGTGATGATCATCTGCACATCTTCGGTGGTGTAGCCGAAGGCCTTCTGGTGGGTGATCAGGCTGGCTGGGTCGGACGTCAGCATGTTTTCGGGCTTGGGATCGGCAACATCCTGCAGGCGCACCTGGTATTTGTTGAGCCAGTCACGGTAGGGGAATTCGCCGGCGATGCGGTGTTTGAGTTCAGCATCGTCAATGATGCGGCCTTCGGAGGTATCGACCAGCAGCATGCGGCCGGGTTCGAGGCGGCCTTTGTAGGCCACTTTTTCGGGGGCAATTTCGAGCACGCCCACTTCGGAGGCCAGGATAAGCTGGTTGTCGGTGGTGACGTAATAACGTGAAGGGCGCAGGCCGTTGCGGTCGAGCATGGCGCCGATCAGGATGCCATCGGTGAAGCCCATGGCGGCCGGGCCGTCCCAGGGTTCCATCAGGTTGGCGTGAAATTCATAAAAAGCGCGTTTCTCGTCATCCATGGCATCGTGGTGTGACCAGGGTTCGGGGATCATCATCATCATGACGTGCGGCAGTGAACGGCCGGCCAGCAGCAGGAATTCGAGGCAGTTATCGAACATGGCGGTGTCACTGCCGTCCTGGCGGATGATTGGCAGGATTTTCTTCATGTCGCTGCCGAATAATTCGGATTCGAACATGCTTTCCTGGGCGCGCAGCCAGTTGATGTTGCCGCGCAGGGTGTTTATTTCACCATTGTGAATGATATAGCGGTAGGGATGGGCGCGTTCCCAGGTGGGGAAGGTGTTGGTGCTGAAGCGCGAGTGCACCAGCGCCAGCGCGGTTTCCATATCGGGTTCGGATAGGTCGAGGAAATAGCCTGCGAGCTGGTCAGAAACCAGCATGCCCTTGTAGATGAGGGTTTTGTGTGAAAGGCTGGCGATATAAAAATACTCACCGCTTTCATACAGGCCGCCGTAACGGATCTCATTTTCGGCGCGTTTACGGATGACATACAGCTTGCGCTCAAAGGCCATGTCATCCGGCAGGTCGGGATTGCGGGCTACGAAGATCATGCGCATCTTGGGTTCGGCGCGTTTGGCCATGCTGCCGATGGCGGCGTTGTTGACCTTGACGGTGCGCCAGCCGAGCACGCGCTGTCCTTCGGAGGCGACGATTTTCTCAAGTTGGATCTCGATTGCGCGGCGGTGGTTGACATCCTGCGGCAGGAAGATCATGCCGACCCCGTAATAGCCGGGTTCGGGCAGGCTGAAGCCATGCCGTTCTGCTTTGCGCTTGAGGAACTTGTGCGGGACCTGCATCAGGATGCCGGCGCCGTCGCCGGTATTTACCTCGGACCCGCGCGCGCCGCGATGGGTGAGGTTGTTTAATATGGTCAGGGCTTGCCGGACGATCTGGTTGGATTTGGTGCCATCAATATTGACGACCATGCCAACACCGCAAGCATCGTGCTCATAGTGCGGGTTATACAGCCCTTGCTTGGGCGGGGTGCCGGGCAGGTTCATGCCCGCATCGCTGAAAAAGTTATCCATCCTATTTTCTCCTTCAAAAGCAGCCGTTCACGGCCGCGCTGGTTTTGCTGATTTCCTATCCGCCATTTGTTCTGCGTGCAAGCCGGTAGGTGAGCGAAAAAGTTCGCCGGCTTCCAGACCGGTGGTGATCTTTTCACTTGACCGAATTGTGTTGAGGTTCGGGTTGGCGCCTGGCGGCAGGTATTAGGGGCTATAACACCAAAAAATAAAAAGGGTTTTCACCCAATTTTCCGCAGGTTTTGGAGATCAGGAGTAGACCAGTTTAGACAACCGGTAAAACTGGTATTAAATTTGCTATTTTATCCGCAAATTGAAAACTGGGTGGGTAATATATGGGTAATTTATGGTAAAACAGGATGCTGATTGGGTAAAATAGTACACCAACCCCTGTTGTTTTGTGGATTGACAGGCTTCAAGGCCTTGTTTCTGCCTATCCGGGTGGTGATTTTTTAATCTTACATTGGGGATGGTCTTATGAATGATTTTTCGGATGGAAGCACGCAGGCTTCGCGGCCCAACCTTGCCCGGCGCAGGGCACATTGGGTGCGGCGTGATTTGATTCTGTGGGATGTGCAGGGTTCATCCTGGCATTCATATGCGTTGTTTGCCTCGCCGGTTGCGGGGTTGGAATTACGGGATGGCAGGCTGCAGGGTGGCATTGAGATTCCGCTGGAATTTGATCCGGCCGGACCGGATGAAGAAATCCGCTTAAAATTTCCACACCTGGCGCATTATTCGGCTTTGCGGCTGCCGGCGGCGGCGCTGGGGCAGGTGGCGGAAGCGCTGCGCTGCCAACTGGCGATCACCATACGGGATGGCAATGGCTGGTTGATGGATGTGTGCGGGTTGCAAATTCCGGGTGTGATGGATGATTTATACACCTACCCGGGGGCGCTTGGCCCGGTGGTAGAGCATGGTAAACCGGTCCTGCGGGTGTGGGCACCTAGCGCGCGCTCTGTAATGCTGCGGATGTTCGATAGTGTTCCGGTCAGCCCGCGTGGGTCGTTGGCGGCGCTGCCGTGCAGTGTGTGCCAGCCGATGCAGTTTGACCAGGCCACCGGTGCCTGGAGCCTGGCGGGGGATTCTTCCTGGCTGAACCGCTTTTACCTTTATGAAGTTGAAGTGTATGTGCCGCTGACAGGGCGGATTGAAAAGAACCTGGTGACCGACCCGTATTCGATCAGCCTGTCTACGAACAGCCGTTTCAGCCAGTTTGTGGATCTGCGCAGCCAGGCGTTGATGCCACCCGGCTGGGACCAGCTGCGCAAGCCAGCCCTGGATGCGCCGGAGGATATTGTGCTGTATGAGCTGCATGTCCGCGACTTCAGCGCTTATGACAGTGGGGTGCCGGCCGCCTGGCGGGGAACCTTTAAAGCTTTCTGCGCGCCGGATTCGAATGGGTTGAAGCATCTCAAGCGCCTGGCGGAAGCAGGTCTGACGCACATTCACCTGCTGCCAACCTTTGATATTGCAACGATCAACGAAGACAAGAGCAGCTGGCCGGTGGTGGATGATGCCACTCTGTTAGCCCTGCCGCCCGATTCGGACCAGCAGCAGGCTCTGATTGGCCAGATCGCCGAGCAGGACGGTTTCAACTGGGGCTATGATCCGTATCATTACACCACGCCTGAGGGTAGTTATTCCACCGATCCGCATGGGTCGCAGCGGGTGCTTGAATTCAGACAGATGGTGCAGGCGCTCAGCCAGGCCGGGCTGCGCGTGATTATGGATGTGGTTTACAACCATACCAATGCCAGCGGAATGGAAGAAAGATCGGTGCTGGATAAGGTGGTGCCGGGCTATTATCACCGGCTGGATATGGATGGTAATGTGGAGCAGAGCACCTGTTGTTCCAACACGGCCAGCGAGCACGCCATGATGCGAAAATTGATGATTGATTCAATGGTCACCTGGGCGTGCGAGTACAAGGTGGATGGTTTCCGCTTTGACTTGATGGGACATCACATGCTGGCTGATATGAAGGCGGTGCGCGATAGGCTGGCGGCCCTGACCCTGGAGAAGGACGGGGTGGATGGCAAAAGTATGTATATATATGGCGAGGGTTGGAACTTTGGCGAGGTTGCCTATAATGCGCGCGGGGTCAATGCCACCCAGCAGAACATTGCCGGTACGGGTATCGGCGCGTTTAACGACCGGCTGCGGGATGCGGTGCGGGGTGGCAGTGCCTTTGGAAACTTCTTTGAACAAGGTTACGTCACCGGCCTGTATTTTCGTCCCAATCAGGCGGAGTGGCGGGATGCAGAGCAACAGCGGGTGCACTTAAACGAAATCAGCGATTGGATCCGGGTCACCCTGGCGGGTAACCTGCTGGATTACGAACTGGTGCGTGCCAATGGTGACAAGGTGCCGGCGCGCTGGATTTCTTACGGTGGTGGTTCGGCGCCTTTTGCGTTGGACCCACAGGAAAATGTGATCTACGTTGCCGCGCATGATAATGAAACGCTGTGGGATATCCTGCAGGTTAAGCTGCCGGTGGAGTTGGAGCTGGCCGAAAAGGTGCGGTTGAATAACCTGGCGCTTAGCCTGGTGGCTTTTAGCCAGGGTGTGCCGTTTTTCCACGCGGGTGACGATATGCTGCGGTCCAAGTCGCTTGATCGCAATTCGTATAACTCGGGTGATTGGTTCAACCGGTTGGATTGGACCTATGAGACCAATAACTGGGGCGTTGGTTTGCCTGCCGAGGGGCGTGACCGGTGGGATGTCTTTCGACCGCTGCTGGGTAACCCGGCGCTCAAGCCTGGCAAGGCCGAAATTTCGTTCAGTGCGGCGGTCTTCCGTGAATTGCTGCGCATTCGCAAGAGCTCGCCGCTTTTCCGCCTGCGCACTGCGGCTGCTGTGCAGCGTTCGGTCTCTTTTCTCAATAGCGGTTACCAGCAAATTCCGGGTTTGATTGTGATGAACCTGGTGGATGTGGATAACCTGGACCCGCTTTACCAGGCGATTGTGGTGCTGTTTAACGCGTCGCCGGAGGTGGTTAATTTCTCGGATGCTTCTTTTGTCAATCTCAAGCTAGAGCTGCATCCTGTGCTGGCTGGTTCGGTGGATGACATTATTCGCCGGGCGGATTTCGATACTTCCAAGGGTGAGTTCTGCATCCCTGGGCGCAGTACGGCTGTGTTTGTGCTGCGCAAGAAGGTTCGGGCGAGCCGCAAGTAGGTGTGCCGGTTGGTTATTCACTGGACAAAGGGAATGGCGATGGGGCCATTCTCTTTGTCGGTTAATGGGCTGGATGGGAAGGGCAAAGCATTACACGGAGATCGCGGAGGAAGGGCGGATATGCGCGGAGGGGTGGACATGTTAAGCCTGGGGGATGCCTGGCTTAACATGTCCATGGTTGCTGGTGGCGCTTGACTATCATTTTGGGTGCGTTTTTTGCCCAGGATGTGGCGGAGCATGGTGCTTGAACAATCCTTTTTTGAAGGATTGTTTTGTCAGGCTACCAGGGCAATCGAAGAGATCACAATGGCCAACCTCTGTTCCACCTGCATCAGTAGTGATTCGAATAAAGGTTCTTGCCCTTCCGCTATCGCCATTTCCAAATCTTTTGCCACTGTGCGCAATTCATCTGCGCCAACCGTGCCAGCCAGCCCTTTAAGTGTGTGTGCAAGGCGTCGGGCAATTTCAAGGTCATTGACCTGCAAGGCTGCCCGGATTGCTGTTCCATCGTGGGCATGGTCAGCGTGGAACAACAATAACAAACGTCGATACAGTTTTTTGTTGTTGCCCAAGCGAACCAATGCACTGACCATATCGATTGATTCGAGCGTCGCTGGCAGGTGATCCAGTTCTTCGGGGGTTTCGGGAGAAGGTATCAGAACCGGAATACCCTCTTTTGGGGCACCGGCTGAAGGACTGTTTTTCTCAGGTTCAGCGTTGTTCTGAAAGGATGGTTGGCCCATCCAACGCGCCAACACGCTGGCAAGCTGGGCTATATCGACCGGTTTGGAAACATAGTCACTCATACCGGCTTGCAACGCCTTCTGGTTGTCGCCATTCAGGGCGTTCGCGGTCATGGCAATGATTGGGATTTGATTGGGATTTGAGCGCAGTTGATTGACTCGTTCCACTGTGCTATTCTGCTGAGAAATTAATTCAGCTTCTGGAACTAATCCGCGGATTTGCGCGGTGGCCTGGTAGCCATCCATGCCAGGCATCTGGATGTCCATCAAAATGGCATCGTAGACGTTCTGCCTGGCCATCTGAACTGCTTGTTCACCGTCGTCGGCTACTGACACCAGCAAGCCCATTTGTTGCAGGATCTCGGCTGCCACCAATTGGTTGATTTCGTTGTCTTCCACCAGCAAGACATGTTTGCCACGCAATATTTCCAGCGTTTCGGCGGAGATATTTTTGTGCGCGGGCCGGGAGTGGGTGTTAGGGATTGATGCCCAAATACCTGCATAACGGCGTCAAACAATTGTGAACGGGTGATGGGTTTTAGCAGGCTGCCATTCAATCCTTCAATGCTGGCTATTAGGTGTACATCTTCCTGGTTGCCAAGCAGAATAATCGGCGTATTTGCCAGACGTATATCCTGCCTGATACATCTGGCGGCTTCCAACCCATCCAGGCCACCAGAAAATTTCCAGTCCATTAGCACCAATCTAAAAGGGTCATCCCTGGCTTTTTCCAGCATTAGTAAACCTTCTTCAGCGCACTGGGCAGTAGTTACATTGAAAGCGAAGGGATCCAATGCGCTTCGTAGAAATTCCTGCGTGGCAATGTGCTGATCCACCACCAGGACGCGCAAGCCTGTCAGTTCTGGCACAGACTGTGTCACGTCGAAGGAACTTGCGCGGTTAATTGTCGTGATGATTTCGGGCTGCTTTTCTAATGCAATGCTGCATGTAAATACAGACCCAACCCCGAATTGACTCTCGGCCCAAATATCGCCACCCATCAATTTCACCAACCTTTGGCTGATCGTCAGCCCCAGGCCTGTACCGCCATACTTGCGGCTGATGGAGCTGTCTGCCTGGCTGAATGGTTGAAACAGGCGGGACATTTGTTCTTCCGTCATTCCAATGCCCGTATCGCGTACTGAAAATTCAAGCACGGCGGAGGTGTTTTGCGCGGGGTCGTCACGTTGCTCGGCGAGCTTGATCTTGAGGACCACCTCGCCGACCTGGGTAAACTTGATGGCATTGCTTACCAGGTTGAGCAAGATTTGGCTCAACCGCTGTGGGTCACCGATCAGCAGGCGTGGAACGTTTACTTCGGTGTGGAAAACCAGTTCCAGGTCCTTCCCATGCGCGCGTGCTGCCAGCAAGTCGGATATACCGCGCAGCACGTCGTCCAGACTGAAATCGACCCGTTCGAGAGTCAATTTTCCGGCTTCGGTTTTTGAGAAATTCAGAATGTCATTGATGGTTGCCATCAATATTTCGCCAGAGTACTGCAAATGATTCAAGTAATCGCGTTGTTTTTCGCTCAATTCAGTTTGCAGCGCCAGGTAGGTCAGACCCATTACCCCATTTAATGGGGTACGGATTTCGTGGCTCATGACTGCCAGGAAGTCGCTCTTTGCGCGGTTGGCAGACTCGGCTTGTTCTTTGGCAATTTCCAATTCAGAAGTGCGTTCTTTGACAAGTTCTTCCAAATGATCGCGGTATTGCATTAATTCTATTTCGGTCTCTTTTTGATCTTCGGTAAGGCTTAACAGTGTCAAACGGGATCGTTCTGCATCTATCAGCAGGCGTTGTAATTCAATTTGGGCTGAATTGATCTTGTCTTCAGCTTCCTTGCGTTCGGTGATGTCTACAAATGTAATGGTGGCTGACTGTAATTGCCCTGTGTCATCCCATGTGGGCAAACCGTTCACAAGAACCCAGCGCACCTTTTCCCCTTTGGCCAGGAAGATTCCCAAAATGAAATTTTGCAAAGATTGATGAGTTGAGATGACCTGGTTGATTGGATATTCAGCCAACGGCATCGCGGTTCCATCCGCACGTAAAAAGGACCATTGTGGGTCCACGGCTTGCTTTCCGAGCATTTGATCCGGCGTCATGCCCAGCAATTCACAGGCTCGTTTATTAAAGTAGAGGATGGATGTATCTGGGGCATGGGTAACCACACCAGAGCTAAGATTATCCAACAATTCAATGAATTTCTTTTCGCTGACGCGCAGCGCTTCTTCCACCTGCTTAAATTCATGAATGTCAGTGCATGTACCAAACCACTTGATAATAGTGCCCTTCTCGTTCAGTAAAGGTATGCCACGGATCAGCCACCATGTATAGATGCCATCCGCACGGCGCAGCCGACATTCGATTTCATACGTGCTGCCATTTTGGGTGGCATTTTGCCAGGCATCCCATGCACGCTGCTGGTCATCGGGATGGAACGGTTTATTCCAACCATGCCCGTAACTCTCTTCCAATGATAGCCCGGTATAATCCCCCCAACGTTGATTAAAGTAATCAGTCCAACCATCCGGACGAGTAGTCCAGACGATTTGTGGCATGGACTCAGCCAAAACATGGAATTCATTTTCGCTTTGTTGCAATGCTTCTTCCGCCGCCTTGCGCACGGTGATATCGGCATGAGAAACTAAAACAGTACCGTCTTTCCCTTGCAGCGGTACCACCTGCATGGTGAACCAATGCTTTTCACCGTCAGGGCCATGACAGGGATATTCCTGGCTGAAAAAAGTCAAGTCGCCGTGCTGGACTTTGCGGACACCATCTGACCCCTCTTGTGCCAGCATCGTATCGCCCCAATCTTCGCTGTACTGCACAAAATAATTAGCTCCAACGCCCCATTTGCTTTCATTTACTCCGCCGTTTTCAATAGCAAAATTTCGCCACTTCTCGTTGATAGCCAGAATGACTCCATCGGGATCCACCACTGCTATATGGGCATCCACGGAGTTGAATATCCGCTGGTTGAAGTCGGCTTGCTCTGCCAATTCTTCTTCCGCCCGCTTCCGTTCTGCGATATCCCAGGCGAAATCGGCCAGGGATGTTACCATTTCGATATCCTGTTGATCATAATTGGTCGGCTTGTTGCCTACGCCAAGTATAGCCACTATCGTCTCTCCGCGCATTACAGGGACGACCAGCTCTCTTATGATTGGTGCATGACCCTCTGGCAGCCCCTTGCGGTGTGAAAGTGCTGGATAATCATTGTGAATGACAGGACGTTTTTCGCGAACGGAGTCCACCCATACACCCGCCTGGCTTATTGGATAATGAGAGCCGGCAGGCTCAGCCTTGCACATATGTTGAATCGTATTGGTGGACCATGCCTGCAGCGCTAGCGTCATTTGGTCTGGTTTCAGAAAATGGAAAAAGCCGACCTGGCTGCCGGTGAGTGCTTCCGTTTCGTCGAGGGTGATGCGTAACAGTTCTTCCAGCGAGCAGGTATTTGCCATCTCAATAATACGGCTGCGCGCCGACATTACCGCCTCTGATCTTTTTCGCCTGGTGCAGTCTCGACAGAAACTGATGAGTTTGCCACCATCCAACTCTAAAAACGTCACAGATATTTCAACATCAATAACGTTACCATCTTTACATCGGTGATGAGTCTCAAATAGTTCTGAGCCATTCTCAATAATTCGCTTGATCCGCTCCGTGGTTTCAGTGGGTGTATCGTCGATATCGATGTCACCAATCGATAAATCCAAAAGCTCGGCTTTGCTATATCCTGACATGGCGCAGTAGGCTTCATTTGCATCGGTGAGCCTGCCTTCACGGTTCACAACCAGGAAGCCATCTGCTGTTGTCCGAAGAATGGTGTGCAAATAATGTTCGCTCGCGCGCAGCGCTAAAGTTTGCTGGCTGAGATTTCGGAACATCAGGCTGAGTGGACGCTGCAAGCCGATCCGTATCACAGCGAGATAGATCAAGAAAAATGCAGTTAGTTTTCCGAAATGGCCTAATAAATTGGAAAAATCATACACGCTAACATAAAATGTGAACGCAAGTTCCGAAAGAATGGTGGCAACGGTGGCAGACAGCAACAACCCTAACACCGGGCGATCAAAATGCTGGCGTTTGTTCCATAACAATCCTAACGAAAACAACAGGAAGAGACAGATGAGGTACTCGCTGTTTATTTTGAAAGGGGTCAGGCCCAGTCCTTCAATATAGCAGACCGGGAACTGCCGCAAGAAAATGAGCATCAGCAGCAGTAAGGTGATGACTGCGTAAATTGCAAGCAGCACGTACTCCAAATTCTGGCGGGTTTTTTCTCGTGGATTGATTGTTGGCGAGTTGGAAAGCGGGGGTTTAGCTGACAAGAAGAAAAGAGTGAACAACATGGACAAGCTTTGCAGGTAACGGGCCGCTATCCACAATTGAGTGGGCAGATTTGAGTCGTAGCCTACAAAAATGTTCATTCCCTTGTAAGCCAACATATGGACCAGGTCCAGAATGCTTGCTGCAGCTAAAGCAATCCCAAGCCCCAAAAGATAACGATTGTTCAGCCAACGTCGCGCATTCCACATCAGCAGGGCCATGCTGAAACCGATGACGATGCTGGATAATTCGACCAGCGCATGAAACAATAAATAACTGATCAGGCTGGTTAAATACAATCCCAGCACAGCCAATCCGGCAGTGAAAATGATCAGCACAGTTCTGAGAAAGTGCGGTTCAGAAGCCGGTTGCTCAGGCTCTGGGAGTGTGGATGGGAAAAGCTCTCCGAAACCAGCCTGCCAGGTTTCAGGATTGGGGGTTTTTGTTGAGTCACGATGACTTTCAGTGGGGTCATGGTGTGATTCGTGCTTTGTTGTCATTCGCCCTCCCTTGGTGGATCCAGATTGACACCATTGACGCTGGCAAAGCGCGGTGGTTTTCCAGCTTCAATCAGCAGCCTGTTGATCTCGCTTTTTAACTTTAATATCCGATCCTCGCGGCCCTGGGTTATATTTTGCCAGCGACGAAGTTCTTCGAGTTGTTTATTTAGCTGCTCTTCGGTTTGTTTTCGCTCGGTGATGTCGTGCATTACCAGGATGGCACTTTTTATCTGCCCATCCACTTCCACTGGAGCGAGAGAAGATAGGTACCAGCTGTTTTCTCCAAAAGACCCCAACCCCTGGGTTTCAAACTCTTCGGGTTTGCCGTTGAGGAAAACCTGTTCCAGCTTCTGGCGCATGGTGGGATGAAACTGAGCAGGAGTCCAAGCATAAAACTCTTCACCGATCACATCATTCGATTCAAGACCTGGTAACATCCGGCTGATATAGAGAATGCGTCCGTGGGGGTCAACTTCAATGATGATAGCCGGAGCATGTTTTGTGATGGTTTTCAGGCGGGCTTCGCTCTCGCGTAGGGCGATTTCGGCTAATTTCTTTTCGGTGATGTCGGTAAAGACGGTGACAAAACGATTATTGACTGGTTGGGATGTGGAAATGTATTTCCACCTACCCGTGTGGGCATAATACAATTCAGTGATAATTTCATCACTTTTATTCAGATGTTCCTTCCAAAAGCTATTGATGTATTCCGAAGACATCTGGTAAGCATCGGTGGCTGTTTTCCCTACCACCCACTCGCGCGGAGCCTCAGAGTGTTTCTCGTAAGCCGGATTGACCTCCAGGATGCGGTAATCAACAATTTCACCGTTCCCATCGAAGATAAACTCATTCAATGCCATACCTTCTTGCATGGTGTTGAACACATTCCGAAAATTTTCTTCGCTTGTTTGAAGTGCTTCATCTGCCAGTTTGCGTTCGCTGATGTCAATACAGATCCCGGACATACGCTGAGGTACTCCGTGGTCATCATAAGTTGTATTGCCCAGGGCATTTATCCAGCGAATTTCGCCGGACGGCAGGACGATTCGATAATCATTTTCAAGCAGAGTATGCTCGCGAATGGCATCGCTAATTCGATCCTCGGCGATTTGGACGTCTTCGGGATGGATTACCTTGCGCCAAATATCGAAGGTGGGGGTCGTGTCTGGATCCAGGCCAAACAGGATGAGAAATTCAGGGGACCATGTGAGCTGGCCGGTGGTCATGTTCCAGTCCCAAACTCCTGCTTTTGAGGATTTTTGCGCAAAGGACAGGCGCTCATTGGCTTGAAGAAGGGCTTCTTCTGCCAACTTACGTTCGGTGATGTCTTGAACGGTGCCGTTACTCCTGATGGGTTTGCCTGTCTTGTCAAACTCTATTCTACCTATTGCGGATATCGTGTGAATTGAACCATCTTTATGGACGATGCGGTATTCAAGAGCAGGTGAACTCCCATCTAATAAATTGCTATTCATACTATTTGTGAAGAGCTCAATATCGTCGGGAAAAATCACTTTTAGCATAGACTCCGGCTTAGCATCATGAGTGTTGGGGTCGATGTCAAACACGCGATACATCTCTTTTGACCAGCTGACTGTATTTGATCGCATATCCCATTGCCAGCTGCCAATGTGAGAAATACGTTGAGCATCTGCCAGGTTTTCTTCGCTTTTTCGGAGCGCTCCTTCCGCCAATTTGCGTTCGGTAATGTCTTGAGCGATGCCCGTTAGAACGGTGGGCTTGCCGTCCTGGTCGAAAATGGTTGTGCCGCTTTTTGCCCAAATATGATGAATAGTTGAATCTGGCAGGATAATTCGGTATTCAATCGGTTCATTTGCGAGGTTGGCAGCGTTGGAAGGCAGAACCAAGTGTAAATCATCAGGGTGAATTACGCTTTTGACCACATCCCCCAGCCGACCTGTAAAGGTATCCTTTTCGATACCGAATATGCGATACATTTCATCTGACCAGGTAATCTCACCTTTACTTACATCCCATTTCCAATTTCCAATATGCGCTGTTGACTGGGCCTTTTTTAATACCAATTCTGAAAGACGGTATTTATTCTCGCTCTCCTGCAAGGCCTGTTCAGCCTGTTTGCGCGCGGTGAAGTCATGGATAAGGGCCACGAAATAGTCCACTGACTGGTCAGGGCGGCGCACGCAGTGCACAACCAGGTTGGTAGCGATGCTGTGACCATCCTTGTGAAGAAAGCGTTTTTCAAGGGTATAGCCATCGATTTCGCCGGCAATGACCCGGTTAAATTGGACAAGATCGGCGGGCAGATCATCCGGATAGGTCAGTTCTGTCCAGCTCATCTGCATCAATTCGGCTTTTTGATAACCAAGCAAGTCACACAGGGTGGGATTGACGTCGATCCAGCCAGCATCTGGCGATGTGATGGCGCGCCCGGCCAGGGGGAGATTAAAATAACTGCGGAAGCGTTCTTCACTCTGGCGCAAAGTTTCTTCGACTTGCTTACGCTCGGTGATGTTTTCTACTACGACCATGATTTTATTGATCTTGCCTTCCGGATTCATTAAAGGCACAGTTCGATAGTATTGGTATTGGTCGTTGATAAATAGTTCAAATTGTGTTTCAGCGCCATCAAATGTTTTGAGATAATGATCTCTGACAAGCGGCGCATGTTCGCCAAAGACCTGTTCCAAAGTCAGACCCACAAACTGGGCTGGGTCCAGGTTCTGCTTCTTGAATTCTTGCCCGGAAGTAAAGCCGATCGTCAGGTCTTTATCGATAATGGAAACATAGGAATTTGGATAATTTTGCGCCACTGTATGTAGAAGTGCAGCGTTTTCTTTCAATGCTTCTTCTGCCTGCTTACGCTCTTGAATCTCGATCTCCAGGGACTTTGTGCGCGCAGCCACCTGGCGTCTAAGCGAAAACGACCATAACAGGAGGATGGACCCAATCAATAGAAATGCAAGAACAATCCCACCCAAATATTTTAGAAATATTTCATTCGTGACACCAACCGGTTCCAAGGCCCCGAACCATTTTTTGTAAATTTCGTCATACTGCCCTGTGGCTTTGACAATGCTCATGCCCTGGTTCAAACGTTCCATGACTGCCTGATTTCCATTTCTTACTGCAAAACTGAATGGACGATTGTAAGCTTCCACTACCACTGGCGATGGGCCGAGATTGGTAAGTTTCAAATCCCGGATGAGCGCCAACCCGACCAGTTTGGGCATGAGCGCTGTATCCCCGTTTCCAGATGCCAGCATTCGCAAAGCTTCTGGTAAGCTGGAAACCAGGATCAGCTGCTCTGACTTGATGGAGGCCAGTGACTGTAGATAATCATGGGCCTGATCACTCTCCATAACGAGGATCTTTTTCCCGGGCAGATCGTCCATGGAGCGAATTGGGCTGGCGTCTTTGCGCGTAAAAAAGGCGTCGTAGGCATTTGTGTGCGGAGGCGAGAAATCATATAGTTTATCGCGCTCTGCGGAATAGGCCATCATCGGCAGAAAGTCAATCTGGCCGTTATCCAGCGCGTGACGAGCATTGTCCCAGGTGTCGACCTTGATTTCGAGCTTGAACCCCATCACCTTAGCTACCGTTTGCATCAAGTCCACGCTGAATCCATCGGGCTGGCCATCTTGATTCACGAAGGTGTAGGGGGCATAATTATCAATGATGATGGTTTTCAAGATGGGCTCATTGGCGAATGAACCCATCCCTGCCGTGGCAGCCGGTTGAAGAGCAAAAACATGTAAAAGTGAGGGAAAAGTAAGCAGGCTGGCTATCATCAGTAAGAGCAAAAGAATACTTGCTCTTGTGGCGCGATTTATTGTTGAGCCCACGCCCCCGGGTTTTAAGCGAAGAAATTTCGGAATAGCAGCACTGCAATTCTTCATGAGTTGCTCCACGGTTGGGCCCAATCCGGGTATATCGTTCTTGTTGTGATGCGCTTGTATATTGAAAATAGATTGCAACCGGTGGTTTCGCTTTTTGATATATCAGGACCAGCAGCACCAATTCAGACCATTAAAAGTTTACATCATTTTATTAATGACAAATAGACCATCCCCCTGGGTAGTCGACTTTATGCTGTTTTGGATTTCGCAATGATGTTTTTTTACTATACATCACCGTATCGATTTAAGCAATAGAAACATTAATCAGCTAGATGCAAGCCGACGTGAAAAATGACCACCCGACCAGTGAAAAAGTGATCGACAAGCTTACGGGTGAAGCTGAAACGATAAAGCCCAGGCTTTTACACCTGGCACAGGCTTGCGCTAATTGTCTGTAAAGGGGTTTTGGTTTAGCTGATGCATTGTAACGCTTACGCAGTTCTTGCTGCTGACCTTGCCCCGATGGATGGCCTGGCCAACCCGGTTTGGGGAAACTGATAAAGTATTACCTGGTTACGATAAGGTTTTGATCGGTCTGCGCGAAGGGATTGGTTCAAAGCCATGAGATAGATGCGGTGGCGGGTGGAGGGCTGGTTTGCTGTCAATGCGGAAAGACCCAAAGCATGAAAAGCGATTATAAAAATGCGGCGGGGTTGCCTTCGTCAGCTTTACGCTGTGTTGGGCAATCTTGAGGTTTTGACTACCCTGACATGAAATCATATCCATTTAATACATAGAACCAGACCACGATGAAAGAGACTGTGATGAGGATATGCAAAAGGATGAAGTTTATACGGTGTGGGGTCTTTGAGATCACGGAACGGATCAAAAGGAATTGAATAGCAGGATATAGAAGGGTGAAAAGGAAAGGGGTTACGCTGGAAAGTTTGGCACCAAAAGGAATAGCAAGGGCCAACCCGAAAAGTGCAAATGGCCAGCTAACCATGCCAATAGCCTGCCAGAGAAGAACTTCGAGCAACATAGAGAATGGGTAACTGCCGAAAGGACGTAGTAAGAATGGCACCAGCGTGCAACAGAGAATGAGGTTGGCAGCTACGGATAGGCTGAGGTGGGCAAGAGATTGACGTGTCATGTGAGGGGCATCCCTATTAGATCAATTATGCCACTCATCAACGATTTTCTATCAACAATCTGCTCATCAAGCCCACTTGACGCCCATTTGTACCCTGGCCAGGTCTACACTTAAGAGGCAGGCGTCTGCTGGATGGTAGATGGTTGAGACCAAGCCCAACATCAGGAAGACAGTGTAGGGGCGAATTTGCAATGCTGTTCTTTTTCGGTTTTTGGAGAGTAGGTCAGTTACGGGGATGATGCTATACTACACAAAAAAACAGGCTGTTGGGATTGCAGATGAGAGGGAAGAAGGATATGACTGATAAAAAAGCACATAAGATCCTTTTTGATACTTACTGGGATGGCGGGGGTTGGAGGCGGGAGCCTACGGTTTCTGGTGAGGATTTTGCTTATGCCTGTGAGGCTGGGCTGATGTTCCCGGCTGCCGAGCTGTCTCATGCGGAGGTGGTCGGCCGGGTGGGGGCTGCCTGGCGGGCGCTTTCGCGCGAGTGGGTCAGTAATGCCTTTCTGGTGAGCCTGGGCAGCAGGCAGTTGGAGTACCGTTCGGCCCTGGGGAGTTATGCTATTGGCAGGAATTTTGTTGAGCATGACTTTGAGGGTCAGGGGCGTTATTGCTCGATTTGTGGAATGATTGAGAACCCGGCCCGGCCGTATGATTTAAGCGAGTTCAATTTTGAGCGTTATAAATGGGGTGGGGTGCAGCATGAGCTGCCGGCGTTTATGGCTTTTGACCTGGAGCAGTTTGCCAGCCTGGCGAGGGTGGAAGCCAGCGAGCAGGATGTGGCGGTTATGCGACAAATCATTGAGGTGGTGCGGCGCTGCCGGGCGGATGCGAAAGCCCGCGAGCTGGAGAAAAGCCTGGCGGCGGTGATTAAATCCAACCAGGCCGAGCGGGAAGTACTGGTGCAGGTGCTGGCTTACTGTGGCATTTTGCAGCCAGCGGCCAGGGCGAGCTATTTTACGACCTTTGTGAAGTATTCCGAGCGTAGGTACCCTGCGGCGAACAGGCTGGATTGGAGTTACCCGGCCTGCTGGTGGCGCGGTGCAGATGGAGTCAACCAGCAGGCGTTGGATGATTATTTCCCACAGCTTTCTGGGGGGTGATTTTTTTAGTGTCGTCTTTTTTCCAGTTCGCGGGCGATGTCATCGGGGTGGATGCCGCGCGCGACCATGATGACGAGGACATGGTAGGTGAGGTCGGCGATTTCGCCCACCAGCAGTTCATCGGTTTGCGAGAGGGCGGCGACGGCCACTTCCACGCCTTCTTCGCCGACTTTTTGGGCCATGCGCGGCAGGCCCTTGGTGAAGAGCGAGGTGGTATACGAGCCTTCGCGCGGGTTGTTTTTGCGATCGAGGATGGTTTGGTATAGGTCGTTGATGGCTGGCATATCGTTTCCTTGCACTTGGTTGGTTTGGCCGGGGAGTGCGACCCAGGGGGTGATCGGTTGTGTCAGGCGGCTTGAGTGGAGGCGTCAGGATCGAGTGGACGGTAAAAGCAGGTGGGCTGCCCGGTATGGCAGGCTGGGCCGGCGGGGGTCACCAGGATCAGGAGGGTGTCGGCATCGCAGTCGACCAGGATCTGGTTGACTTTTTGAATATTGCCGGAGGTGCCGCCTTTGTGCCACAGTTCCTGCCTGGAACGGCTCCAAAACCAGGTTTCGCCGCTTTCAACCGTCTGGCGGAGCGATTCGGCGTTCATCCAGGCCACCATCAGGACGGCGTGGGTGTCGGCATCCTGCACCACAGCGGGGATGAGACCATCGGGGTTGAATTTTAGATTTTCCATAAAGAAACTTCTTTCACAGCACGGAGGGTGGCACGATTGCGGCCGGTCAGGGGGTGGTCAGTTTGAAGGATTGAAGAAACTGGTCAATGGCTTGCGGGTTGGCCTTGTCTTTTATGGTCACAACGGTAACCTGGTAGAGGCGGTTTTCCACCAGGTAAATGCGGCTGCGCAGCAGCAATTCCTGGCCATTATCGACGGTGGAGTTTACTGTCAGTTCGCGCCCGGGGTGGCCATCGATGGTGATGCGGGTTTCGGAGAGCAGTTGGCCCTTGGAATTCTGAACCATGCCGTTCCGGCTGCCGTCCAGGATTTTATCCGGGTTGGATTTGCTGACTAACTCGGCGGGATAATCGGAGTAGCTGACGATGAGGGTCTGGGTTGGCTGGTTGGCGCTGAACATGTGCAGTTCAACGGCCCCGACCTGGGTATCGATGGATTGGGTGTTTTCTGTAAGGGTGTAGGGTGAGCTGACTGAAAAACGACCGGCTGCGGAGCTGAATTCGCGGGCGGGGAGTGGGAACAGGCTGCCAATGGCCTGGCTGATTGGGCCAACGGAGAGCAGGAAGAGGACGACGGCCACAATGGAGATCAGGCCGCTCAGCAGGTAGCGGGCAACGGTGCCAAGGCTGGAGCGAAAGATGCGCCCATTGATGACCATGGCGGCGCCACCGAGCAGACCGCCGAGGCCGCCGCCGATGAAGGCCAGTACGAGCGGCAGCGCGCTCCAGGTCCATTCGTACCATTTTAGCGGCGGGACGACCTGGTAGGTGATATCGTCGACCAGCACTTGCGGAATGGTATCGAGGATCCAGTAATTTTTGAAGCGGGCGGCGGCCAGGGTACCGTCGTCGCGGGTCAGGCTGAATTGACCGCGCTTGGGGCCGCGCGGGGCGGGTTGGCCATCGAGCAGCAGGCGGGCGCCGCGCCAAAAACCGCCGGCTTCCAGTTCAACCCGGCCATCGCTAAAACCTGGGATCGAGAGTGGGTATTTCATGTAATTCCTCCTGATAATGGGTGAGTGTGGTGTGGGGTGACTAGAGCATGCCGGCGCCTTGCGAGGCCTGGCAGATGTAGATTTCGGGGGACTGGCCGGTGGCTTGTTGATAGCCCTGGCGGAGGAGTTGGGCAAACTGTTCGGCCTGGGTGCGTTCGACCAGGTTGATGGTGCAGCCGCCAAAACCGGCGCCGGTGAGACGGGCGCCGTAGCAACCGGGCAGGCCCTGGGCGATGCTGACCATGGTATCCAGCTCGTCGATGGAGACTTCGTAGTCATCGCGCAGGCTGATATGGCATTCGTTCATTAATTTGCCGAAGCCGGCCATATCTGACTTTTCGAGCAGGGGGATGGCGGTGATGGTGCGCCGGACCTCGCTGATGATGTGGCGGGCACGTTTTTTCACTTCTTCGGGCAGGTCGGCTGAAAAGCGGTTGAAATCTTCAGGGCTGACATCACGCAGGGCCTGGATGGCGGGCAGGTGGTTTTGCAGCAGGCGGACTGCTTCGGTGCAGGCGTCGTGCCGGCGGTTGTATTCACCGGTGGTCAATTTGCGGCGCACACCGGTATCGGCGACGACCAGGGCGATATTTTCGGGCAGGGGCAGGCTGTGGTATTGCAGGCTGCGGCAATCGAGGAAGAGCAGGCGGTTATTTTCGCCGCAGGCCGAGGCGAACTGGTCCATGATGCCGCAGCTGACGCCGACATACTGGTTTTCGGCGCGCTGACCGAGGCGGGCGCGTTCCATGGGGGTGAGCGACCAGCCGCCGACCTGCTGCCAGGCGATGGCGAAGGCCATTTCGACCGAGGCGGAGGAGCTGAGCCCGGAGCCGCGCGGGACATTGGAGGAGAAGACGGCGTTGATGGCGGGGGTGGCCAGGCCAGCGTCAGAAAGGGCCCAGCACATGCCGGCCGGGTAGAGGCCCCACTCGGGCATTTGGCTGCCGTCGGTCTGGGTCTTGGTGGCGATTGAATCGGAAGAGAAGCGGGCTTGCTGGTCAAAATCGGCGGCAACCAGGCAGGTTTCGAGGCCGGCGGCGGGTGAAAAGGCGATGTAGGTGGCGCGGTCTATGGCGACCGGCATGACGAAGCCGTCGTTGTAGTCGACGTGTTCGCCCAGCAGGTTGACGCGCCCGGGGGCCTGGGCGATAAAGGCGGGCTGGGTTCCGAATTTTTGTTGGAAGATGGCGGTAATTTTTTCGATCATGGTCATTCTCCTGGTCGCCCCGGGTAGACTGGGGACTGGGTTCACGTTGCCCGGCGTGGATGGCCAGGCGGGGATCAGGCGATTGGCCTGATTTTTAATCCGCGCCCGGTGAGGTAGGATTTAATTTCGGCAATGGTGTATTCGTTGTAATGCAGCATGGAGGCCACCAGGGCGGCATCGGCTTTGCCTTCGGTCAGCACGTCGTAGAGGTGTTCGGGGGTGCCACCGCCGCCGGAGGCGACGACCGGGATGCCAACTGCTTCGGCGATCTGGCGGGTGAGGGTCAGCTCGTAGCCCTGGCGGGTGCCATCGGCGTCGATGGAGTTGACCACCAACTCACCGGCGCCCAGTTCTTCACCGCGGCGGGCCCACTGGATGGCATCCAGGCCCATGGGGGTGCGGCCGCCGTTGATGACAATTTCGTAGCCGGAGGGGATGGTGGGTGAGACTGGCACTTTGAGCACATCCATCGAGAGCACCACAGCCTGGGCGCCAAAGGCGTAGGCGGCCTGTGAGATGAGGAGCGGGTTTTTGACGGCGGCTGAGTTGACGTTGATTTTTTCGGCGCCGGCCAGCAGCACGCGCGAGCAATCCTCGACGGTGCGCAACCCGCCGCCGACCGAGAAGGGGATGAAGACCTGCTCGGCCACCCGGCGGACGACATCGATCATGATGGCGCGGTTGTCACTGGAGGCGGTAATGTCATAAAAGACCAGCTCGTCCAGGCCGTCGAGGTAATATTTGCGGGCGGTTTCGACCGGGTCGCCGATATCGCGGGTATCGACGAAGCGGACGCTTTTGGCGAGCCGGCCATCACGCACGTCCAGGCAGGAAACAATTCGTTTGCTAAGCATTTGAGTTCCTCTTTACGGGTTGGCGGTGGCGTTAGGCGTGCCAGTTGGCGAAGTTTTCGAGCAGTTTTAGCCCGGGCGGGCCGCTTTTTTCGGTGTGGAACTGGACGGCGAAGAGGTTATCCTGCCCGATGGCAACCGGGAATGGGCCGCCGTAATCTGCGCTGGCGTATTGGCAGGCCGGGTCTTGTGGGCGCGGGTAGTAGGAGTGGACGAAGTAAAATTCGTCGCCGGGGCGCAGGTGGGCGAGGATGGGGTGGGGTTGGGTGACGCTGACGGCGTTCCAGCCCATGTGCGGGATTTTAAGGCTGGGGTCTGGCAGGCGGAAGCGCAGGCAGCTGCCGGGCAGCAGGTCCAGGCAGGGGGTATCGCCTTCTTCGGAGTGGGTGAGGATGATTTGGCAGCCGATGCAGATGCCGAGGATGGGGGTGCCGCGCTGGAAGGCGGCTTTGAGGGCCTGGTCGAGACCACGGTCTTTGAGAACCTGCATGGCAGCATTGGCCTGGCCGACCCCGGGGAAGATGATCTGCCCGGCGTTGAGGATGACCTCAGGGTCGGCGCTGACCTGGTTTTCGATGTTGAGGTGGTCGAGCCCGCGTTTGACGGATGTGAGGTTGCCGGCTTTGTAATCGACGATGGTGATCATGCGCCCTCCGTGAGGCAATCACGCAGTGAGATGTGGCCATCGTAGAGGGCTCGTCCGATGATGACACCGGCCAGGCCGGCGGCGCGCACGCGTTGGACATCGGCGAGGGTGGAGACGCCGCCAGAGGCGACCACCTGCAGCCCGCTGTCTTTTTGCAGTTCGAGCGCGCTGGTGACGTTTACGCCGGTGCTGACACCGTCGCGGGCGACATCGGTCAGGACGCACCATTCCAGGCCCTGGGCACGGAAGCGCTGGCCGACTTCGGCGACGGTCAGTGGGGTGGTTTGCTGCCAGCCCTTGATGGTGACCTGGCCATCGCGCGCGCCGATATCGCCGGCGATGCGGGTTGGGCCAAATTCGGCCAGGGCACGATCGACGAGGCCGGGGTCCTGGATGGCGGCGGTGCCGAGGAAGATGCGTTCGACGCCCAGTTGGAGGGCGGTGCGGATGGTTTCTTCGGAGCGGATGCCGCCGCCGAACTCGACTTTTAGGCCGACGGTGAGGATCTGCTGGAGGGCGGTAAAGTTGGCGCGCGAGTCTTCATCGAAGGCGCCGCTCAGGTTGATGATGTGCAGCCAGCTGGCACCTTCGTCCTTCCAGCGTTCGGCCCAGGCGCGCGGATCGTCACCGTAGGTGGTCTGGCGCAGGGGGTCGCCCTGGGCCAGGCGGACAACTTTGCCGGCGCGCAGGTCGATGGCGGGGAAGATGGTGAATGAGGCGGGGTTTGTCATGGCGGTATTCCTGGCCTGGGCAAATGGGCAGGCCGGTATTGGTCAGTGGGTGAGGGTGCCCTTGGTGGAGGGGACGCCTGCGCGGCGCGGGTCGGGCAGGGTGGCGGCAGCGAGGGCGCGGGCGAGGGCTTTAAAGAGCGCTTCGGCCTTGTGGTGGTCATCGCGGCCATAGAGGACGCGCGCGTGCAGGTTGCAGCGGCTGGTGATGGCGAAGCTTTCGAGAAAGTGGGGGAAGAGGCTGGTGGGAATGCCGCCAACGGGTGCGGAGCCCCATTCGGCCGAGACCACGCAATAGGGCCGGCCAGAGAAATCGATGGCGACGAAGGCGAGGGTCTCATCCATGGGCACGTAAAAGCTGCCCATGCGGGTGATGCCCTTGCGGTCGCCGAGGGCCTGGTCGAAGGCGGCACCGAGGACCAGGGCGACATCTTCAACGGTATGGTGGACGTCGATGTGCAAGTCACCGCTGGCCTGGACGGACAGGTCAAACAGGCCGTGGACGGCCAGGTGGGTGAGCATGTGATCGAGGAAACCGACCCCGGTGGCAATGCTGTGCTGGCCGGTTCCATCCAGGTTGAGTTCGATGGTGATGCGGGTTTCATTTGTGCTGCGTTCGATGCGGGCAGTGCGCATGAGTACCTCCCAGTTGCCTGGTCGTTAGAGGGTGGAAAGCGCGGCGATGAGCGCATCCATTTGTTCGGGACGGCCGACTGAGATGCGGATGCAGTCTCGCAGGCCGGGTTTGTTGAAGTAACGGATGAAGATGCCGAAGCGGTCCGCCAGCTGGGTCTTGAGGGCGGCGGCATCGCGGCCGTGGACCTGGCAGAGGATGAAATTGGCTTGCGAGGGGTAGGGCTGCAGGTAGGGGATGGCGGCCAGGGCGAGGGCCAGGCGTTGACGTTCGGCCACCAGGGTGGCGACGGTGTGCTGCAGGTAGGCGTGGTCTTCGAGGGCGGCAATGGCGGCGACGCTGCCGGCGACATTGACGTTGTATGGCTGTTTGGCTTTCCAGAGGGTGGGCATGAGCCAGCCGGGGAAGGCGCCGTAGCCAACCCGCAGCCCGGCCAGCCCGGCCAGCTTGCTAAAGGTGCGCAGGACCAGCAGGTTTTCGCGCTGGGGCACCTGGCCCAGGCGGCTAAGGTTTTTGCCCAGCCCGGCCGGGTCGGCGAATTCGATATAGGCTTCGTCGAGGACGATCAGGGCGGGCAGCTCGAGCAGCTGGTCGACGAGGGCCGGGTCGATCAGCGAGCCATCGGGATTATTGGGGGAGGTCAGGAAGATCAGCTTGGGTTGGTGCTGGTGGGCGGCGCGCAGGATGCCCTGCACGTCCAGCGAAAAATCGGGCTGGCGGGGCACGTCGATGACGCGGGCGGCGTTCAGGTCGGCGTCGAAGACGTACATGCCAAAGGTGGGCGGGCAGTTGAGGATGCAATCGCCGGGTGAGAGGGTGACGCGCATGATCAGGTCGATCAGTTCATCGGCGCCGGAACCGGGCAGCAGGAAGGCGGCATCCAGCCCGGTGAAAGCTTGCAGGGCGGCGCGCAGGGCACGGCTCTCGGGGTCCGGGTAGATGTGCGGGAAGTCGATGTTCGCCAGGGCGGTGCGGGCGCGCGGGGACATGCCGTAGGGGTTCTCGTTGGCATCGAGCTTGATGATGTCTTGCGGGGCGCGACCGATGCGGGCCGAGAGGACCTCGAATGGTTCGATCGGGGTGTAGGCGGGCAGGTTGGCGATGTGGGCGGGCAGTTTCATGGTTGTGTGGTTGGTGCGCTTATTTGGTGCGGAAATCGGCTGAGCGGGCGTGGGCTTCGAGCCCTTCGGCGCGGGCGATGATGGCGGCCTGCGGGGCGATCTGGGCGGTGGTGGCCTGGTTGAGGGCGACGAGGCTGATGATGTGGACGAAATCCCAGACGTTGAGCGGGGAGGCGAAGCGGGCAGAGCCGCCGGTGGGCATGACGTGGCTGGGTCCGGCGATGTAATCACCGAGGACTTCAAAGGAGTGTTCGCCCATGAAGATGCCGCCGGCGTTGTAGATTTTTTCGCTGAGGGCCCAGGGGTCGGCGACTGACAGGCAGAGGTGCTCGGGGGCGTAGAGGTTGTTGAGCTCGGCGGCTTCGTCCAGGTCGCGGGTGATGACGATGCCGCTTTGGCCGGGCAGGGATTGGGCGAGGATATCGGCGCGGGGCAGGGTTTCCACCTGGCGGCCGACTTCGATTTGGACGGCTTCGGCCAGGCGGGGAGAGGGGGTGAGCAGGATGGCGGAGGCGAGCACGTCATGCTCGGCCTGGGCCAGCAGGTCGGCGGCGACCCAAGCGGGTTTGGCGTTTTCGTCGGCGATGACGACGGTTTCGGTGGGGCCGGCTAACCCGTCAATGCCAACCAGGCCGAAGACCTGGCGTTTGGCGAGGGTGACGAAGAGGTTGCCGGGGCCAAAGATCTTATCGACGGCGGGGACGCTTTCGGTGCCGTAGGCGAGGGCGCCGATGGCCTGGGCGCCGCCCATGGCGTAGACTTCGCTGACGCCGCACAGGGCGCAGGCTGCCAGGGTGATTTGTGGGACGAGGTTGTAGGCGGAGCCGGTTTTGGCCTGGGTGGGGTCGAGGCGGGCGGGCGGGGTGACGACGACGATGTCGCGGACACCGGCTACCTGGGCGGGGATGGCGGACATGATGACGGAGGAGGGCAGCGGGGCGGTGCCGCCGGGGACGTACAGCCCGACGCGCCGGTGGGGGCGCAGGAACTGGCCGAGGGTGCCGCCCAGGTCGTTGGTGAACCAGGAGCTGAGCGGCTGGCGGCTGTAAAATTCGCGGACGCGCTGGATGGAGGTTTCGAGGGCGGCGCGCTGGTCGGCGGGCAGGTTTGCCAGGGCGGTCTGGAGGGCTTCGGCGGGGACGCGCAGGGGGGCTTCGGCGGGGTAGCCATCCAGTTTGGCGCTCCATTCGCGCAGGGCGGCGTCGCCGCGGGCGCGGATGTCTTTTAGGATGCGTTTGACGGCTTCTTCGGCGTTGATTGGTTCGCCAAAGGTGGCGGCGATGCGTGCGAGCACGGCCGGGGTGACGCGGGTTTCATCGGGTGGAATCCGTTTGAGGATGGTTTTTTTGGCTTCTTCCACGCTGTATATGCGGATCATGGTCGTTTCCTTCATTTAGGTTCCCCATTGGCTGGTTTGATGCGAAAATGGGTGGGAGGGAGTTGTAATAATCAGGTGATTTTATCATCAAAAATCGGACCGGGGACGGGGGACGGAGGACGGGGGACGGGGGATGGGGGACGGGGGACGGGGGTCGGGGGATGGAGGGCGGGGGGCGGGTGGGTGTGCGGGGGGGGGGGGCGGGAGGGGGGGGAGGGGCGTTACGCGGGGGGGGGGGGGGAGGGGAGGTG
>CAIVSQ010000103.1 GCA_903908605.1 uncultured Anaerolineae bacterium
CAGCAAATCCTGGCCGTGATCCTGTGGATAGCGGGCGTCCTGACCGCCCTGTTTTTTCTCGTCGCCGTCTATTTCATCACCACAACCTCCTGATACCTATGCAACTATTCGCTGGTTTCTTCCTGGCCGGTCTGATCGCCATCGCCGCCTATCGTGTTCACAGTCTCAGTCGTTCTGGGGCCATTGCAGCTGTGCTGGTCGGCACCGTTATTTTTGGTATCGGTGGCTGGCAGTGGGCCGTGCTGCTGCTGGCCTTTTTCATCTCCTCGACCCTGCTGACGCGCGCCTTCAAGCGCCGAAAAACCGGGCTGAGCGAGAAATTCTCGAAGGGTGGGCAGCGCGACGCCGGGCAGGTTTTTGGCAATGGCGGGCTGGCGACGATCTTTGCCGGGCTGCACTACTTTTTGCCCAATGCGCCGTGGGTCTGGCTGGCTTTTGCGGCCTCGCTGGCGGCCGTCAACGCCGACACCTGGTCGACCGAGCTGGGCGTGCTCAACCCGCACCCGCCGCGCATGTTAACCAACCTGGGGCGGGTGGTGGAAAAAGGCACCTCGGGCGGTGTTTCGTTGGTTGGAACGCTGGCGGCCCTGGCTGGGGCGGCTTTGGTGGGCATTTTGGCGGCGATATTCCCACCAGCGCCGGCGCCCTGGACGATTGGGGTGTGGATAACGCTGGCGGGGTTCCTCGGTTCGCTGTTTGACTCGCTGCTGGGGGCCACCATCCAGGCCATTTATCACTGCCCGAGCTGTGATAAGGAAACCGAGCGTCACCCGCTGCATACCTGCGGCACGCCAACCAGCCTGAAGCGCGGCTGGGAGTGGTTGAACAATGACCTGGTCAACCTGGGCTGCGCGGTGTTTGCCGTGCTGTTTGTGCTGCTGGCCTGAGGGCTGGCGATGATGCCATAATATAAATAAAGGACCCCGCGCTGCGATAGGCGGGGTCCTTTGGTTTCCAGCGGTTAAGAGGACTAGTGGTGGTGGCCGTTATGCACGTGGCCGTGCTCGTTTTCTTCATCGGTTGCATCGCGCAGGCCGACGATCTTGGTCTCGAAATGCAATTCCTTGCCGGCCAGTTCATGGTTGAAATCCAGGCGGATATGGTCTTCAAAGACGCCATCGATGCGGGCCAGCATGGGGGTGCCCTGCTCGTCGGTCACCTGGATC
This sequence comes from uncultured Anaerolineae bacterium, assembly GCA_903908605.1. Taxonomy (GTDB): domain Bacteria; phylum Chloroflexota; class Anaerolineae; order Anaerolineales; family Villigracilaceae; genus UBA5195. Next base: position 1,167 of record CAIVSQ010000103.1, read on the forward strand.
TCGACGCCTTCCTCGAGCGGGATGCTCTCGGGGAACTGGTCGCGCGGGATGTCGATGAAGGCATCCGGGTCGATCACACCGTAGCCATCTTCCGGCAGAACAACCACTCGTTTGCTATCGCCGAGGGCCATGTCGTACAGTTCCTGTTCCAGACCAGGGATGATGTTGCCCGCGCCCTGAAGAAATTCCAGTGGTTCATGGCCAACCGAGCTGTCCACGATCTCTCCATCCACCAGCAGTGTATATTCCATGGATACGACCTGGCCGTCCTGGACTGTTAAATTATTGCTCATTTTGTCTCCTTGATATTTGCCTGGCTGTTATTTGTAGGGGTCCAGGAGACTTGATTTTACCCGTTAATTTCAAAAAAAACATCCGCCGCGGGTGTCAATTCAGGGGGAATCTGCCGGTTTGCCGGGCTGGTTTTGTGGCCGAAAATACGCCCGGCATGGCAAAGTTTTGATAGAATGACAGTCTATGAATGATATTAAGGCGCTGTTACAAGAATCAGCCCGCTGGCACAGCCATCTGTGCCCGCGCCAGGTGCTCGGGGTGCGGATGGGGCTGGCCGGGCTGGCAGCGCTGGGGCTGGACCCCAACCGGGGCGAGAGCAAGCGCCTGCTGCTGATCAGCGAGACCGACGGTTGTTTTGTGGATGGGCTGATCGCGGTGAGCGGCTGCACGGTGGGTCACCGTACCCTGCGGGTGGAGGATTATGGCAAGCCAGCCGCCACCTTTGTGGACGTGCAGGTTGGGCGCTGCCTGCGTGTTGCGCCGCATGGCGAGGTGCGCGCGCGGGCGGCGGCTTTTATGCCAGAGCAGACAGATTCGTACCAGGCTCAGCTGCTGGCCTACCAATCCATGCCGGTGGAGGATATGTTTGTCTTCCAGGAGGTGCGCCTGCTGCAGCCGATTGAGCAGATCATCTCGCTGCCCGGGCTGCGGGTTTTGTGCGATGGGTGCGGTGAGGAGATTATGAATGCGCGCGAGGTGCTGCGCGCAGGGCAGGTGCTGTGCCAGGCCTGCGCCGGGGCGGGGTACTACTGCGCGGCTGGTGAGATGGATTAGTGTGAGGCGGCAAGAGAAAATGTTATAATAGGGGTGTCGATATCAGTAGGAGACTAGGAATGCATATCAACCTGTAAAACATCAGCTGGCTTTTTTCGGGTACGACCCGCTGCGATGATTCCAGCCGGGGGCGTTTGCCCCCGGTTTTGTTTTATCTAGAGTACAGAGACAGGTTTGTTTATGCTTAGCGTACACCAGGTTTCAAAAACATACGGGATTCAACCCGTTTTAAAAGAGATAACTTTCAGCATCGGTGCCCGCGAGCGGGTAGGGCTGATTGGTCCGAACGGCTGTGGTAAGACCACGCTGATGCGCATCCTGGCGGGGTTGGAGAAACCGGACAGCGGTACGGTGCTGTGGACGGTCAGCGGACTGAGGGTGGGTTACCTGGCGCAGGGATTGGAACTGGCGCCCGGGGAGACCATCCGTAGCAGCCTGGGGCTGGGTGAGGTGCCGGTGGAGCAGCTGGAGCTGGAAATCGCAGCGATCTCGGCGCGGTTGGTACAGTCGCCGCAGGATGCGACTTTGCAGGAACAGTATGACCGGACGCTGGCACGATTGGCCGAGGCGGATACAAAGCCGGCCGCGTTGCTTGGTCCGCTGGGGCTGGCGGGCTTCGCGCTGGAGACACCGATCAGTCACCTGAGCGGCGGACAGAAGACCCGCTTGATGCTGGCGCGGGTCTTGATGAATGAGCCGGGGCTGCTGCTGCTCGACGAGCCGACCAATCACCTGGATATTGGCATGCTGGAATGGTTGGAGACCTGGCTGAGAAATTTTAAGGGTGCCGCGCTGGTGATCTCACATGACCGCGCCTTTTTGGACCATGCTGTCAGCCAGATCCTGGAGCTTGACCCGGCCAGTCACTGCATGCGCGCTTATCCTGGCAATTACAGCGCGTATATTGAGCAAAAGCTGAACGAACAGGCGCACCAACTTCAGGCGTACAGCGACCAGCAGGCGCAGATCGCGCAGTTGCAAGCAGCCGCGGCACATATCCGTGGGCTGACGAAAATGAAAAAAGGCGGCAAGGCTGACGGGGGCGACAAGTTTGCGAAGGGCTTTTTTGGCAACAGGGCCACTAAGAACACCGCTGGCAGGGCCAAGCATATTGAAGATCGGATCGAGAAGATTTTTAATGAGGAGCGGGTGGAAAAACCGCGGCCTTCCTGGCAGCTCAAGCTGGATTTTGGGGCACCTGCGCACCAATCGAAGGATGTGCTGATTACCGAAAACCTGGCGGTGGGGTATGCAGGCTACGCGCCGCTGCTGAGCAACCTGAATTTGAATATCCGCGCCGGGCAACGGATTGCGCTGACCGGTGAAAACGGGGCCGGTAAGACCAGCCTGCTGCGTACGATCACCGGCAGCCTGCCAGCCGCTGGCGGGCTGATTAAGCTCGGGCAGAATGTGCGGGTTGGATATATGTCGCAGGAACAGGAATCGCTCAGGCCGCAGTTCAGCCCGCTGCAGACGATCCAGGGCATTTCGCCTTTCAACGAGACCGAGGCGCGGCATTTCCTGCATTTTTTCCTGTTTGGCGGGGATGACGCGCTGCGTCCATGCGGCGAAATGTCGTATGGCGAGCGGGCGCGGCTGCAACTGGCCATGTTGGTGGCGCAGGGCTGCAGTTTCCTGCTGCTGGATGAGCCGATCAACCACCTGGATATTCCGGCGCGGGCGCGTTTTGAGCAGGCGCTGGCGAAATATGAAGGCACAATCCTGGCGGTGGTGCATGACAGGTATTTTATCGATCATTTCGCCAGTGATGTGTGGGTATTGGCAGATGGACAGATCAGGAAATGGTAAAACGGGCTGTCCGGAAGGTTCGGTGGTAAAAGTGCAGGCGCACAAGGTGCGCACGAGCGTGGAAAAAGCGGATATTCAAGAGATCCTCAGCGGTGTCATGAGGCTAAAAATCTATATCTGCTAAAGAGAAACCACTCTTGATAAATCGGCGGCTTTGACGAAACCGTTGAATTGGTCAGGCACACCTGGCTGCGCAAGAACAATATCAATGACAAGCCGTGCTGTAATTGCGGAAGAATACGCAAAAATGGTTTCCCTGTATGCCAATGATCAAAATCCACAAGCGGCGATGGGTTGGAGTGCAAAATGTCGGTTGACAAAACGGCGGTAGCATAATAAAATTCAGCCCGCTCTATCAAGACAAGGGCAACAAACACGTGCCGAGGTAGCTCAGCGGCAGAGCAAGCGGCTCATAATCGCTCGGTCGAGGGTCCGATTCCCTCCCTCGGCACCACGCCCCAATCGGGGAAAACCTGTCCATCTGGGCAGGTTTTTGTTTTTCTAATGTTAGAATCAACCCATGAGCATCAGCCCCTATCTTATCCCTGCCCAGGAAATTCGCCGCGAGTACAGCCAGTTGAACTCGCGCTTTATTGCCACGCTGGCGCCGGCTTTCAGTACGGATGAGGCGCGCGCGTTCATCAAGCGCATTCGCCAGGAATTTCCGGATGCCAGTCACAATGTGCCAGCCTATATCATTGGGGGTGGCAATAACGTGCTGGATTACTGTTCGGATGACGGCGAACCGCAAGGTACATCCGGCCGCCCGACCCTGGCGGTGCTGCGCGGCAGCGGGCTGGGTGATGTGGTGCTGGTGGTGACGCGTTACTTTGGCGGCACCTTGCTGGGCACCGGCGGATTGGTGAAGGCTTACACCGAGTCGGCCCAGGCGGTGGTGCGCGATGTGGGGCGGGCGCGTAAGATGCGTGTGCATGTGGCCCTGCTGGCCTTGCCGTATAACCTGCTGGAGCGCCTGCGACTGCTGGTGGTGCGCAGGTCGGGGGCTGTACTGGAAGAAGAATTTGGTGCGGATGTGACCATGACCCTGCGATTTACGCTGGATGAATTTCCGCTTTTCCAGGCTGAGCTGCGTGAGCTTTCGGCTGGCAGCCTGCAGGCTGAAATCATGGAAACGAGCGAAATGCTGGTGCCGGTGTGAGTTATGGGACAGTGCTGTAAAACCGAGTTGATATTTGCTCTCAAAACGCATTGCAAAAATAGACAAACGCGGCTATAATTGCGCTTCGCGGCTCCAAAAAGCCGCAAACGGTAAGGCCTGCCGTTGTTGTAAATCGGGGCGTGGCGCAGCCCGGCTAGCGCGCTTGCATGGGGTGCAAGAGGCCAAGAGTTCAAATCTCTTCGCCCCGACTAAAAGCTAAAACCCTCCGGAATGCCGGGGGGTTTTATGTTTCTTTTCGTTTAATGAATGAAGGCATTCTACAGAAGATAGGCCAATGTTGCAATCGTGGCGTTTTATCGTCCCTGCAGTTTACTCGAGCTGACCGATTACCGGCAGCCCTTTGTGTCGCGCCTGTCTGAGGAATTTTCATAACAAAAATGCCCGCTGGTTCGCCAGTTGGCATTTTTTTTGTTGGGTTATTATCATGTCGGTGAGCAATCACACCATTTGAGCAAGCGTTGTTCACGCATGATCGATACAGTATTTGCTTATCAATCCCTGTATCGTTTATAAGATCCTCGCAGCATGGCTCTTCACAAGTATTGCCAGCTGAATGGACGTGCGGATGCCTGCTTGCAGGCAGGCACTGTTGGGTTAAGCGTGATCTGCTGGTTGATGTAGAACTTTTACTTCGCGGTTGATCCGTTCACTTAAATCTTTTTCTGCAACTTCGAGTTCGTAGCGAACCTGTAAACGAAGCCAAACAGCCGCACTTGTGCCAAAATAACGCGCAAGACGCATAGCAGTATCAACTGTAATTGCTCGCTGACCATTTACGATTTGGCTGATACGAATCGGCGTAACCCCAAGATCATGCGCCAAGCGATACTGGCTTAAGCCAAGCGGTTTCATGAAGTCCTCGAGCAAGACTTCACCTGGGTGAATGGGGGATAAAGCGTCATCCATCATATAATTTCTCTCATCCGTGATAATCCACGATTTCGACATTTTTGGCTGTATTGCCAACCCAATCGAAACAAATTCGCCATAGCATGCCCGATTTTGGGTATTGGTCATTAATTCGGATACTATGCTGTCCCGCTCTATCACCTTTAAGTTTTTCAAGGCGGTTACCGGGCGGGGCAAGTAAATCCTGTAAATCTTCTGCGTCATCCAAATAGAGTAATTTTCGGCGAGCGGTACGCTGAATATCGATCGGAAACTTTTTGGAAGTTTTACCGAGGAATATTTTCTTTGTTTCGTCGGATGCGAAGGATTCTATAACAAGACGATAATATCGCGACGCGATACTATTTTCAAGACTCAATTTCTGGATAGGACAGGCGTTCACCAGAGCTGTTTGGGATCCAAGTAATAGGCCAGGTCTTGTATTGGGTGCAAGAGGTGGGTAGTTCAAACCTTAGCTATTCACAACAAAAATTGGTAATTGGACCAGGAAAATGGCAGCGCATGATATTGGCTGATCAATGCCTGGGGCCGCCATTGGTTCCGCCTCCACCAGATCCGTCTGGTTTATTTTGGGTGGATGGAGTTTGCTGGTTGCCTGTCGGCGTATTTTTCGTTCCCTGGTACCCATTTCCACCGGGCTGGGCGGTGAGGGCCTGTTTTGTGGGGCTGCCCAAGTAGTTGCCATTACCGGCCTGGGTGGGGTTGGGATTGTTTTTTTGGAAGTTGCCCTGGCTTGAGGTAGGCGCAGCTGGCGTGGTTGTGCCCGCTGGTGTTGTGGTGGGCACCTGGGTGGATTGTGGATATGCCGGTTGTGGGCTTTCATTGAAACGGTTTTGGCGTTTGAAATGTTCTCGCAGCCATGCGGGTTGCCTGGCTCCGGTTTCGGCCAATTGGATGTTAAACATCAGTACCGATCGCAGCCGGGCCTGGAACTGGGTTGTCTCGGGTGTTGCTTGTGAGAGCTGGGCCTGGTCCAGTTGCCGGGTTCTTCGGTGCAGCTCCTGGCTGATGGTTACAAGCGCGATCTCGGTCTGCGTGTCTGACAGCCCGGCGGCTGTTGCCAGGGTGCTGTCAAGCTGGTGATTAAGATGTTCTAGTACGGCTGGGGTCGGCACATTGCCATGTTCAAGTAAGGAAAGCATCTCATCCACGCGCCGGTTTGAGAATTCCAACCCGAGGTTAATTTTTTCAGTGGGTTCGTTTTGCAAGGAAAGACGTAGATCTTCGCTCCAGGTTTTTAGCGGGTACAGTACCTGACCAGGCAGGCTTTGTTGCGCCTCTACGACCCCAAGTGTGCCAGCCCCCAGTAAAATTCCGACAATTAGCAGTACCAGGCTGAATTTGAAGGCCGGTGTGAGCTGTGGAATGGATATCATCCGCAGCCAGAAAGATGGTCCATGGATTGGTTTTTCCTGGATAAATTGGTTGGCTTCTTGCAGGAATTGAGCACGCGTACGAGCAGCCTGGCGTGGTTCACGCTGAGGCACGTTGCGCAGGCTTGCCAATAAAGAAATGATGATGGTGTCAATATCAGAGTTTGTTTTCACATTTCATCCTGTTGATCTGCCAGTAAAAGTTGTCGAAGCCCCACGATGGCCCGGTGCTGTAAAGCCTTTATAGCGCCAATCGGTTTATGTAAACAGGTTGCTATTTCTTCGATCTCCCAACCCTCTACAAACCGCAGGGTTACAACTTCGCGTTGTTCACGGGTGATCTGCCCCAGTGCTTGTTGAATTTTTTGCCTGTCGATATTATTTTCGGCCAGTTCGCCCGGTGTATGTTGGTTAATTTCGGGAATATCATCTTTTAATTCCAGTAGAGTGAGCGGTTGGCGGCGGTATTGATCCGTAATCCAGTTGTGTGCAGAGCGATAAAGGTAGGCTTTTATATTGTCGTTGGGGCCTTTGCCCAAATTAAAGGCTTTGAGCAAACGAGAAAAGGTTTCCGCGACACAATCTTCGGCCTGGAGTGGGTCTCCTAGCATGCGTAACGCATAATAATAGATGGCCTGGTTGTAGCGGTCATAAATGGCGGTAAGTGCAGGCAGATTGCGTTTTTGCGCACGCGCGATGAGATCGATATCTGTAAGTTCATCCATGTTGGTTTCTATATCCATTTGCGCGTTCCCAAATTGCGCTTTTTGCCGCACGGAAGAAAGCGCAATTTGTAACCGTGGGCATTATATAAGACGTTGAAATTGATGAAGAGATACTTAATTAGGAGTGAGAATAATAAATGACAACTCGAAATAATAAAATTACATTTAGCGTATCTGTTTTTATATTGATGCGTCTTATAAAGTGAAACCAATTCACCCTATAAGGAGCTTGAAATGAAAAAGATTACTGTTTTGCTGATCGTTGTTTTGCTCACACTTGCCCTGGTTACCCCAACCCTGGCCAAAAGCGCCCCACCTGTTAGCCGCCAACCATTTAGCCTGGTTGGCAAAATTACATCGGTTGATCCAGTGGCCAGGACTGTCACCGTTCAGGTGCTGCGTGGAAATCCGCTTGTCAGGTCATATCTCAACAAGACTGTGGTTCTGCAGGTGACAGCTGCCACACGTTATGTTTTTACAGATGGAATCACTCAAAAATTGATTACCTTTGATGATTTGAAGGTTGGAAACCCGGTCAGCGCGGGCGGCAGCATGGTTGTGAACAGCTGGACGGCGACCAGAATTACGGTAGGGGCCAAGTTGACCTGCCTGCAATAACCTCCCTCCTTGCTAAAGGTGGCGTACCTGACCAGGTACGCCACCTATGCTTTTTAATAGCCAGGGAGTGCTGGCTGTTGGCGCAATAAGCTTGGTAAGTTATCCAGAAATCCCTTGCAGGTATTCGATCACTTTCTCAAAGAGCAGGGTCTTGGCGGTCATGCCGGTGCCGGTGGTAAGCCCAGAAGCGGCGGCAGTTGCACGGGAAGCTGCTTTTTCTTCCTCGGTCTTACTGGCTCCAGAACCGGGTACCTTGGTTACACCGGGTGCCACTGTGGGGAGCACAATACCATACTGGGCATAAAAAATATTTAACTCGGCATTGGTGATCTTCATTTTTGCAATGGCCTCGATCTGGGGGCTGGTCATGGCCTGGGTGATTTGATCTTGTACCGCGGTTAATTCCTCGGTTGCAGTTGTGTCATCGCCACTCAAGGCAATCAAGGCTTGCCAAAGAGGGATCAGGGTTTTGGCCTGTTCTGGACTAATGGCATTGGGGCTGTCTTTTAGTTTGATCGATCCATACGCCAGCTGGCTGCGCAGGCTGGCAGCATCTGCGAAGGTGATATCGATTGCTGCTGCGGCCGCAGAAGTGGGTGCGCTGGCTGCCGGGGCTGCCGGGGAACAGGCCGATATGGCTACTGCGGACAGGATGATGACCAATAACAGGGTGCGGGGGTTGAATTTCATGATTTCTCCTTATGGATGTGGAAGACGGAAGTGGTTAAGAAAAGAATATTTGCTGGCGCTGCCAGTGTCATTACTTGATGGTTTCGAGATACTGGATGGTCGCGCGAGTTAACGCTGCAGATGCGCCGGTGCTCGGACTGCTGGAGCCTGTTTTGCCATTTTCAGCCTGGCGGGTGGCCTTGGCTTCTGCTGACATTCCCTGGCCCTGCCCGGGCTGCCCTGATCCGCTTCCCAGGGTAACGCCGTTTGCGGCTGCCCAACTGGTCATATCGGCGAAGGTCATTTTCATGCCCTTGATTGCGGATAGCTGCTCGGGGCTAAAGATTGTTTCGATCTGGGCTAGCAACGCGTTGACTTCGGCCGTGGCGCTGTTTCCGGATGTGGTCATGCTCAGCAGGGCTTGCCAAAGCGGCAGAAATTTGGCTGCTTGATCAGTGGTGATAGGTGTGTTGGTTTCAGCGAGCTTAATGGTGCCCAGCGAGAGCTGCATGCGCGCTGGTAAGGCATTGGTGTAAGAAATATCCAGGTTGGGGCTGGTGTAAGAGTCTGTGGTGGTGGCGGCCGGGGCGGAGGTTCCGCAGGCGGAAAGAACAATTGCCAAGACTAAGAACAGGATGATTGATGAGAAGCGGGACATGTTTTTTTTCCTTTGCGTGGTGATGAGAATTTATTCATGGCGCAGAGCGACGATTGGGTCGAGCTTGGCGGCCTGGGTGGCAGGGTAATAGCCAAAGAAGATGCCGATTGTGGCGGCAGCGCCGAAGGCCAATGGAATAGAGAGTGGTACGATTTCAGTGCGCATGTCGCCGAGCACGCCAAACAGCATTGACCCTCCCACACCCAGCAGGACACCCACCAGGCCGCCTGCCAGACTGAGAATGACAGCTTCGAGCAGGAATTGGGTCTGTACATCGGCGGGGTGGGCACCCAGGGCCATGCGTAGACCGATTTCACGGGTTCGTTCGGTGACAGACACCAGCATGATATTCATAATGCCGATGCCGCCGACAACCAGCGAGACACCCGCCACCCAGGCCAGCAGGTTGCGAAAAGCTGCCGTGGTAGCTTGCTGGGTTGAGATAATATCTTGCTGGGTTTGTATGGTGAAATCTGGCTTGCTTGCATCCACATCGTGGCGTTCGGCCAGCAGGCTTGTAATCTGGGTGGTGACACTCTCTATTTTGTCCTGGCCGGTGACTTTTACATAGATTGTGCGTACGGCATCGGCCCCCATTAATGAACTGGTCATGTATTTTTGGAAGACTACATTAATGGGCAGGTAAACACGTCCGTCATAGTCGATGTCGGCAACCACTCCTTTGGAGGACATTACCCCGATGACTGTCAGCTTGGTGGAACCGACTGTGATGGTTTGTCCGAGTGAGCTTTCGGTGCCAAACAAATCCTTGGCCAGGCCAGATCCCAGTACGGCAACCTTCAATTTTCGGTCATCGTCCGTTGCTGTAAAATAAACCCCTTCTGCCACCGGGTAATCACGCACATCCGGGAAATCTGCGCTGGTACCAATGACGGCAATAGCGTCCAGGGTAACCCCGTTGGCCTTGACTGTTTGGGCTGCAGGGGCCTGCTCGGCTGATACGCCGCTAATACCGACCATTTGTTCATTAATGGCGAGGGCGTCATCATATAGCAATGTGCGGCCGGCACCAGGCACCCCTCGCATTGGCGAGACAATCAGCAGGTTGGCACCCAGGGCATTGATTTGTTCTGCAATGGCAGCTTCGGCACCGGCACTGACAGCCATCATTACGATGACTGAGGCCACGCCAATAATGACACCCAGGGTCGTCAGGAAAGAACGAACCTTGTTGAGTAAAAGGCCTTCCCAGGCCACGCGAAGTATTTTGTTAAATTTCATGATGTTTTATCCGAACAATGTCCATCGGCAACAGTCTTGCCATCGCGGACGCAAATGGTACGTTCGGCATGGCTGGCAATATCGGGCTCGTGGGTCACCATCACGATGGTGACGCCCTGGTGGTGGAGGTTATGGAGCAGGTCCATGATTTCGACACTGGCTTTTGAATCCAGGTTACCGGTTGGTTCATCGGCCAGGATCAATGGGGGGCGGTTGATTAATGCCCGCGCTATGGCAACACGTTGTTGCTGCCCACCGGATAATTGGTTGGGGTGATGGTGGATGCGTTTTTCCAAGCCGACCGAAATCAGCGCTTCAGTGGCATGAGCGCGCTGTTCTGCCGGGCTGAGGTCAATGCTGATGTCGTATAGCATTGGCATCAGCACGTTTTCAAGTGCGGATAAGCGAGGGAGAAGGTTGAAGGATTGGAATACAAAGCCGATCTTCTGGTTGCGTACATCTGCCAGGTCGTTTTTGTTCAACTTGCTGACATCGCGTCCATCCAGGAAGTAAGAACCCGAGGTTGGCCGGTCGAGGCACCCCAAGATATTCATCAGGGTTGATTTGCCTGACCCTGAAGGGCCCATGATGGCGACAAATTCTCCACGCTCCACCCTTACGTCGATACCTGCCAGGGCAAAGACTTCGGCTTCTTCCTCCCCGTACACTTTCGTCATGTTTTGGATTTCTATGATTGGTTCCATGGTTTTCGTGCTTCCTTCGGTGCCTGTGTTGGGATTATTTTGTGGTGGGCTGGATACTGACCAGGTCCCCGGGTTTGAGTTCGCCAGTTATCACTACGCTGGTGTAATCGCTCAGCCCGAGGGTGACAGGAATTGCCTGGAAACTGCCATCTGCCATGACCTGGTTTACAAAGGGTTGCCCGGCTGGGTCATATTGGATAGCCTGCTGAGGCAAGATGAAGGCATCACGGCTTTCGGCCAGGTGGACGGTCACATCCAGGTTCATGCCGGGCAGTAGCTTGACGACCAGGTCATTTGGCAGTATTTGACCCCACACGGTTATTTGTGCGCCTGTGTTGATGGCTGGGGCGATGGCGGTGATTTGCCCGGTAAGTTCCAGGTTTGGGTAGGCTGCCGGGGCTGCCGTAAAGGTATCCCCGATCGAAAGATACCTGAGGTCGCGTTCATCGAGGGTGAAGCGGATGGTAAAGGGTGCGTCTGCGATCAGCGCGAGGATGGGCTGGTTGGAGCTCAGCAGTTCGCCATCCTGGGCATTCACCTGGGCTACTGTTCCATTAAACGGAGCGCTCAAATGGCTGGCTGCCAGTACCAGGCGGGCTTGCTCAAGCCCTGCCCAGGCTTTTTGCAAGGGTAAAATATCGGCAGGTGCATTGGTGCTGAAGGCCAGCAGGTCGGGATTTTGCTGGAGGGCAGTCAGGCTGTTGGTTTTGATGTTCAGCGTGCTTTGGGCTGCCTGGATTTTGCCATCTGCAAGCAGCAGCTCATTCGGGTCAGTTTGGTAATTAAGTGCCCAATCCAGATCGAGCCTGGCTTGCTCGAGCGCATTCTCGGCAGCGGTGAGTTGATTTTTCAGGCGTGGCAGGCTGGCAGCGATCCGTTTGTCTTTTTCAGCCAGCATCCGGGCTTCGGCCAGGTTATGGGAAGCATCCCAGTAAGCTTGTTCGGCATTTGCCAGCAGGGTTTTGTAATAACCTAGATCCGGACCATTCAGAATCTCGGTGTATTTTTGCTGGATATCGGCCAGGTTGTTGCTGGCTTCCATTTCTTCGCTCTTTAGAGCGGCTAACTCAGCGCTGGATGTCAGTGTTTGCCAGGTTAGCTCGGCTTTTTGGAGATCAAGTTCGGCTTTCTGACTGTCCAGGCTTGCCAACAACTCGCCGCTCCTGACAACCTGGCCGGGTTCCGCGATCTGCACCAGGCTGCCTGGAATGGGAAACCCCAGTGATAGCGTGGTTTGTTCCAGCACACCTTCACCGTTGGCGCTTATAACCAGATTCCCGCTTTTCAAACGGATAGTATTCACGGTTGGTGATTGGATTTCTTCGGCTGGGCGAAACCAAAACCACCAGACGCCCAGGACTGTGATGCCGATGAGAGCGATGATCAGGATGATCGTGGAGGTGGATGGTATCTGCTTGTTTTTCATGGCAGGCTCTCGGCTGGCTTATTTGGTTTCAACTGTACCCGTGCTGACCACGTCGCCCAGTTTCAACCCGTCTAAAACCTCTGCGTTGGCAAAATCGCGCAGGCCAATGCTGACAGGGGTGAGCTTGAGAGAGTTATCTGGTTGGACAACAAATACCGCAAAAGAGCCTGGAGCAATCTCGCGAAGGGCCTGGGCAGGAACCAGCAGCGCATTCCGGGCTTCGCCACCAACCACTTCCACTGAAACAGTCATTCCAGACAGGATATTGAGGGTACCGGGATTGTTGATGGTGGCCCAGGAAACAATGACCGGGGTTCCATCGATTACCTGCAAAACCTGTTCGACCGCACTGGTAGTCCCTTCAATAACCGTGTCCGGATATGCATCGAAGATGATATTAATCTTGTTGCCGACCACGGCTTTGTCCATATCGGTTTCCTCCAGGTAGTACCGGACCTGAAGATCTTTGGTGGTTGCCAGGGTGAGTAAGCGGGATGTGTTGACCGTTTGCCCTACCACTGCATCCATGCTGATCACGACACCGTCAAAAGGAGCCACCAGGTGTGTGTTTTCCAGTGCCAGGCGGGCATTTTCGAGAGCCAGGCGTGCCTGCTCAATTTTGGCTGTCTCAGTACCCTGAACGGTGGCCAGTGGCCCAGTGATGGCACTGGGGCCGGCCTGCAGGGCTTCAAGCAGGGAACGTGCATCTACCAGCGCGAAACGGGCTGTGTCGACTTTGGCACGTGCCAGGGCGATTTCGGAGGCTGTGGGGGCAATAGTGGTGGTGATCTCTTCGTTGGTTTCCAGGTCGGTATAGATATAGGTGAAGGTGCCGGGTATGTATTCCTTCTGGTAACGATCCTGGGCAGCGCCCAGGTTGGTTTGGGTTCGTTCAATACTTTTTTGTGCGTCCACCTTTTGTTGTTCACTGGCATTTGCATCGGCAGTGAGCACGATAAGGGTTTGCTTGGCCTTTTCCAACTCTGTTTCCCAGAAATATACTTCGGGACTTACCAGGTATTGGAGATTTTCAATAGCGGTTTGTGTGGCAATATCGCTATTCGCGACGGTTATCTTGGCCTGCGCCAGGCTTGCTTCTGAAAAGAGTGCCTGAAATTCCGCTTCAGCCTGGGCCAGTTGCGCCTGCTGGAGGGCGTCTTCCAGATTGGCCATAACCTGTCCGCTGGTTACACTTTGACCGATGCTGACGTTAACTTCTTTTAATATTCCGCTTGTGCGGAAACCCAGGTCGGCTTGCATGTGAGGAATAATATTGCCGGCACCACTCGCTGTGATTACCAGGTCACCCTTCCTTACTTTTGCGGTTTGCATTGCCGGGGCTGCTGGTGTGGCAGTGGCTCCAATAATTTGATTCCAGTATAGGCCGCCACCCAGTGCTGAGATGGCCAAAACTCCCAGGAATATCCACCAGAATGTTTTCTTCGGAAATGATTTCTTCATGCTCTTCTCCTTTGGATTAATACTCAACGATTGGAGTATATGGGTTGCTTGTGAAGTTAATTTGTACACAGCGTAAAGAATATGTAAAGATTTTGGAAGTTGGCGCAAATAAATACCCTGGCAGGTTGCTCTCTGCCATTCATAGGTCTGTGCGAGTCAGCTGTGGCTAGTAGGACGACCGGTGACAGGTTCTCAGAAGATAAAAACCTTGGCATCGGCTATTTGAACACTCGAACCATCCCCCAGGATAGTGCTACCTTGTTCACGGCGCAGAGCCGGAAGTCTGCGCCGTTCGGAAAGGCGTTAAGAAAATAAGAGTTATATCTTTTGGTGAGTGAATTGATAAAAAACAGTAGACTGTGTCTTCAACCTGACCGGTTGGTTAATTGCCCCGGTGGATCTGCTTCAGACATGCCTGATGCTGCGCTCTGACCTACCCCCGCGCCTATATTTTTAGTATATCCTAATAACTATTCTGAGCGTGAAAATGCTACAGGTTGTGATTATGTTCTCCCACCTGCTTGCATCCTGCCACGCTGAGCTTGCGACCGCGTGGCAGGGTTGGTCAACATCCTAAAGTTGTTTTGCGGCAGTTTGCTCCCATCCCCCCCTAGCGCAGGCGCGGGTCGAGCAG
>CAIVSQ010000104.1 GCA_903908605.1 uncultured Anaerolineae bacterium
CGGAACTTTTGATATTGACAGCAGTATCGGCAGAGGTTCTCGCATTACTTTATCAATACCCATCAAGGCGTCAGTATAAATTTGTGCCCTTGCAGGATGGTTTGCTGAGAAAGTATGTTGTCTGTTTAGGAAATAATGCAAAAATCAAGTACTCTTTGAGGTAAATCGCCTGAAAAGAGTACTTTTGTATCAGTTATTTTTCAAGTGCATTGGTACTATGTGCCAGTTTTTTACTGTATAATCGTATTTAACGAAATCACATTAACTAGGAGAAAAATATGAAACGGGGAAGCCGCGTACTTCTGTTTTTAGTCATAATCATTATCATTTTGATTGCGGTGGCGTTTTTCGTACTCCGCGGAGGGATCCAGTTGCCGGGTGCCGGCGGTCCGACTGCCACTCCCCCTTCACCGATGGTCAGTGTTGTGTTTGTTGAGCAGCCAATCAACCGGGACGATCCCATTAATCCCGAATCGCTGACTCTCAAGCCCTACCCGCAGGAATTGGTGACCGAAAAAATGATTCGGACAACCGATGAGATCACGGGCAAGTATGCCGCGTTCCCTCTTTCTCAGGGAATGATGGTTACGACTGATATGCTCGCCGATCGTCCCGGCCTCAATCAACCTGGTTCTGATGCTGCCAAGGTGATTTCTCCCGGTCTGGTGGCAATCAGCATACCGATTACTCGCTTGGGCTCAGTTTCTTATGGTATCCGTGATGGCGACCGGGTTAATGTGATTGCAACCACCCGCTTTGTGGATGTTGACCCCAACTTCCAGACCAAACTGCCCAACTACACAGCCGTCGTAACGGGGACTGGGTTCATGCCTGATGCTTTGCCGATTCTCTCGGCTGGTATTAACTCGGGTGGTGCCAGTGCCGCCCAGGGACGTGCGGAACTTGACCCCACCATTAACCAGGCTATTTATCTGGTGCCTTCAGAATCCCAGCGCTCACGACTTGTTTCGCAAATGATCCTGCAGGATATCCAGGTACTGCATATCGGTGACTTTGTTCTCGCCAGCCAGGAAAATGCAGATGCCCAGCAGCCTCCTGTACAGGAAGGTCAGCCGACCCCAACTGGAACGCCGGTCAACGTTAGCCCGCCCGATGTCATTACCCTGATTGTCACTCCCCAGGACGCTGTCAGCCTGACTTACTTCCTCAACAGCGGCACCCAGTTCACCCTGACACTGCGCGCCCCAGATGACACTTCACGCGTTGAAACTGAAGCTGCCACGCTGCAATTCCTGTTGAGCCAATATGCCATTCCGCTGCCTTCCAAGCTGCCGTATGTTATTGACATGCCCAGCCCGGCTGCTACCCAACCTGCTCCGTAAGAACCATAAGTACCTAATTTGAAGAATGGGAGTCAGGAATGCCGGAAAAGAACCGCGTTCTCGTTGTAGACGATATCACTGAGACCAGAGAAAATATTCGGAAACTCTTGCAGTTTGAGGCCGATATTGAAGTCGTTGGCGCAGCTCGTTCCGGAAGGGAAGCGGTGCAGTTAAGTGATGAATTAAAGCCGGATGTCATCCTGATGGACATTAATATGCCCGACATGGATGGCATCACGGCTACCGAATTGATTCGTCAACGTAGCCCAATCACCCAGATTATTATTTTATCGGTGCAGGGTGACCCCAATTATATGCGTCGGGCTATGTTGGCTGGGGCACGTGACTTCCTTACGAAGCCTCCGATGGCGGATGAATTGATCAGTGCTGTGCGGCGAGCGGGTGATATGGCCCGTTCAGAACGCAGCAAGGCTGTTGTTGTTCCGCCATTACCTGTCAACCAGCTGCCAACCAAGAACAAGCCAGGCACCGAGGGACGGATCATCATGGTCTACAGTCCCAAGGGTGGTACGGGCACGACAACCATTGCTGTTAATCTCGCAGTTACGCTAAATAACGATGAAACCCAAGTGGCGCTGGTGGATGGTAACCTGCAGTTTGGCGATGTGGCGATTTTCCTGAATGAGCATGGGAAAAATACAATCATTGACCTGGCAGCCCGCTCAGAAGAACTTGATCCCGAAATTGTGGAAACGGTCATGATTAAGCACGCTGGTTCAGGTTTGCGTGTCCTTGCGGCTCCTGCGCGTCCTGAACATGCCGAAAATGTGCGAAGTGACCAATTTACGAAAGTGCTGAAATACTTGCGCCAGATCTATTCCTATGTGGTGGTGGATGCAACCCACAACCTGGACGACATCACCCTTGCGGCATTAGATGTGTGCGATGTGCTTGTTCTCGTGGTTACCCAGGATATCCCGGCGGTTAAGAATGTGCGCCTTTTCCTCGACTTGATGAAAACTATTGGTATGAGTCGAGAAAAATTGGTTTTTGTCATGAATAAATACGATAAACGAATCTCGATCACTCCAGAGAGAATCGGCGATAATCTAAAGCAGCCTATTGTCGGTGTCATTCCTCTTGATGAAAAGATTGTGATTCCTGCAGTGAACCGGGGTGTTCCATTTATGGTTGACAACAAGGCCCAGCCGATCGCGCGGACTATTTTCAGCCTGGCTGAAACGGTGCGCGCGCAGTTAGCCAAGCTGGGCGAATAACGGTTCGCTATTTCTGGAGATACGTTATGTCCTTACTCAAACGAATTGAACAGGGTCAGTCGCGAAGCGGTGACCAGGGTACCCCCCAACGCCCCGCAAATGGATCCTCTGGTTCCTCGGGTGATCAGGGCGGGGGACTTTCTTCGCTGCAAGCGCGCCGGGTTTCAGCACCCAGCTCAGCTCCCCAGGCGGGGACTTACTTCGATTTAAAATCCAGGGTTCAAAATAAACTTTTATCCGAACTTGATCCGTCCCTTGATATTACCAAGACGGAGGAAGTCCGCCGTACCATCCTGGATCTTTTTGAGCAAATTCTTAGTGAAGAAAATATAGTTTTATCTCGTCCAGAACGTCAGCGTCTTTTCGAACAAATCACCGCTGAAATTCTTGGGTTTGGTCCACTTCAGCCGCTGCTTGACGATGACTCGATCACAGAAATCATGGTGAACGGGCCAAAGAATATTTATGTTGAACGCAAAGGCAAGCTTGTGCGCGTGCCGGTGGCTTTTGAGGGAAATGATCACGTTATGCGCGTCATCGATCGTATTGTGGCTCCTCTTGGTCGCCGTATCGATGAATCAAGCCCGTATGTGGATGCGCGTTTGCCAGATGGGTCTCGTGTAA
Organism: uncultured Anaerolineae bacterium; assembly: GCA_903908605.1. Classification (GTDB taxonomy): domain Bacteria; phylum Chloroflexota; class Anaerolineae; order Anaerolineales; family Villigracilaceae; genus UBA5195. Next base: position 3,206 of record CAIVSQ010000104.1, read on the forward strand.
ATGCCGTCATTCCTCCCATTTCACTGGTAGGGCCTTCGCTTACTATTCGTAAATTTTCCAAGACACCCATCACGATCGAGCAGATGGTTGGTTATGGCTCAATCACTGCCGAAGCCGCTGAATTCATGAAAGCTGCTGTGATGGCTCGCTGTAATATCGTCATTTCAGGCGGTACAGGTTCTGGCAAGACGACTTTATTGAATGTGCTTTCAGGGTTTATCCCTTCGGATGAGCGCATTTTGACAATCGAAAATGCTGCGGAACTTCAGCTTCGCCAGGAACATGTCGTGACATTGGAATCCCGTCCAGCCAATATTGAAGGCCGTGGCGAAATTACCATTCGACAGTTGGTGGTCAATGCCTTGCGTATGCGTCCTGATCGGATCGTGGTCGGTGAAATTCGTGATGAAGCCGCCCTTGATATGTTGCAAGCAATGAATACGGGTCACGATGGTTCCATGACTACGGCGCACTCGAATAGCCCGCGTGATACCCTGAGCCGTCTCGAGACCATGACCCTTATGGCTGGTATGGATTTACCGGTGCGTGCTATTCGCGAGCAAATTTCTGCTGCTGTTCACCTGGTATGTCATCAGGAACGTATGCGTGATGGTACGCGTAAGGTGACCCATATTACTGAGGTCTCTGGCATGGAAGGTGAAATCATTACCACCACCGATCTGTTCCTGTTTGAACAGACAGGCATGGAGAATGGGAAGATTGTGGGCAGGTTGCGCCCCACTGGGTTGAGACCCAAATTCATGGATAAAATTGAAGCAGCGGGTATTCACTTGCCGCCTTCGGTGTTTGGAACAGGTGGACGGCGGTATTAAGCCAGATAAACGAATTCAGCCACCGGCGAAATCGTTGCCCGGGTCCAACCCGGGGGATGCTTTGCGATTGGGTGCTTGTTATGAAACTTTGCAGCAATACTAAAAGATAGTAACTTCAGGTGCTTCATGAACCCTCTGATAATTTTATTGATCGGTGTGATTATCGTCCTGATCCTGATTGCGGTCGGGGTGTTTGTCTCATCTAGTAGTGAACGTAACCTGGTTGAAGATCGCCTGGGTCGCTATCTGGATGATGACAAGACCAAAGATACCGAGAGCAAGAAGGATCCATCTTCCACTGTACTGACAGAGTGGGTTAATCAGCGTGTAGATCGGTCAACTCTGGGTGACCGAATTTCGAAGAACCTGGCCCGCGCCGACATGAAGTTTAAATCAGGCGAGTTTATCGCCATGATCGTCATTCTGGCTACTTCGCTTGGAACCATGGGGTTTGTGTTCACCGGGAATACAGTACCCGCCCGGTTGCTTTCCGGTTTGTTGGGGATGGGATTTGGAATTGCGTTACCCATTATTTACTTGAGGTCACAGCAGGGAAAGCGACTTTCTCGTTTTTCCAACCAGCTTCCCGATATGTTGAACTTGGTAGTGAATGGTTTGCGGGCGGGTTTTTCAACCATGCAAGCGCTCGAATCGGTTAGCAAGGAAATGCCACCGCCCATTAGCGATGAATTTAGGCGGGTTGTCCAGGAAATGCAGCTCGGTATCCCAATGGACAAGGCGCTCGAAAATTTGTTGCGCCGTATTCCCAGCGAAGATTTGGATTTTGTGGTTACCGCAGTAAATGTGCAGCGTGAAGTGGGTGGTCCGCTCGCCGAAATTCTTGATACGATTGCCTTCACCATCCGTGAACGTATCCGTATCAAGGGTGACATTCGCGTCATGACATCACAGGTTGTCATGTCGGGGCGTATTCTTTCCGCGGTACCTTTTGTAATTTTTGTTTTACTCTGGTTTATCAATAACAGTTACATGAGTGAGTTCTTTAATAATCTCGTGTGTGGTGGGTCCGCCCTGGGTCTGGGAGTAATCATGATTTCGGTCGGGTATTTCGTCATGATGAAGATTGCGGATATCGAGGTATAACATGGATTGGTCAGTCATTGTATTAATCGCTATCATCGTAATATTGGGCGTGGCTGCCTTGTTAATTTATGTTGGCCAGCGCATGCCTGGTCACGAGGTGGATTCATTTTCTGATCGGTTGAACGAGTTTTCGCAAAGCGGCGAAGCGGTCACACTCGACCAGATTGAACTATCTCTCCCGTTCAGCGAACGTGTAATTTACCCGGCATTGCGACGCTTTGGCGAAATGTCGTCAAAGAATACGCCGCAGAACGTGCTGCAGGAAACCACTCGCAAATTGGAATTATCTGGAAAATCTGGCTTCATCGATGCGCCCATGTTCCTGGCGTCTCGCTTTTTTGTCGCCCTTATCCTGGCTGTGGTGGTCTTCCTAGCGTGTACGATAAGCATATTGGCTCAACCGGTGCCACGCGCGCTTTTGTACTCCATCATCGCTGCCGGGCTCGGTTTTTTCTTCCCACAGTTGTGGTTGAACGAACAAATCAAGAATCGCCAGCTTGAAATTCGAAAAGCAATGCCTGATGCCCTGGATTTGCTCACCATCTGCGTTGAAGCGGGTCTTGGGTTTGATGCCGCCATGTCCAACGTTGCTAAAAAATGGGAGAATGAACTCTCACTGGCATTTGCTCGTGCAATGCGCGAGATACAGCTCGGTAAGGTACGTCGCGAGGCCCTGCGGAGCATGGCTGAGCGTATAGACCTGGCGGAAATGTCCAGTTTTGTGGCAGCCATTATTCAAAGCGAACAATTGGGTGTCAGTATGGCAAAAGTCCTGCGCATCCAGTCGGAGCAAATGCGTATGCGCCGTCGCCAATATGCTGAAGAGCTTGCTCACCAGGCTCCTGTAAAAATGCTAATCCCGATGATTGTATTTATTTTCCCCTCCATTTTCATCGTACTCATGACGCCCGCAGCATTGCAGATCATGAGAACTAGCCTGGGGGGGCAGTAAGGGGAAAGTTTGAAACCAGGCAGCGCCTACCAATTTACGCATAGTCTGTGGAAAATCCTCGATTTATTTTTTCCACCGAGTTGTGGTGGCTGTGGAAAACCAGGATATCGCTGGTGCCCTACATGCCAGCAAAAATTGGCGTGCGTTCCATTGCCTGTGTGTGATATATGTGGCGAGCCCCTGCATACCGCAGGCATATGTAAACAATGTCAATCCACACGACCGGCATATTATGCGCTGCGGTCGTGTGTTGTTTATACTGACCCAGCCCGGTCGGCATTAATCAATTTGAAGTATAAGCGTCAGGTGGGTTTGGGTGATGCGCTGGCTTTGCCATTGGCTGATTTCTTACAAGAATTGGGTTGGAAGGCAGAACTTATCCTACCAATTCCGTTAAGTGAACAAAGATTTTCAGAACGAGGCTATAATCAAGTTGAGTTGATTGCGCATCCGATGGCACAGCTGATCGGCTGGAAGTACTCAACGAGGGCCTTGCGGCGTATCAGGCACACCGATTCACAGGTGGGGTTGGGCGCCGGTGCCCGTAAAAAAAATGTTTCGGGTGCTTTTGTAGCTGATGCCAGGCTTGTATCAGGAAAAATCCTCTTGTTGATTGACGATACCACCACCACAGGCGCCACCCTTGATGCAGCTTCCAGGTCCTTACTGGATGCCGGTGCAGTCAGGGTGTATGCGTTGACTTTTGCCAAGGCTTTAGCCAAAAATAGCCTTGATTTCCCTTCATCATGACCTTTCGCAGGCAGTGTTTGCCTGCGAAAATTCCATCCTACCATCCTTATTGAGGAGGCACTATGGCACAGAATCTCGAAATTTCAGGACGTGAGTTTGAAGTAACTGATCACTTGCGTGATTATGTTACGAAAAAGGTAGCTAAGTTCGATCGCCACCTTGACACGATTGACCAGATAAAAGTTGATCTGGCTTATGTGAAGGCTGCTCGCAGCGCAGCCGACCGGTATGTAGCCCAGATGACGGTATTGGGCAAGGGTTTCATACTGCGGTCCGAGGAACGCTCGGATGATATTCGCACCGCCTTGGATGCGGCAATGGAAAAATTATCCCGCCAGATTGACCGTTTCAAAGACAAGCGCAAACGCGGTCGTGGCGATGGAAAGTCGGCTTCAGAAGTTGCCCAGCTTGAACCGGAAATTATTGAAAGTGACCCCGAGGAAATGCCGGTGATCATGCGCCGCAAACGCTTTGATCTGATCCCGATGGCGGAAGAGGAAGCTATTGAACAAATGAGACTCCTCGGCCACGACAACTTTTTCGTGTTCTATAATGTCAAGGTTGATGCCGTCAATGTTCTTTATCGCCGTCGCGATGGAACATACGGTTTGATTGAGCCCCGCGTTCGCTAAGATAAGCATTTACTAACTTACCTGTTCGTTGATCATATGCGGAGTAAAATAGACTGGCCTGGAAAGGCCAGTCTATTTTTTGGAGAGTTTATGGGAAACATCGATTTCGATGATGCCATTCTGGAACCTGGGTGGGAGCAGCAAATTGATTTTGATGCGATTGAAGCAGCCGTGCATAATACGATCGTAGCGGTTGGCGAAGATCCAACTCGCGATGGGCTTCAAAAAACCCCGCTGCGCGTGGCGCGCATGTACGCAGAATTATTCGCAGGTTACCGAATGGATCCTGCCGCGGTGGTGAATAATGCTATTTTTGAAGTGAAGTATGACGAAATGGTGCTTGTTCGCGATATCGAATTTTACAGCCTGTGTGAACACCACATGCTGCCTTTTATTGGACGGGTCCATGTTGCCTACATTCCCAATGGGAAGGTGTTGGGATTATCAAAAATCCCCCGCATCGTAGAGATGTATGCGCGCCGGTTGCAAGTACAGGAACGGATGACCCGCCAGATTGCGGATTTTTTGCGTGATCTTCTGCAACCCCAGGGCGTTGCGGTTGTGGTGGAAGCCATGCACCTTTGCTCGATGATGCGCGGCGTCAAGAAACATAACGCACGTATGACGACCTCGGCCATGCATGGCGCTTTTCGCGCCAACCCGGCCACTCGCCAGGAGTTTCTGGAAAATATTGCGCGGGGCTCTTCTCAACTTCATATTTAGCGAACCTGGGTAACCAATGGCAGAAAACAAGTACAGGACCATCATTTTTCCGATGGTCCTGTACTTGTTAATACCGGATGATCTTTACATTGGGATGTGTGATTTGTGAATGGATTTATTCGCCAGGTGGCAAGATACTATACTTACGGATTTGTGGAATTATTAAAAATAGTGAAGCTCGATCGGTAGGTTTACTGCATCCCAATTAGTGGTAAAGCAGAAAATCATCTTCACCCATCTTAAGCCCGGTTAATTGTTTCCGCCCAGTAGCGAAGCACGTCTTCTTCAGGAAGTCCAAGCCAGATGATAACGTCTTTTTTGGTGTGAAAGATCCCAAAGTTGTTGATGGTATCCAATGAAAGTGATTTTAATGTTTCACCCAAGAAAGTTAATGCAGTACTTTTGGTGAGAACGGCTGTCTTGCCGATTTTTTTATCTCGTTGATTTGCTTCGTTGAACTTGCCGACGGCAAGCGAAAGGTCACTAACATGAACATCAATTTCCGCAGAAAAAAAATCAATAATGATGATCATGTCTGTCCAGTCGCTGAAATGGTTTTGACTTTCAATAATTTCCAGCCAGTTGAGTGTAAATGACCGGTGATA
>CAIVSQ010000105.1 GCA_903908605.1 uncultured Anaerolineae bacterium
GAGAAAAAGAAACTGGAAGAATTAAGAATGGTAGAACGTTTACGGTCTATGCAGCTTGATATTGCGAGGGATTTACACGACACCGTTGGGCAAAATATTGGTTTCTTGAGAATGAAACTTGATTATCTGACAGAGCAGAACAAAGAACACCAATCGGACCTGGTAATGGAAATTAGCAGCATGTCCAGGGTAGCCAACGAGTCTTATGATTTAATGCGTGGTACCCTGGCTGTTTTACAAACGCAAAGTTCCGAAGATTTGCTTAAATTATTGTCCAAATATGCTGATCAGGTAGCGGATCGTTCCAATATTGATATATCCTTTTCAAGCGAGGGGATCCCGCTTGTTTTCTCACCGGATCGTATTCGCCACATATTCTATATTTTTCGAGAATCTGTGAGTAATATTGAAAAACATGCCCATGCCAGCAAGGTGTTGGTTGAGTTTTTGTGGAAAAAAGAAGAATTGACTATTATTATTACTGATAATGGGATTGGATATGATGTTTCCAAGACATACCGCGCCGATGCTCATTTTGGTGTGAAGTTTATGCGAGAACGTGCGTCACTGTTACGAGGTAACCTCGAGCTCGTTGCGAATCCATCCGGTGGTACAAAAGTTATTGTTAACATCCCCGCTGGTATCTGATCTGATTTAGGAGCCTGGATGATACGAGTTATTATTGTTGACGACCATACTTTATTCCGTGAAGGATTGAAGTCCATCCTTAGTGGGGAAAAAGATATTGAAATTGTCGATCTGGTTGGTACGGTTGCAGGGGCAATCGAATCGGTAGAGCGAAAACGACCGGATGTGGTGTTGATGGATTTCAACCTTCCGGATGGAACCGGCGCAGAAGCTTCGGAGAAAATTCTCTCTTCTTATCCGCAATGCAAAGTGATTTTCCTGACCATGTCGGAAAAGGATGAAGATTTAATTACTGCTGTGAGGAGCGGAGCGAAGGGTTACCTGTTGAAAAGCATGCAACCATCCAAACTCGGAACAGCCATCCGGGCGGTACATGATGGCGAAAGTGCGCTTTCGCGTTCTATGACGCTGCGCGTTATGGAAGAATTATCGCGGACCCGGGCTTCAGAGCCTGAAGTTGATGTGCGGCTATCAAAATTAACGGGCAGAGAGTTGGATGTTTTACGTGAGCTGGCTCTTGGAAAATCGAACCAGGAAATTGCTACCGCATTATTCTTAGCTGAAAACACTGTGAAATATCATGTTCACTCTATGCTGGGGAAATTGAATATGCCGGATCGCAAAGCGCTTGCGACTTTTGCGCGCTCGTGCGGTTTGATCAAAAGATAGTTATAATGTCCTGACATTGGATTAACCTAGGGGTTTCCTTCAATCACCTGGGTTATTCAGCTATCTGTAAATACTTATGCCCATTTTTTTGGAAACCAACCGACTCGTACTCAGGCCCTTATCCAAAGAGGATATGGTGCCATTCCTGGCCTATCGAAATGATCCGCAAGTATATATTTATCAGGGATGGAAGGTGCCGTACCTGCGCGAACAGGCCGAGGATTTCATTTTCCACAACTCCAGCTTTAAGACGGTTCCGGTTGGAGAATGGTTGCAACTTGCGATCATTCCGAAAAATTCGGACAATATTTCAAAACCAGTTATGATCGGTGATATTGCTTTTCATATCACTCGCTCCAATCCTCGCCTGGCCTATATTGGATATACACTTGAGCGATCTGCGTGGGGGAAAGGATATGCCAGAGAGGCCGCTCAGGCTGTCCTGGATTATTTATTTCGTGTAGAAAATATGCATCGCGTGATCGCCGATTGTGATGTTATGAATTTATCCTCCGTGCGTTTACTGGAGCGGCTTGGTTTTCGACGTGAAGCTCATTACCTGGAAAGTTATTGGATGGAAAGCAGCCAGAGCTGGGGTAGCGAATATCTTTACGCCTTATTACAACGGGAGTGGTTGCTGAGATGAAGATGGTTTGCTCCAATTGTGGCAGAGATTATCCTGCTGAAGGGACTCCCTACCGATGTATGAAATGCGGTGGGTTATTTGATATTCAAACCATCCAATTTGATATCAATCAGGTTGATGTTTTTCAACCGGGCATGTGGCGTTACAAGCATAGCTTTGTTGGTTTGCCCCCTGAGGTTGAGGCTGTGACATTGGGTGAGGGTGATACGCCACTGGTATGGTCCGAGGGATGGGGGCGACAGGTTGCTTTTAAGTGTGAACAGCTTAATCCAAGTGGTTCTTTCAAGGATCGAGGCAGTTCGCTTCTGATTTCGTTTTTAAAATCGCGCGGGGTAACCAGCGTGGTTGAAGACTCGTCTGGTAATGCGGGCGCTTCCTTTGCTGCTTATGCCGCCCGGGCTGGAATGCAAGCCGGGGTATACCTTCCAGCGAGTTCCAGTGGTGCAAAGCGTGAACAGATAGCCATGCTTGGCGCAAAATTAAAGCTTGTTGAGGGCACACGTTCTGCCGTTACTTCCGCTTTGGAAGCTGATCTTGAAAGATCTGGCGCGGTATATGCCAGCCACGCTTATCTTCCAATCAACCTTCCGGGTTACGCGACCAGCGCCTATGAAATATTTTTTCAACTAGGGTGTGTCCCTGGGACAGTGGTTGTTCCAGTAGGGCAGGGTGGGCTATTGTTGGGACTGTATCGTGGGTTTCTCGCCCTCAAAAAGGCCGGGCTGACTGACAGCCTGCCATATTTTATTGGGGTGCAAGCGCGCGCTTGTTCTCCATTATGGGTGCTATCAACTGCTGGGTATTCGGCCATGGGTTTTATTACCGAAGGTGCCACCCTGGCGGAAGGCGTCAGGGTTCAGCGCCCTCTGCGTGCCGGCGCATTATTGAAGATTGCAGAAGACAGGCAAGGTGAGTTTGTGCCTGTGGATGAAGTTGATATTTTGCGGGCACGTGACGAACTTGCCCATAAGGGGTTGTATATTGAGCCGACTTCTGCAATTAGCTGGGCAGCGCTTGGGCCGATGATTGATAGGTTGCAGGACCCAATTGTGGTTATGCTAACCGGGTCGGGTTATAAATATAACAAATAGCTTTGGAGGGCTTATGGAAAAAGTCGTTATAACAGGGATGGGAACGGTTAATCCGATTGGGCTTAGCGTGAATGAGACCTGGAAAAACGTTACCAATGGAGTATCCGGGGTTGGCCCGATTACCCATTTTGATACCAGTAATTTTAATGTCAAGATTGCATGTGAGCTTAAGGGTTTTGATCCTGCTAATTACATGGATGTGAAAGAATCAAGACGACGGGACCGCTTTGAGCAGATGGCTGTGGCGGCAACTAAACAGGCTATAGATGACTCAGGTTTGCAGATTGTGGATTCAAACCGGGCCCGTATTGGGGTGATGTTGTCTTCTGCAATTGGCGGTATGAAGTCGCTGCAGGATGGGATTACAACCATGCGTGATGATGGCCCTCGCCGTATCAGCCCGTTCTTGATCCCTATGATCATGCCCAACGGGGCGGCCGGACTGGTAGCCATCGATTATGGCATCCAGGGACCGTGTTTATCGGTTGCTTCTGCTTGTGCATCTGGAGCGGATGGGATTGGGACGGCCTGGATGATGTTGCGCGCTGGCATGTTGGATGCAGTGGTTGCCGGGGCTTCAGAATCGACAATCTGTGAAATCGGGGTCGGTGCGTTTGATCGCATTGGTGCCATGTCGCGCCGGAATGATGATTACTCGATGACGCCCGCGCCTTTTGATAAAGATAGGGATGGTCTTGTGATGGGCGAAGGGGCCGCAGTATTGGTTCTGGAGCGGGAAAGCGTGGCCAAGGCGCGGGGTGCCAATATCCTTGCCGAGCTGGCTGGGTATGCCGCCACGGCTGACGCTTACCATGTGACCGCCCCGGATGCCAATGGCGCTGGTGGTTCGGCTGCGATTCGCTCTGCTTTGCAGAATGCAGGGGTTAACATGGATGAAGTCGGTTATGTCAGCGCACATGGAACTGGCACCCCGCTGAATGATGCCGCTGAAACCAAGGAGATTAAGGGTGCTTTTGGCCAGGATGCTTATAAACTGGCTGTTTCATCCACCAAGTCCATGACAGGTCACATGATGGGTGCGACCGGCGCTTTGGAGTCGATTTTTTGCACGCTGGCGGTTCGTGAAGGTATTCTGCCACCCACTATTCACTACAATACGCCCGATCCTGAATGCGACTTGGATTACATTCCAAACGTGGCACGCGAATCGAAGATTTCGGTGGCGATCTCGAATGCGTTTGGCTTTGGTGGCCATAACGCGGTTCTTGTTTTTAGACGATATTGAGTTTTATTATTCTATAAGAGGTATTCCAGCTCTAGCCTGGAATACCTCTTATTTTTGCCAAAATTGGACTGGATTTCCACAAGAGTAATGGTATAATACGCTCCGCTCGGATGGAAACATCCGCAAATGGAGAGGTCGCGTAGCTGGCTTAGCGCGCACGCTTGGAAAGCGTGTATACCGCAAGGTATCGGGGGTTCAAATCCCCCTCTCTCCGCCATCTTTCAACCCCTAGATATAGGGGTTGATTGCTTTTAATAGTCTGTATCCAGGGTCTTTGATTTACGAATGAACTTTGACGTAAAACAGAAAATAAAAAGCGTGTGACCAGAAACGGAATTTTATTAAAAAAACTAAATCTGTTTATGTGATGAACGCCCTAACGGGCGTTTTTGATTCGCATGTATCCTCCCGTAAATTATTATTAAATTCGCCACATATAGCCAGGGAACACAGCGACCCCCCCAGCGCTACTCCCCATGGTGCAGGGTAATTTATTGACATACTTCCGGGCCGTCTTGGGGGGTTTTGAAACCAAGCGGGGCTGTATACACTGAGCACATGGATATCCTTTCCTCGCTTCGTCCTGGTGCTTTGATGGTTGTCTGCGCGCCCCACGCTGCTCGTGATGCGGTCAGCGAGCTGGCGGCTGAATTGGCCTTGAACGGTTCTCTGACAGTGCTTGACGGGGGCAATCGTTTTCAACCGTATCGCCTGGCTCATTTACTGCGCCGGCGCACTCGCTATGTAGACCAGATCGCGCGGCGTATTTTTATTCGCCGTGCGTTTACCTGCTACCAGATGTTGGCCTTGCTGCAAAGCACGCCGGCAGTGCGCCAGCCAATTCTGCTGATTGATTTTCTGGCCGGGTTCCACGATGAGCAGGTTCGGCCAGTTGAGGTTGATCGATTGGTCGAAATGTGCTTGCGTGAGGTGGATAGGCTGAGCAGGTTTGCACCGTTTCTCATTACACTTTCACCCGCACCGCTTAATGGGCGGGTTTATCTGCTTGAGCGGGTGTGCGCAAAGGCAGATCGTGTGATTATTCAGAATTTGCTTGATCAAACAGCTACTCAGCCAGCATTATTTTTGGAGTAAGACAATGGGGCGTACATTACCGACTATCACTCAACAGATTAGCGAAACAGAGGCGTCGCTGGGAAGGTTTCGCCGGACTTTGCGGAGGGCCGATCAATATATCCTCGATGGCATGTTTGCATCAGCCCGCTGCCATATCGCCGCCATTAGCCAGACAGATGCTTTGCTGCCGTTTGAAGCCGTGCTGCTGGCGATTTTGCTTGAGCAGGCTCGCGAAGTGGCGATTCTACGCGAGGAGGTCGCGCAGCTAAAAAACAGGCTGAAGTATGAATGAGTATTCAGGGTGGATGCTTGATCTCTATGAAGACGAAACAGGGGTATCCTTCTGGCTGTTGTGTGATGATGGGCAGCGGGTGATGCTGCGGATGGATTTTTGCGTTACGTTTTACGCGGCCGGTGTAGCTGCTCACTTGCGCGGCGCCTGGCGGTTTTTGCAGGACAAGGTCCTTCAGCTTACCCGCGAGACACGCCGCGATTTGTTCAGTGGGGTGCGCGATGTCATGGCGATCAAACTAAGCGGGCCAGCTGGTTTGCAGGATTTATTCTCACAGGTTGCTGGTCAATTTCCTGAATTGGATTGGTATGATGCCGATATCCCCTTGTCTTTACGGTTTGCCGCCCAAACCGGGGTGGCATTGTTGGGCCGTTGCCGGCTAAGCTGTGAAGGGAACCGTGTTCGGGAAATTACCCCGTTGGATTCCCCGTGGGATTTGGAGCCTGAAGAACTGCCGCTGCGCATACTGGAGCTTAGCCTGGACGTTGATCCGGGATTGGCGGTACCCAGGCGCTTGCAAGTTAAATATGAACGCGCCTGTTATTGGCTGGATCTGGAACCACAGCGCAGCCTTGAAATTGCGTTGGTTAGCAGCTTGCGGAAATTTGATCCGGACCTGATTCTGACGGATTACGGTGACACCTGGCTTTTTCAAAAATTGTCGATTAACCCCAACCGCGATCCCGCGCGGGAGGTTTTGCGGCGCAAAGCCCACAGTTATTTTTCTTATGGGCAGGTTGTTTTTCGTGGGGCGCAGGTTCATTTGTTTGGGCGCTGGCATATTGATAAGCGTAACGCGATGTTATATGGTGAGTATGGCCTGGAAGGTGTGCTGGAGCAGGCGCGTGTGAGTGGCTTGGGCGTGCAGGAGATGGCCAGAAAATCACCTGGTGCTGGCATAACCGCTATGCAGATGCTGACAGCGCTGCGTATTGGGGTACTGGTCCCTTTCGTAAAACAGCAAGCCGAGTCACCCAAGACCCTGGAAGAATTGATTCGGGCCGATAAGGGCGGCATGATCTACCAGCCGTTGGTGGGTCTGCATGAAGAAGTTGCGCAAATAGATTTTGCTTCGATGTACCCTTCCATCATGGTGAATTTTAATATTTCCCCCGAAACTGGCAATCAACAAGCCAACCCAGCCGGTCTGGTGCCGCTCAGCCTGCGCCCATTGTTGGAAAAGCGTCTTGCGCTTAAGCGCATGGTCTCGGCTTTGAATCCGCGCGACTGCCGGGTAAAAAGCCTAAAATCACGTTCCGCTGCGCTGAAGTGGCTGCTGGTGGTCTGTTTTGGTTATTTGGGTTATAAAAACGCTCGTTTTGGGCGGATAGAATCTCATGAAGCTGTGACAGCCTGGAGCCGGGAGTTGCTGCTGCAAGCCAAAGACATCTCGGAGGATATGGGCTATACCGTGCTGCACATGTATGTCGATTGCTTATTTGTTCAGAAATCTGGCTGTCGGTTGGCGGGGGATTTTAATATTCTGTTGGATGAAATTGCCCGGCAAACGGGGATTTCGATTTCACTGGACGGGGTGTATCGTTGGGTAGCCTTTTTGCCATCCAAAAGTGATGCGCGCATACCGGTTCCGAACCGCTATTTTGGCGTTTTTATAGATGGGGAAATTAAGTATAGAGGGATTGAGCTGAGAAGACATGATACCCCGCCCTGGGTTGCGGGAGTGCAGCTGGCGGTATTGCGCTGCCTGGCGCAGGGGGCTTCGCTGGCAGAGGCGCGCAAGTTGGTCCCTGCGGCGTGTGCAATCGTTGCCCGGGCGCATAAAGAGCTGCGTGCTGGTCGTGTGCCGATGCAGGAGCTGGTGGTTACTCAGCGCCTGAGCAGGGCCGTGCAAGATTATAAATCTCCGCCACCAGCGGCGCGGGCTGGTCAGCTGCTGCAGGAACAGGGGCATTCCATTGCCCCAGGACAAACCATTGGCTTCGTGTATACATTGGGCCGGCCAGGCGTATGGGCTTGTGGGTTGGGGGCGTTTGATGCGCGTATGGTGAATGTCAAACGTTATTCGGATTTACTGGATCGGGCAGCCGCGAGTATTCTGGATATTTTTGGTAGCGGGGAGTTTGCCGATAAGCGTGGTCTGCTGTTAGGGTTTTGTTGATTTTTTCTGAAATCCGAATAAACTATAAGTAACAGGAGACAACTATGCGCGAGCGAAGACAGATTGATCGAAAATATCTTGCTGTTTATTCACGTGTCTTTGACCGGGTTACGGCTAAGGTTCTTGGCTACCTGGCTGATCTGAGCCAAAATGGTACCATGTTGATCAGCGATGACCCTTTGCCTGAAGGTGAGTATTACAAACTGAGGTTTGATCTCCCAGACCCTCCACTATTTTCAGTTGATCACCTGGATATGGATGCGCGGGTGGCATGGTGTCGTCCGGATGTTGACCCGGCTTTTTACAACATAGGTTTTGAATTTAAGGAAGTAAATGAGGAGGAGGCGAGTATTATTGTGGATATGGTTGAAGCCTACCAATTCAATTTTTATCACCCCGAGAAGGGATCCTCTTCAGATGCGGATGTAGATCAATCATAATGTCGATAAACAACTTTTTTGCTCAAACAGACCCAATTCCGGCAAGACCGATAGCAGAGTCATATTGGGTTATTCCTGGACGATTATTGGCGGGGGAATATCCTGGGATTCAATTTGCTGTTGAGAAAACGCGGCAGCGCCTGGATGCTTTCCTGGATGCTGATTTTGACACTTTTATTGACTTTACCGGGGTAAATGAGCTGCCGGGTTACAGCAAATTGCTGATGGAACAGGCAAGTTATTATGGCAGGCAGGTGGAACATTTGCGGTTCCCAATCATGGATTTTGGTTTGCCCACTCCTGGTGTCATGACCGCCATTCTGGATGCTATTGATCATTCTTTGGAACAGGGTCGCAGAACATACGTCCATTGCCATGGTGGCATTGGACGGACTGGTACCAGTGTGGGCTGTTTCCTTGTTCGGCATGGGCAAACTGGTTCGCAGGCCCTCGCAGAGTTGGCAGGCTGGTGGAAAAAGGTTCCGAAATCGGCCTGGCATCCGAGATCACCTGAAACACCTGAACAAGCCCAATTTGTGATGAATTGGGCTGAAAAAAAACCATAAGGTTGGGTATTCCTGGCATTGCAGGCCGGTTCTAGAATCCATAATAATTTTTGTTTCGGTGGCGGATAATATTTCGATGGATTGGCATACTCGTTATGTACAGCAGGCGCGTTGGACTGAACAGCTGCGCTCATATTTATTTGGCAAGGTAGGGATTCCCGCTGGCGGGCGTGTGCTGGAGCCTGGTTGTGGGACTGGGGCTTTGTTGTGCGAGTTTCCGCCTCTCACTACGCTGCATGGTTTGGATGTGAATTACGCAGTGCTCGATAAGGCTGGTCAGCATGCGCCGGGTGCTGTACTTGCATGTGGGGACGTGGCTTCGCTGCCGTATGCGGATGGCGTTTTTGATCTGGCCTACTGTCATTTCTTGTTATTATGGCTGCCAGATCCGCTTGGGGCATTGAAGGAAATGCGACGGGTTACCCGTTCGGGGGGCGTGGTGCTGGCACTGGCAGAGCCAGATTACGGGGGTCGCATTGATTATCCTGAACCATTATCTCAGGTAGGGCGTTGGCAGGCGGATTCACTTCGCAAGCAGGGAGCAGACCCGGTTATGGGGCGTAAACTTGCTGGCTTGTTTGTACGGGCTGGTTTTCGCGGTGTCGAAAGCGGTATTCTTGGTGGCGAATGGCGTGAAGGTGGTAGCCCTGTTGAAGATGAGCAGGAATGGAATGTTCTTGCCCATGATACGGAAGGTGCAGTCTCCAGGGAAGAATTGCTGCGGTTAAAAATTCTCGATCAGGCGGCGAGAGCCAATGGCGAACGGGTTCTATTTGTTCCTACCTTTTTCGCTTGGGGTCGTGTTTAATAGTTCGAATGGTATAATCGACCCATCAATGGAGGCATTTTGGAAGAACCTATCGTAGAAACAATCGAACCAGCGGCAGAAGCCGTTGAAACCACTGAAGCGGGTTCCCCGGGATGGGGACGCTTTTTTTTGGACTTACTTGAAACCCTACTACTCTCTGCGGTATTATTTCTGGCGATTAATGCGTTGTCTGCCCGCGTGCGGGTGGATGGCTTTTCAATGAACCCAACCCTGCAGGATGGAGAATTTGTTCTGGTAAACCGTCTTGCATATCGTGTTGGCGCTCCCCAGCGTGGTGATATTATTGTGTTTCACTTTCCAATTGATCCCACCAGTCAGGACTTGATCAAAAGAGTTATTGGCCTGCCAGGTGATCGGATTACGGTGTCTAATGGTGTTGTTTCTGTAAATGGACAGCCATTGATTGAGCCGTATATTGCTGCTCCACCGTTATACAGTGGCAGGTGGGAAGTGCCCGCAGGTGAACTATTTGTCATGGGGGATAATCGTAATGATTCATCCGATTCCCATTCGTGGGGCTTCTTGCCAATGAAAGAGATTATTGGCAAATCGGTGTTGATTTATTGGCCATTCACCGAATGGAAAGTAATCGACCATTTTGATTTCACCAAGGTTACTCAATAATGAAAAACAGCCTGAAGGAACTTCTTTCCCTGGCGGATGAGTATCTGCTTGAGCTGCCCGCGCTGCCTGCTGCTTTGCCTGCACCCATTGGTGTTGCCATCGCCGGGTGGATTGACCATACTGTCTTGAAACCGGATGCCAGTGCTGCCCAAGTTGAAAAACTGTGCTTTGAAGCCAGACAATATCACTTCGCCACTGTGTGCGTGAATTCAGTAAACGTACCTCTTGCTGCGAAACGGTTGGCTGGGTCTGATGTTCTGGTTTGTTCGGTGGTTGGTTTTCCTTTGGGCGCTGTTCCTACTAAAATCAAGGTGGCTGAAACACGGCAAGCGATCAAGGATGGGGCGGCTGAAATTGATATGGTGATTAATATCGGCGCGATGAAAAGCGCTGATTATTCGCAGGTGATGAGCGATATTCAGGCGGTAGTCGTTGCTGCAGCTGGCAGTGCGAAGGTAAAAGTCATCCTGGAGATGTGTTACCTGGATCAACGGGAAAAGATTATCGGAATATTGATGTGCAAGCAGGCCGGCGCGGATTTCGTAAAGACTTCCACTGGCTTCGGAGTTAGTGGAGCGACCGCAGAGGATGTAATTCTCATGCGCCGCGTCGCTGGTGCTGCCATGGGTATAAAGGCTGCAGGTGGAATTCGTACTCTAAAGGATGCACTTGTAATGATTGAGGCTGGTGCAAATCGAATTGGCGCTAGTGCCAGTGTCTCAATTCTTCGTGAAGTGGGTGCGTTATGAGTATTTCAAAGGATCCGGCGGCAGTTCCTTGCAATGAGTGCCAGGCTGGTATGATGAGATTGCGCTTTATTACGTATTTCACATGGTTGGATGAAGAACTTGTCACAGTTCCTAATTTTCCGGCCTGGGTGTGTGATGTATGTGGTAAGCGTGAATACGACGAACGTGCTGTTAATTGGTTGACAACCCTATTGAGCCCGAACGCTGGTCAGACAACAATTACCGACCGACCAAGGCGACGTTTGCCCCAGGCAAAGCGTGGACAAAACCGTCCGAGCACATCCGAGTAATTTGAATAAAGGTGAGCGGTCAGTTTATCCCATGAAAAAGGAAAATTGGCAGTATTTGGTATCAAAAATGCTTGACCTGTGGGAAGTGTGATGATAAAATCCTGCCCGCTCGAGTAATAAATCGCGAATTTCGCGAAGCCCGCCCCCATCGTCTAGTGGACTAGGACGCAACCCTTTCAAGGTTATGACCAGGATTCGAATTCCTGTGGGGGCACAAAAAAACCACCGATCAGGTGGTTTTTTTTATGCTTGGGCTTCTAAAATAAATGGCGGTCAGGGGGTAACAACTTTTTTGCTTAAGTGGTTGTAGGGTATGAGCATTAATATACCAACGGCGATTACGATCATTCCCACTTCCATCCCGGCTTGCTGCCAGGGTCCAAAAAAGGGTGTTTTTGCGTCTTTTGCGATGGTCAGCCCAAAGATGTCGGCCATGCCCGAAAAAAGCGCAATTACATAGCCGGTACTGATTAAACGGCTGCCAATATCTGCCAGAATCGATTTTTCCTGCTTTCCCCACAGGGCAGCCAGCCCAACGTAGCCTCCAAGACAAATAATTGTCAGGCCTGCCAGGAAGAAGGCGATTTGGACGAAACCAATAACCGGGCTGCGATCTAGCCCAAACCACTCTGGTTTAGCGCCAAACACCATGACGATTAAACCTGCCAGGCTTGTCGCCAGCCCAAAACGAACACGTTCGGCCTGGATGGTCAGTGTGCTTACTTCCTGAGGTTGGGTGGTTTCGTTCATAAGGGGAGTGTCCTCTTTAAAATCCTGATCCAATTGCCACCAAAAATCTTGGCGATATCTTCATTGGAATATCCACGAGCTTCGAGCAGGGGGACAAGCATGTGGAGGTCTGCGATGGTGTTCAAGCCCTCGGGTATATGTTGCAGCCCAAAACCACCATCAAAATCAGTGCCAAAGGCTACGTGGTTGGTATTGCCGGCTCTCTGGCAAATGTAATCCATTTGGGCTGCCACCATGTCCAGGGGTACATTGGAGCGTGGGTCCTGGTTTTTCCAACTTTCATCAAGGAACCGGTTGAAAGGAACGATGCCAATTACTCCATCTCGTTGAATAATCCCTTCAATGATTTCATCGGTTAGAAATCGGTTGATTGAGCCGTGCTTTACTTGTTTGAGTGCGTTGGCATGGGAGGCAATGAGGTTCCCCTCGTATATATCCAACGCTTCCAATGCGGATTCCCAGGCCATGTGGCTTAAATCGAGAGTGAAGCCGATGGGGGCCATTGCTTCCAAAAGTTGGTGCCCTTCTTTTGTTAGCGGCCCTGGTTCGCGGGTTCCGCCACAGTAGCGGGTTGCTTTCCAGGCTGGTCCTATGACTCTGACGCCACGCTGCCACCATTCCTCCAGTTCGCCAATGGAACGGACACAGTCTGCCCCCTCCATCAGGGTTATCAATCCAGTCGGAGCGGGTTTGTCTGTCTGCTGCCATTGCTCAAGTATTTTTTCAAACTGGTTCTTGAAACGAATGGGTGTAAATTTATCGGGGTGGGTATCAAAGAGCCGGTTGTAAACGTCAATTTGGTTTTGATAAAGTTTGTAGGCTTGGTCTGAGTTTGTGTAAACCTGGCTGCCCCAATCGGAAGATTTATCACGTTTGGGCGCGGCGAAAAGGGTAGAGAAAACAAATGCAACCCGCCCTCGCTGAAATTCCTGCCAGCTTAGCACAGTATCGCCGTTATCTTTTACGGCAATGCTGCCAATTTCTCGCTGTCGTGTTTCTTCAACTGGCCTTGTATAATCACGACCATAAGTGATCATGTTGTAAGCCATATCCAGATGGGCATCCACGATGAGATGGGTCATTGAAAATTACTCGCGTTTCCTGGTACTAAATTTGGTGGGGGATAGGTTGCATTCCAACCGGGGAATGTAAAAAAAGAGCGCACCGGGCAGGTGCGCTCTCATTTTTTTAATAATTATTCTTCGTTATCAGGGGTGAGTTCCGCTGCCAAGGCTTTCATGTCCATGTCTGCATAAGCTCCCGAGTCGACCTTGCGAAGACTGAGCCCGATACGGCGCTGTTCTTCGTCGATGCGGATAACCCGCAGGGTGAGGACATCACCCTCTTTGACGGATTCTTTGGGGTGATTGATGCGATTTTCGCTCAATTCAGAGATGTGGATAAGACCTTCCACATCGCCTTCAAGGCGGGCAAAAGCACCAAACTTGGTTAGACGGGTAATTGTGCCTTCAACGAGCTGACCGACCTTGAATTTGGAAACTTTTTCATTCCACGGGTCGCCGAGAAGAGCACGAATGGATAAGCCGATGCGTTTTTTGTCTTTGTCAACGCTGATGACCTTGACTTTGACTTCCTGTCCAACTTCAAGGACTTCACTTGGGTGTTGTACGCGCTCCCAGGAGAGTTCCGAAAGATGAACGAGACCGTCAGCGCCGTTGACATTGACGAAAGCACCGAAGTCGGCAACCGAAGTTACGCGACCGGTATACACCTGGCCTTCTTCCAAACCTTCGATAACGCGTTCTTTCAAAGACTGGCGGCTTTCAGGATTGGCAGCCCGCTCTGAAAGGATCAGGCGGCGGCGGGCGCGATCAACTTCAATGATGCGCACACCAATTGTTTCGCCAATCATCCGGGCCCAGCGATCGGGGGTATCCCCTTGGGCCGAGCTACGGCGTGCCATGCTGATTTGAGAGGCAGGAATGAAGCCACGTAGGCCATGCACCAGGACAATGAGACCGCCCTTGTTATAGCCATCGATTTTGCCTTCAAAGGCTTCACTACTTTCCTGCATCTTCTCAACCAGTTCCCAGCCCATAGCTTCACGGGCGCGGGTGTAGGAAAGAATGACGTTCCCGTTCTGGTCTTCGGGGTTGATCACGTAAACGGGAATCTCCTGACCAACTGAAAGCGCTTCGCGCTCAGAGGTAGGAATCTGTTCTAATTCCCGTCCCATGATCACACCTTCGGATTTAGATCCGACGCTGACCAAAATCTGGGAGGATGAAATGCTGGCTATCACACCTTGTCGAATTTCCCCTTGCATGGGGAATTCTAAACCGGCGTCTTCTGACCGCATGAGACTTTCCATTGTTTCATGGTTGTCGCTCTGGAACTGCTCTTCGCGGCCCCCTTGCCCCTGCAGGGCGTCCTGTTCATCAATCATAACTGAAATGCTCCGATATAAAGAGATTAGGATTGATTATACAGGTGATTGTTCAAGTTGACAATACTTTAATAAAAGCTGTTGGCAATGAGTTTTCCTGGGAGTGGTTTTGGGGTGCTTTTCGATCATTTTATTATCATTTTTACTGTTTGGCGAATATTATCTTGGATATATTGAAAAATTCTGGACGTAAATCGGAAAATTTGCGGGTATTGGGTAGTATAATTTCGACCGAGGAAACGTCATGCATATCATATATCCATTTACTGCAATTGTTGGCCAGGTGCGCATGAAGCGCGCGCTTATTTTGAATGCTGTTGATACCCGGGTGGGCGGGGTTTTGATACGTGGTGAGCGTGGAACTGCTAAATCCACTGCTGCCCGTGGCCTTGCTGCTTTATTGCCGAAAGTACGTGCGGTCAAAGATTGTCGTTTTGGCTGCGACCCGGAAAATCCGAATTCGTGGTGTACTGAGTGCAAAGAGCGGGCGCTTACGTTGAAAGATTTACCTTTTGACGTTCGGCCCATTCCTTTTGTGAACCTTCCTGTTTCTGCGACGGAAGATCGAGTGGTAGGGACGCTGGATATTGAGCAGGCTATTCAAAAGGGCGAACGTCATTTTGAGCCAGGTGTTTTAGCGAACGCTAATCGTGGTTTGTTGTATATCGATGAAGTTAACCTGCTTGATGATCATGTGGTTGACTTGCTACTCGATTCAGCGGCCATGGGCATGAACATTGTGGAGCGCGAAGGCATTTCCTTCTCGCATCCGGCGCGCTTTATCCTGGTAGGAACGATGAATCCTGAGGAAGGTGAACTGCGTCCTCAGCTGTTAGACCGTTTTGCATTCGCTGTGGATATCACTGGTATTCGGGACGCTCGTGAACGCGTTCAGATCATGGAACGGAACATTGCTTTTGAAGCAGATCCGGATGCATTCTGCCAAACCTTCCTCCAGCAGGAAGAGGAACTTTCCCTGAAAATTGCCCAGGCACGTAAACTGGTTGGGAAAGTGAGTTATTCCAAGCGTGATTTGTTATCTATTGCTGCCCTGACATCTTCTTTGAATGTTGATGGTCACCGGGCTGATCTGGTTATTTTGAAAGCTGCTCGTGCTCAGGCTGCCTTTGATGGGCGTACAGTGATCACGGATCATGATATTGCTCTTGCCGCGGAACTTGCTTTGCCTCATCGCATTAAACGTGGTCCTTTTTACCAAGCCGAAGTAACTGCGGAACAACTGCAGGAACGCATTGAAAACCTGGTTGGCCAGTCCACTGAGGGCGATGCCGGTGAAGAATCACAGGAGCAGGCAGATTCTCAGGAAAAAAAAAGTCGATCGTAGAAGAACGCGCGGAGGATGATTCCAAGCAATCTTCCGTGACTGAACCCGCCCGTCAGGACGTTTTTGCCTCCCAGAATGCCAATTGGTGGGATGGAGGTCAAAAGGTCAAGACGGGCGAAACTTTTGCTCCACGAAAACTCGATACGCCACTGGATAAATTAACTCGAAAGAACTCAGGGCGTCGATCTCAAACGCACACCGATCGAAAGCGCGGTCGTTACGTGATGGCGCGGCCCGCCAATGGCAGCACTGATATTGCTTTTGATGCTACCATCCGGGCAGCAGCACCTTTTCAAAAACACCGTGAAGAGCAGC
>CAIVSQ010000106.1 GCA_903908605.1 uncultured Anaerolineae bacterium
GGCATGATTTTTCCACGTTGGAATATCTGCGTGGAACCTGGGAATTAATTCGGGATGGAGAAGTTCTTCAATCCGGACAACTACCGATTTTAAAAACACAACCTGGGTCTTCCTCAAATTTGCAGATTCCATTCGCGCAACCGCATTCGGAATATTCAGGTGAGTATTGGTTGATGATGCGTTTCTATCTTGTTGACGATAAAGCCTGGGCAAAGGCAGGTCATGAGGTTGCGTGGGAACAATTTAAGTTGTCGTGGCTATCGCGAGACGAGAAAAGGTCGTGTAGTCATAGTGCTTTCCCGTTGAGTGTGAAGGAAACAGCTGGGGAAATAGTTGTCGTTGGGAACGGTTTTGAATTGGAATTCAATCGCAAAACGGGCGTGTTGGCGCGCTATGATTGGAAAAAGGTCGCCCTAATCAAGACGGGCCCGATGCTGAACGTCTGGCGGGCGGCAACGGATAATGATGGTTTTAAGTGGGATATTACCGATCCCAGTAAGCTGTTATATCGCTGGCTGCAAGCTGGCTTCAATCGGATTCAACATAATCTGGAAAAGATTGAAGTCGAACAGCCAAATCCGGATTTAGTATGTCTGAAGGTTGGTTATACCTCGATGGCAGAAGGGTTGCAGGCCGGCTTTTTACAAAACATTAGCTACCGTATTTACGCGAATGCCGGCTTGGAAATCGATCTGCAGGTGAAGTGTTTTGGTGAATTGCCGCCCTTACCGCGCCTCGGTTTAACGATGAGCCTGCCAGAGGGTTTTGAGACCTTTACCTGGCTCGGGCGTGGTCCCGGAGAAAGTTATTCCGATCGAAAGGCAGGCGTACCGGTAGGTCTGTATCATTCCACTGTGGATGACCAGTTTGTTCCATACATCCTTCCCCAGGAACATGGCAACAAAACCGATGTACGCTGGGCTGCTTTAAGCAATGCTGAAGGGCAGGGTCTGCTGGTAATGAGCGAGCCACTCATGGAAGTTTCCGCCAGTCACTTTACAGCCGATGATCTGTATCAAGCCATGCACACCAACGAATTGGTTCGCCGGCCCGAAACAATCTTGAATCTCGATCTAGCCCAGTGCGGCTTGGGTGGCAATTCCTGTGGTCCTGCCACCCTTGATAAGTACTTGATCTGGCCAGGTGAGTTCAGATTGCGATTGATGTTTCGACCTTATGATTCGAGCGATACCCTTACTCGTGTGGGTCGCTGCTAGCAGGAAGAGTAACAGCGGTTTCAATTGGAACCTTCCAAAGAGCCAATAATCCAGCCACCCATGCGAAATATTGCACAATTGGATTTCGGATTGGATTTATTTGCAAATATTTTGCTATAAAAAAAGACTCTATTTACCACCTGACATCAGTATTACCAGGTGATTGGATACTACTAAATAGCGGCTCCCCAAGGAATTTCCTCGTGGTGCCGTTATTTTATTGGCGATATTCCGCCAATAGGCTGCAACTTGGTCACACATCAACAAGGGGGCAATCATGTCGATTTAGCTATTCCCATTACCACCCGCAATATCAAGAACCGCTGCGCTGATTTTTGGTCTATATTGGAATATATTCTGCATACCCAACCTTTTGGTCCTGTTGGAGATAATAATAATATAGGACATTATGGACGAACAACAAGCGATTTTACGACTTAAAAACGGCGACCTCAGTGGGTTGGAGTTCTTGGTGATGCGATATCAAGTTAAGGCTGTGCGCACAGCTTTCCTGATTACCGGTCACTCGGCACTGGCAGAGGATGTTGTGCATGATTGTTTCATGCAGGTTTTTCGTTCCATCCGCAGTTTCGATGAAACCCGTCCCTTCGAACCATGGTTTTTGCGCAGTGTGGTCAATGCGTCAGTGAAGCTGATGCAAAAATCCACCAGGCATGTAGCCTTGGATGAGGCGGAAGAAAGCGATTTAGCGGAACTTGCTGCCAGGGTGGAATCGATCGAGGCGCAGGTGGAGTCCAGGCAAGTCCAACAACAACTCTGGGATGCAATGCAAAAATTATCCCCCCGCCAACGGGCGGTGGTGGTGCAGCGATATTTTCTCGACATGAGTGAAAAAGAAATGGCCCAGCAGGCCGGTTCCGCAGCAGGTACGATCAAATGGTTGCTGAACGCCGCCCGTGAGCGCCTTCGAGAACTAATGCAAAGGAGTGAGCTATGAGAAGCCCAAAAATGAAAGCGACTTTGGAACAGCTCGCCCAGCGCGGCATCCCGGAGAACTTAAACCTTTGGCCGAATCTTGCGGCCGAACTCGAAAGGAAATCTCCGATGAACCCCAACCGTACTCGTCCGTTTGCAGCGATTTTGATGGCTTTGATTGTTTTATTTATGCTGAGCGGTGTGGCATACGCGCTAGGCATAAGGTTAGGTTATATCCCTGGCTTGGGAATTGTGGATCAAACTTCACAACTGCGCGTACTGGCAGAACCTGTCTCACAAACACGCGGTGGCATCAAAGTAACCGTTGAGAATGCCGTCCTCAGTGCTGACAGGTCCATTGTTGTGGTTGCATTTGAAAATGTCCCCGTCGACAAAGTGCCAAATCAGGAAGAGACCCCGGATTGTTATCCTGCTCCCGCCTTGCGCCTTTCGGCTGGCGCGCCGTTACAGCCGACGGGCTCACAGGGTAATGACTGGGGTTCCGGCAGTCGCTATCATTACACATACGCGGCTGTACCGCCAGCCAACAATGAGGCAACCCTTTTCATCGGTTGCGTACCGGGCGATGTCTTGCCACGTGTCCTACCTGAAAATTGGGAAATACCTTTGCGTTTCGTTGCTGCGCCGCCCGATATGACCGCCTTGCCCGTACTTGAGTATGTTCCT
This sequence comes from uncultured Anaerolineae bacterium, assembly GCA_903908605.1. Classification (GTDB taxonomy): domain Bacteria; phylum Chloroflexota; class Anaerolineae; order Anaerolineales; family Villigracilaceae; genus UBA5195. The sequence goes on from CAIVSQ010000106.1 coordinate 2,841, forward strand.
ACTTCTGTGCCAACGACTGCTGCCACTGATATGCCGATTTCCATCACAAAAGTTGTTGAATTGGCGGATAGCTATATCCTGATGGGTAAGTTTGTCATCCAGACCAACTCACTCGGTTATTCGACGATGGGCATGCGTACCTTACTGGATGGCAAGGGCAATTTCCTGCCATGGAAAATGCCGCAGGACGCGGTATTTCCCCCTTCCAGTCCTGATGGATTGGTCACCACTGAAGATTGGGCCGTGCAGGTGGATAAAGGCTTTGTCCCACCTTTGACCATCAAGTTTTCTACAGTATCCTCTTACCCCACCCGCAACGATCCGCCGCTCACGTACGAATTTGACGCTGGTGAAAAGCCCGAGCTGGGACAGGAGTGGCAGGTTAACCAGGAATTCAATGCGGCAGGTCGCATCTTCAAGTTGTTGTCCATTCGCGTCGATACCAATCCCGAAACACCAGGTGCCTTTGGTTATCGTTTCAACTTTGAACCGATGGATAACGCCATCTCGAATCTCTACCTCGATATCAATGGTCTGGAATTCATGAGTTATTCAACCGAGGATGCACCTGCAGGGTTATCCTACTTTGTGGGCTATTCGGAATTGCCAAAGGGAAAATTGAAAGTCTCGTTCAGCCTGGAACTTAGTGACCCTCAGGTTTGGTCTTTGCAATGGACGCCCGATGCACCTGCGAATATCATCGTTCCCACGGCATCACCTCAGGCCTGCCTCACACCTGATTCGTGGCAATCAGCGTTAGCCAACCCAGCCCCAATACCGGCCAATCTGACGGGCGCTCTGGTCGGTTTTGCCCGAACGGTTGAGGATGGCAAGGATCTCAATCCTTCCAACTCCGGCATGTTTACGATCAACCTGGATGGAAGCAATAAGCAGTTCTTCGGTCAGGGTGTTGGTCCCTTCGCACCAGATGGTTCCCAAGTTGCCTACTCAGATGTTGATGGCCTGTATCTTGTCAACTTGGCCAGTGGCACAACAAACCATATTCCCAATACAGTTGATGGTGATTACCTGCCGCATTGGTCACCCGATGGGAAGCAGATTGCTTTCTTCCGTAACCTCGACGCTGATTTATATGTCATCCAACCTGATGGGAGCGGTCTGCGCCGTGCTCTCCAGGGTATCGATGCCGAGGAGCTGAAGGGTTGGACTTCCGACGGTCGTGGTTTGTATTATGTCGTCTCCACCCAAAATGGCGCTGAACTCCGCCAGGTGGATTTGGAATCTCAAAGCGTCACCA
>CAIVSQ010000107.1 GCA_903908605.1 uncultured Anaerolineae bacterium
AATCGAGTAGGGAGCGGCGGCTAGCCGCCCCCTCTCACACCACCGGACATGCGGGTCCGCATCCGGCGGTTCACCGAGAATAGCACAAAAACTCTTGCGTTGGATTTTCCTCTGTCTCGTGCCGGGGATGCTCGGCTCTCCGCACAACTCCCACAGGCTTCACCCGTTTCGATTGCACAGTAGTTCCTCTTTCCGAGGCAGGCAGCCTTCTGTGTTCATCCCTCGAACTGCTCGTCGTACTCATCCTCTCGATGTTCAGCCCTTCCTGAAAGAAACATCCAGTACTATGGCCTCGGCTGACTCCTACCGTCTCAATCTGACATCACTGTCAGAGTTACTTTGATAGCCGGACGACAGGTCTCCCCGGGTAAGAACGTTGACTTTCCCTGCACCCTTGTCGCATTTACTCCCCAAGTCCTTGATTGCATTGGGCTTCGTTATTTCTGGCTAACTCGCCCGGCTTAGATAGCCTTGTATGCGCTTCGTGTTCCTCAAGTCACAGGTTTGCCTCCAGCTTCCTCCAGACCCCACCTCGCAGTGACGCCCTTGCTCTTGGCTATTGGTTGGCGCAATCAGCCTCCATATGGGTCTTTCACCCTCTAGTCAACGCCCATGCCGGGCGCACCAAAAATAACCCGCTCCCACTGGAGGCGGGTTATTTTTGTTTACCAACAGATATTCTCAATCCATCATAAAAGTTCATGATAAACTTTAGGTAATTCCACACACCTTTATAATAATATTTTCAATTATTGTTAGTTCACCATGGAGATCTATGGCAACAATAAAAAATGTCACCATGCCTGTGACGGGAATGACTTGCGCAAATTGCGCCTCAGCGATTGAACGCAATGTCCGCAAGTTACCCGGAATCGACATCGCAAATGTCAACCTTGCCAGTGAAAAATTAACGGTTAGTTTTGATACTACCCAGCTAAATGAACAGGGGATCATCGATAAAATCCAGAAAATTGGCTACGGAGTGGCGATTGGGAAAGCCGACTTGCCAGTAACCGGGCTGAGTGACAATTCCGATGCTCTCACCTTGGAAAAGGTAATTGGTCGTCAAAACGGCATCCTGGAAGCCAATGCAAGCTATGCCACCGGTCGCCTTTCGTTCAGTTATATTCCAGGCATGATTAGCATTTCAGAAATCGCTGCCCTGACTCGAAAATCAGGATTTGATCTTATTCAACTCAATGAATCCGAAACTATCGAAGATGCAGAAACCACAATCCGTACCGAAGAAACCAATCGCCAAAAACGTCTGCTGATCATCGGGCTGGTATTCACGATACCGTTGATGATTTTCAGTATGTCCCGTGATTTCGGGCTACCCGGATTCCGCTATGAACAGCTCGCCATGTTGATTCCCGCCTCTATCGTGCAGTTTTTTGTGGGCAGGCAGTATTATGTTGGTGCTTACAAAAGCCTGCGAGCAGGCGGGGCCAACATGGATGTATTGATCGCACTAGGTTCGTCAGTCGCCTATTTTTTTAGCCTGGGCGTCACCGTTGGATTAATTCTTAGTCCGAATGTATATTACGAAACCGCCTCGGTGATCATCACACTAATCATGCTTGGGAAATTCCTCGAGGCACGAGCACGTGGCAAGACCTCCCAGGCACTAAAATCGTTGATGAATTTAAAAGCCAAAACCGCCAATGTGCTATCAAATGGGGTCGAATCTGAAATAAGTGTTGAAAAAGTGACCGTAGGAGATGTGATCGTAGTTCGACCGGGGGAAAAAGTACCCGTAGATGGAATTATTAATGATGGCCACTCCATCCTCGACGAATCGATGATTACAGGCGAATCCATGCCCGTTAGCAAAGGTCCGGGCGACGAAGTGATCGGGGCAACCATTAATCGAGAAGGCCTGTTCCAGTTTGAAGCAACAAAAATAGGCAAGAATACTACCCTGTCTCAAATTGTCAGGCTTGTGCAGGAAGCCCAGGGCAGCAAAGCACCCATCCAGAAACTAACCGACCGCGTCAGTTCTTATTTTGTGCCAGCCGTGGTTGGCATTGCCCTGCTGACTTTCCTCACCTGGTTTATGATCGGTCGGGCTGAATGGACCGGCGCAATGATCAATGCCGTTGCGGTGCTGGTAATCGCCTGCCCGTGCGCTCTGGGGCTCGCCACCCCCACTGCCATTATGGTTGGCACTACCAAAGGAGCAGAAAATGGAATTCTCTTTAAAAACAGCGAAACCATGGAACGAGCCGGGCGCATTAGTGTGGTTGTTCTCGATAAAACAGGCACCATAACGACCGGTGAACCTTCGGTAACCGACATCCTCTCTTTTACGAAAACAACCACTCGTGAAATTCTTCGACTGGTTGCCAGTGCCGAGCAAGGCTCAGAACATCCACTGGGCAAAGCCATCACGCGCGCCGGCAAAGAAAAGCAGTTGGAACTGGCCAAGTTGGATTATTTCAAAGCAGTCAGCGGATTTGGTATCCGCTCCAGCCTGGAAGGCAAAAATCTTATTGTTGGCAACCCGCGTATGTTTCAAAACGAAGGTATCATCATAGACAAGCTTCACAATGACATTACCCGCTTGCAAGCAAATGGAAAAACCGTCATGCTCGTTGCAGAAAGGGCGGATGGAAGCGAAGGTCCATATGATCTGCTTGGCCTTGTAGCTGTTGCAGACACCTTAAAATCAGATTCGCGCCAGGCCATCGCTGACCTGAAAAAGCTCGGTCTAAGGGTGGTTATGATTACGGGCGACAATCAAAAAACTGCTGAAGCGATTGCCAGCCAGGTGGGCATTGAAACAGTTTTAGCCGAAGTATTACCTCGTGATAAAGCAGCCGAAGTGAAAAAGCTGCAGAGTGAAAATGTCGTCGCCATGGTTGGCGATGGAATCAATGATGCGCCAGCGCTAGCTCAAGCCGATGTCGGCATCGCCATCGGCACCGGTACTGACGTAGCAATGGCAGCTGCAGGCATCACTCTGATTGGGGGCAGCCTGAAAGGTGTCAGCCATGCTATCAGCCTGTCCAGGGGCACTGTCCAGACCATCCTTCAGAACCTCTTCTGGGCGTTTATTTACAATATCGTGCTTGTACCAGTTGCAGCGTTAGGTTTATTAATGCCAATGATCGCTGCAGGAGCGATGGCATTTAGTTCCATTTTCGTGGTTACCAACAGTCTGCGCTTGCGAGGCTACCAGATACAGGTGGCAGAAGCACCGAAAACACTCAGGCGTCAATTGCTAGACCTGGCCCCTCACCTGATCCTGCCTGCCGCCTCATTGGTATTGTTGATTGCAACTTCTGTCGGGTGGTTCCAACCCATGAAGGCGACCAACATGCGCGACGGTGCTCAAATAAAAACCACCTTCAGAGTCTTCCTGGATGCCGATAGAAAACTGCAGCCAGGCACGCCAATTCCATTCTCTGTGGAGGTAGTAGACCATTTCGGCAAACAATTTTCCGACTTCGAACTGCTAAGCTATGGAAAGTCTCTTTACTATGCCAACCTGGCGATCGTATCAAAAGATCTCACCTTTTTCAGTTCATCACCACTCTTCTTAGATCCCTACCGCGCCTTTGAAGGGCAAAGTCAGAATATGGCTGGGATGGGCAATGCACAAATCCAAACCGGACAGCCTACACCCCAACCCGCTCGAAATATTCCCTTTGCTGATCGTGTACTGAAACCTTTAGTCAATTTTCCGGGCGAAGGTGAATACACAGCCTTTCTTGAATTTTGGCCCAGGGGAGGCGAAATGGAAATTATTTCCGTACCAATTTTGATTGGAACACATCCATCCAATTTGTCCAATCCGGTCAGCCTAACGAATCCTTCGACCCCACAGATCCAGGCAATAGATGATTTACAGATAACTCTATTGGTTGATAAACCGCTTGAAGCTGGTCAATACAATTATATCCAGCTTAATACCGTTGATAATAACGGCCAAGATCGTACCGAGGAAATTTCGCAATTTTCAGGTAACAAGCTGAACCTGTTTATCATCGATGAAGATATAACAACCTATATACAACCGGATCTGATAAAACGCAGTAAATCCCAGTTTACGGTGTTCTTTCCCAAGGCTGGTAAATACAAAGCTTGGTACCAATTTGTTTATGGCAATAACGTCAAACAGGTAAGTTTCACCTTTGATGTAAAGTGAAGTGATGACTCAAACCCCAATTGATCAATCCCTTTCCAGGAGCGTGGTTCTGATGTCCCGTATTCGTAAATTTTTATTCCTAGTGATAACTGGACTGATCCTGGTGGCTTGCAGTGGGCAATTCCCAAACACGCCTGCCATTAATAAATCCGATCCTTCCAAACCTGTCTACCGGATTGGAATTGACCCTAGCTTGCCCCCATTTGTTTCGAATAGTACATCCAATAAAAAACCGATCGGATTCGATATCGATCTATTTACTGCAGTTGCGAAAAAAGCCGGGATAAATTATGAATTTGTCACAATAGGAACCGGCTATGAAAATATGATCACTGAAGTCCGGGACTGCCAATTGGATGGGGCAATTTCTGCCATTCCAGTCTCGCCGAAACTGGCTGACACACTGTTATTTTCCGACCCTTATTATGAAACCAGTCAAGTTATCGTTGTACGAAAAGGCAATCTTGCCATCCCTGACCAGGCATCCTTACCCGGAATGCAAGTCGGCGCTTTGGTGGATAGCCCCAATCAGACAAGCCTGGCTAACATCGATGGTGTCAACATACAAACATATGACAACTTTCATTATGCCTTACAAGATCTCATCCGCGCCAACCTGGATGCCGTGGTCTCAGACAGACCGAGGGCGGTTTTGTATTCCAAATCGATACCCAATAATTTAATTATCTTACCCACAAGTTTCGCAAGAGTGGAGTTTGCCATTGCCATTTGCAAGAATAATCCAGATCTTGTGAAACAGGTAAACGCTGGTTTGATAGAAGTTAGAAGCAATGGAGAATACAGTAAGATTGCAACGAAATGGTTACTTAATTTGGACAAATAAACCATTTAAAAATACGGTAAAAAATCCCTGTTCAATTCCCTTCGTCCTTCACCTGCTCAGACCCAATTTTATAAATGGAACGCCTGTTTCATGGTACACTTTGGCAGCACTCCTGTACCGCGTGGTCAGGCATTTAATTAATTTGAGACTCCCATGACATCCATCGTTTGTATTGACATTGAAACCACCGGGTTAGATAACTCCAAGGACAGTATCATCGAAATTGGCGCACTTCGCTTTAATGGACGCCGGATTGAGGATGAATGGACCACATTGGTTAACCCGGGTAGACACATCCCCGAAAATATAACTACACTTACCGGAATAGATGACGGCATGGTCCGGCAGGCTCCCCGCATCCAGGATATCATCCATGACCTGGCAGAATTTGTGGGCGATTCGCCCGTCCTAGGTCAGAATGTGCGTTTTGATCTCGGTTTCCTCCAAAAACAGCGCATTTTACAGCAAAATAAAGTAGCAGATACCTATGAGCTGGCCTCGGTATTGATGCCAACCGCCAGCCGTTATAACCTGGCAGCCCTTGGCAAGGAGCTGGGCATCCCACTACTCAATTCCCACCGCGCACTGGATGATGCACGCCTGACTCATGCTGTTTATGTGCGTTTATCAGAAATGGTTAATGAACTCCCCATAGATCTTTTAGCTGAAATTGTGCGGCATGGTGAGCCCCTGGACTGGGATGGTAATTTCACGTTCCAAACAACACTGCGCCAACGCAGCAAGGAACAGGTAAAAAGCAAGCGCACATCATCCAAATTCGAATCAGGGCCACTCTTCGATACCCCGGAACGCATTGGCAAAGTCCAACCGCTTGGTCCGGTTACGGAACCAGTAGCGCTCGACCCCGATGAAATCGCATCTGTACTGGAGTATGGGGGACCATTTTCGCGGTATTTTCAAAGCTATGAACAACGCCCCGAACAGGTTGCCATGTTGCGCGCCGTTACGAACGCGCTATCCTATAACGGTCACCTGCTGGTAGAAGCAGGAACTGGTGTGGGAAAGTCTTTTGCATATCTGGTACCTGCCGCATATTTTGCACTCCAAAACCACACCCGGGTGGTAATTTCCACCAATACCATCAATCTGCAAGACCAATTGATCGAAAAAGACATACCCAGCGTGCGAGCGGCCCTTAACCTCGATTTGCGCGCTGCAGTTCTCAAAGGTCGTTCAAATTACCTTTGCCCACGTCGATTCGAAATCCTGCGCCATTCTGGCCCAAACACTCAGGACGAAATGCGAGTGCTCGCTAAGATCCTTGTCTGGAGTTGGAACGGGGCAAGTGGAGATAGAAACGACTTAAACCTAAATCGACCTGCTGAAAAAGAAGCCTGGATGCGACTTTCAGCGGAAGATGACGGCTGCACTACCGATAACTGTGCCGGTAGAATGGGCGGTAGCTGCCCATTTTACAAAGCCCGGCAAGCCGCCCAGAACGCCCATATTCTGATCGTCAATCATGCCCTGTTGCTTTCCGATGTTGCAACCGGCAGCAAGGTGTTGCCAGAATACCAATACCTGATTGTTGATGAAGCGCACCATCTGGAAGGCGCAACAACCGGCGCATTATCTTTCCGACTCTCGCAAAATGATTTCGAACGTTTACTCAAGGAAGTCGGTGGAACCACCGGTGGCGTCATCGGTCATGTATTGAGTACTACCCGTGACCAGGTCCGACCAACCGATTATGCCCGCCTGACTCAAATCGTGCACCGTGCCAGTGAAATCGCATTCCGATTGGATAGCTACTCGCGTGATTTTTTCTACGCCCTTTCCGAATATATAAAAATTCAGCGCGAACACCAGCCACGTAGCCAATATGCTTACCAGGAACGGATTTTACCCTCCAGCAGAAGCCTGCCGGGGTGGGATAATGTCGAAATAAATTGGGGTACGGCGGGCGAATCGTTGGCATTACTAATTAATGGGATCAGCGAGCTTTATAAAGCCTGTGCCGATTTATACGCCGATGGGATCGAAGAACTTGAAGACCCAATGGGCAACCTGGGAAACCTGTTGCGCAGGCTGAATGAAGCCGAGGCTGCCATCACCGGCATGATCCACAAACCCACGCCTGACACCATTTATTGGATTGAAGTGCAACCAATGAACAATCGCTTAACCCTGAATACCGCACCATTACGGGTTGGGCCATTAATTGAAAAATACTTATGGCATGAAAAGTCATGCGTAGTGCTCACCTCAGCCACATTGACGGCCGCAGGAGATTTCACATATCTGAGGAATTTGCTACTGGCAGATGAGGCCGATGAGCTAACCCTTGGCTCGCCATTTGATTATGAAAATTCTGCCATGCTTTTCCTGGCAAATGATATTCCAGAACCAAATGCGCCCGGCTATGAAGCTGCCGTTAATAAGGCAATTATCCAAACCGCCATTGCCACGCAGGGACGTATGCTGGTGCTTTTTACCAGTTACGCCCAATTAAAACGAAGTTCACAGGCAATATCGAGAGCACTTAATCAGAACGAAATTCAACTTTACGAACAAGGTGAAGGTGCCAGTCCTGCCGCATTATTGGAAGCATTTAAGAGCAATCCCCGCGCAGTGTTACTCGGGACTCGCTCTTTCTGGGAAGGTGTGGATGTGCCTGGCGACGCCCTCTCGGTGGTATTCATCACAAAAATTCCTTTCGAGGTGCCGTCTGATCCGCTTGTAGCCGCCCGATCAGAAACCTTCGAGGAACCATTCAGCGAATACCAGGTACCGGAAGCAATTCTGAAATTTAGACAAGGTTTTGGCCGTCTTATCCGCTCCGCTTCCGATCGCGGCATCGTCGCCATCTTGGACAGGCGCGTACTCACAAAGCAATATGGCCGTCTTTTTATCGAAAGCCTGCCTTCCTGCACCATCCGAAATTCTTCGATCAATGATCTGCCCAAACAGGCGGGCAAATGGCTCAATTCATAACCTGATTTACGATAGTTTTACTCAATAGCAAGCCAAATGGCTTGCTATTTTTATTATAAGCAATTCTTATGGTATAATGAGCTTAATCCTTGCTAAGAATAAGATTAATTAATACTTACTCCAATTTGATATCACTTTGCATTACATTTGTCATGACACCTTTGTGAGGATTGGCACAAGTTTATTTGGAAAATTAAGGTATTATTAATCATGTCGTGTCATAAGGCAAATCGACAAGAAAACAGGAGGCGCTTGCAAATTCTTTTTTTTATGAATCTAACAAGTTTCACCAGTTTCTAAACCCAAACAGGAGAATGTAAAATGCTTAAGAAATCAATG
>CAIVSQ010000108.1 GCA_903908605.1 uncultured Anaerolineae bacterium
ACACCGACCGGCCAGACCTGATCAAGCAAGCCCTGGCCAAATAAAATAATAAAAAAGAGAGCGACCCTGGTTGACCGGGATCGCCCTCTTTTTTATTCGCACGACCCGCTTGGCTCTTGTCCATCCCCTACCCGCTTTTGCAGCATACACTCCCGGCTTGCAATACACGGGCAACCTCCTTCACCTCAAACCAATAACAATCACATCTATTTGGGTATAATCAGAACAGTAAAGATAACATCTGGGGGCACATACATTCACAAGGATAAAATGGTCATGGAATCTTCTGGTCAAACCTTAAAGCTGAAACAAACCATCCTCACCGAAACATCCAAACTACCCTGCGTGGTGGAAAATTTTCTGGGCGGCGGTGGCCAGGGCGAAGTATATAAAGCCAGCCTGAGCGGCAAATCGGTTGCCATCAAGTGGTACTTCAAACAAACCGCCACCCCTGCCCAGCGTGCCGCGCTGGATATTTTGATTAAGCGTGGTGCCCCCAATGACCGTTTTTTGTGGCCAATTGAATTAGTATCCGCCCGCGGGGTGCCAGGTTATGGCTACCTGATGATGCTGCGAGAACCAGGCTACAAAAGCATTGTAGACCTGATGAAACGCCGGGTGGAGCCCACATTCAGGGCCCTGATCACTGCGGGCATCGAATTATCCAACAGCTTTCTGCAACTGCACGCCAAAGGCCTTTGTTACCGCGACATCTCCTTTGGAAATGTCTTTTTCCATCCGGATTCTGGCATGATCTTTATTTGCGATAATGACAACGTCGGTGTGGATGGTGAAGGTTCCACCGGTGTACTGGGAACCCCACGCTTCATGGCTCCCGAAATTGTTCGCGGCGAGGCCAAACCAAACACGCAGACCGATTTATACTCATTGGCAGTTTTATTGTTTTATATGCTAATGGTCAGCCACCCGCTGGAGGGCAAAAAAGAGGCCTCCATTCGCTGCTTCGACCTGCCTGCCATGAACAAGATCTATGGTTCCGAACCGGTCTTCATATTTGACCCGAAAGACAAATCTAACCCCCCTGTCGTTGGAATTCACGATAACGCCATTGCCTATTGGGCAATTTACCCCAAATTCATCCGTGACCTGTTTACCAAAGCCTTTACCGATGGCATCCGCGATATAAAAGCCCGCGTACGAGAAAGTGAATGGCGCAGCAGCCTGGTAGCCTTGCGCGACTCAATTATTTATTGCCCTGCCTGCGAACAAGAAAATTTTTATGACCAGGATTTGATCAAAAATAATAAAAGCATCCACTGCTGGAACTGCCGGAAAGAATTAACCACCCCATTCCAAATTCAATTTGGCCCCGCCAGCGTGGTGATGTTGAACAACGACTCGCAGTTATTCCCCCACCATATCGATCATCAAAAATTGTTCGATTTTTCTGAACCGGTAGCCAAAGTCATGCGTCACCCCACCGACAAAAAAATCTGGGGTTTAAAGAACCTGGCGCAGGATAAATGGGTAATCACCACCCCGGATGGCGTCATCAAGGATGTCGACCCAGGCAAAAGTGTAACCCTCCAGGTTGGCGTCAGAATCAATTTTGGCAAAATTGAAGGCGAAATTTGCATATAACCCCGGCTGGCCTGGCAAGTCTTATCCTTATTTGCACAAATCAGGATAAGACTTCGCCAATTCTGGGTAATCCCGGGCACACGAGCTGGTGATTTTCATATCAAAAGAATCGTGTTCCCAGGTCCCTTCCGGATAGGGATTGGCCTGTGGAGTGCCTTGTTCCAAAAAGGGCGCGCTGGGGTCGTCCAAATGTTTCTGAACTCCCTCAATCACCTTTTCATAATCATTGTGATTGATGGCCTTCCCCCAGCCTGCCTTCGCGAGAATAGCTTCCAGCGCAACAACGCCGTCATCGATCGTCCGCCGGGATATCAAATCCTCACGCCCCAATAACCCCGCAAAGTAATCAAATAATCCCTTCACTTCCGGGTCTGCAATCGTTGGCATGACAAACGGTGTCTTTGAATTATTTAACCCCGGTATCGTTGGGATCGAGAGCGGCAGATTAGCACCCCCCAGCGGGGCACAGCTGCTCAATGTCATCACCAGTACCAAAGCCAAACATGCGATCACCCACTTCTTTGATTGGGCGCGATATTTTGGCCTCGGGCAAATTCGTTGAAAACCTATTTTCATCCACTTTAAACCGTAAACCCCTGTTTGGGAAGATAGTATCTTTGACAACATAAAACACCTCCAAGGTACCACTACAGCCCTTGCCACAGGCAGCCCCAGGGCTGATTTGAATTAGGCAGGATCATTCTTTATTGTGACTTTTCTCAGCAAATGAGTGCGGTTCAATTTTGTAGGCACCCAGTTTATTATTACTCAAATCACAGTCTTCAATCAGGCCAGAACCATGGTCATGAATCAATATCCCATATTCCGAGTTGTGAGTTATTTTGGATGCCCGGATGGTTGGGCTGCTGCCGTGAGCGATTTCAATTCCATACCCACAATTGGATATTTCACACTCCTCCACCAGGCCTTCGGTATCTTCGCCAAAGAACATCCCAATGGTTCCACTACCGCTCGAATGCTGCACCGCACAATGCCGGAAAACTGGATTGCCATCACCAAGGATTACGATGGTTGAACCCTGTTCATAACCTAATAAATCACAGTTTTCAAATACACCGGCGCCGCTATTAGTAATTTTTACCAATGGGTAATAATGAGGTTGCGAATACATTGATGCGGATGCCGCCAGAAATGCACAGTTTGAAAAATAGGGATTCCCTTTTGCGATCGATACAGATCCAACCATGCACTTTTCCGCCTGGAAAACCAGGTTGGATGACTCACTGCGGACGGAAGACATCGGTTGATAAGACATGTAATTATGAGAACTTATCAATGAGCTCTGGCTTGGGCGCATTCCAAAATGATCCGAAAAGTTGGCCGCACGGATCACACATTCCTCAAGTGACAACCTGCCCCTGGCAGCATCCAGGATGTTGATTTTGCTATTTTGCACCTTCAAATGGG
>CAIVSQ010000109.1 GCA_903908605.1 uncultured Anaerolineae bacterium
CGCCCAGCGCATTCAAGAACACTCCCCCGATCCGTTAGCTTTGGCCCAGCAATAACCGGCCACACCACCCCCTTTTAGGGGTGCCACCCAAATGGGCATTTCTAATTGTCGCCAAGTCCATTTCTAATTGTCGTTGACAGGTGCTGCGATGTTGGGTTGAAAGTGCTGTTCTTTGACGATGTCCAACACTTTCCGCCTGGTTTCCTCGTTCACTTTTTCGTCCCCATTAATAACGCGGGACACTGTCGAACGAGAAACACCACTTAATCGGGCAATATCTTCAAGGGTCAAGGGCATGGGTTATTACTTCGAAAGTAATTGACTAAGGGAATAAAAAAACTCATGAGAGCGCTCTCATGAGTAAATTATAATATTTTTCACCGACAAGTCAATAATGGATTTTGGGTATTCTTGCCGAATTAAATTAATTTATTGGTCTCAACAATCAAATTTTCTCGAGCCCAATTTTCTTGGTCCTGGGTGGGATATTTCCTGTAAGTACATTCAATTACCATGATCAGGAATAAATATATGTTGTATAACGTGCGTCGCTTTTCCTGAATGGGAGTGAAAGACTGAATCCAGCCATAGCCTTTTAAGAATTCCGGTTTTAACCAGGGACCACTAAAATTAGCCTCCATCAGCGGGTCGGCCCATAGGCAACGCTCAAAATCGATGATGCCATTGATTTTGTGGCTGCGTGGATCGATGAAAATATTCCCATCCCATAAATCCCAATGAACAAGGGCTGGTTCGAGGATTTCATCCATGCAATCTTTGTGTCTTTGATATATAGATAAATACTCATCTTTGCATATTGGCAGGGATATTTTCGCGTCCTGCCCATCCTGTAGTACATCTGACAATAAATTTTCAAATGTATCCGCCCAGGAAATACCACTTTTTTCAGGATGAGCAAAACACCCAAACTGATTTCCATGCAGTCCATTCATTTGTCTCAGGTATTTTCCGATGGTTTGATCGATGTTTGAATGCTCTTCGGAAGACAGTTTTTCTCTTAATTTATGAAGAGGTATCCCTTCGACGAATTCCATCGCAAAATACGGACTCGGTAGAATGTTGGCTTGACTATCAAAAAAGTAGATTTCTGGAATCGGGATGTCGGTCTGGCGTTTAACCAGTCGCATTGCTTCGACTTCTGCCAGCATGATATCCCGCTCGTATCTCAGGTTTTTTACTATTGGCATCGGGGCAATTTTGAGTACAAAGCGAAAGCCATCCGTTAATTGGATTGCGTATGCCGCGTTAAAGTAGCCGTCCTTCAGCTCTTCTATCGAAGCGATCACCTTTTGGCTGCCCAGCCAGAATTTTGTAATTTCCTGGGCTGCACCACTTTCTAGGGGTGTTTTTGAGATGTTATTCATACTAACGAAATTATTTTCTCTCGATTGGTTTGGGTGGTGAGAGTAAAGCGGCAAACTCGGCTAATTTTGTTGTGTGGACGAGTGCCAGAACTTCATCACTGGCTTCCAAAATGGAATTTCCATGCGGAATGATAAGCTGGTGATTTCGAATGATGGCAACGATATTGCATTCCGCTGGCAGGGAAATATCTTTGAGCGGTCGACCGCAGCCCAATGCGGTAGGGAATACCTTTTCCTCAACCAGTGAATACTCGCCACGTTTTAGCTTGAGGAGGGTCATCATATCGCCCAGTGACATTTCTTCCGCGACCAAATGTGCAAGAATATCAGCTTGGTTAAGTGCAACATCCACGCCCATGTCCTTGGTAAAAAGCCAGGCATTTTTAGGATTATTTACGCGGGCGATAATTCTTGGTACATTAAATTCAAACCTTGCAAGCGATGTGATGACCAGGTTGGTTTCATCGCTGCCAGTAACTGCTGCAAGTACCAGGGCTTTATCTATCCCTGCTTTTTCAAGAACAGAAGGCGAGCTGCCGTCACCAGCCACGATGATATCGTGGGGCAGTTCCGCGATGAGTTTTTCCAAAAGGGCTGGTCGTTCTTCGATGACCCTGACGGTGTGTTTGGCTTCCAATAAAATTTTTGCCAGGTGTGAGCCGGTATTACCACCACCAACAATAATCACGTACATGGTCAGTCTCCTTAAAGTCCCAGCAAGGCTTGCAAACGAGTGAGAGATGATGCCTGTACAACCAGGTGCAGAAGATCACCTTCGCGGAACTGCGTGCCGGCCGTGGGTAAAAACGCTTTTTGGTCACGGGTAATTGATATGACGTTAAATTCGCCTGGTATTGTCAGGTCACGTACTGTTCGGCCTGCCAGGCTGTAATTCACTTCTGTGGCTATGATCGAAACTTCACCATGTCCAAAATTTTGCACCATGTCCAGGTCGGAGTGAGTTACCATTTCGTATATTCGTTCGGCCCCCATGGTGGTGGTCGAAATCGTTTTAAGCCCAAGGCGTTCATAAATTTCCGCGCGACGAGGATCGAACAACCGCGTAACAACCCGCGGCACTTTGAAGATGTTTTTCGCTATGCGTGCCCCAACGATATTTGCATTGTCACTCGAACTGGCTGCGATAAACGCATCGGCTTTTTTTATTCCGGCCGATACCAATACACTTTCATCGAAGCCCAGGCCGTTAATCATCCTTCCCTTGAAGCCGGGACCGAGGCGTGTTGCCGCATCAAGATCACGGTGGTCGATCACCGTGACATCATGACCCCGGTCTGCCAGGATCAGACTTACCTGGGATCCGACCCGACCACAGCCCATTACGATTATTTTCATCGTCAAGTCCTCCAATTCTTAGATATTAGATTATTTTGCAATTTCGTGAGAGCGAGTATCCATGCTACGAACTATTCGTTTACGAATCCATTCCAACCCATAAAGTATGAGCGGGAAAAATGCCAGCCCAACCCAATAGCGGTATGGAATATAAACATGTTCAAAGTTTACTGCAAGGAACTTAATGTTGATGATTGACCAGATACTGACTAACTCCAATATTATGCCAAAAATCAGGTATTTATTACTTCCCCATCCAAGCGATGAATTTCGTAATTTTTCTGAGCGACAGGCAAATGCGTTTCCGACCTGGGCAAAGACGACGCCGGCATGATAAACAGTAACCGCCATCGTTTGTGCCTGGGACTCTGTCAATGCCAGTGAAAGGAATGGGGGAAATGGCAACGGTCCGACTGGTAAATGTAACATGTTCCAGTTACCTGAAAATAAGTACACCGAGAAGAAACCAACGTAACAGAGTACCGCCTCGATCATACCTAGCCACAAGAAGGAGCGGATTAACAGGTTGTTTTCGATCAGCTTGGTGCCCCGTGGGCGTGGAGGGTGGTCCATCACATCAGGTTCTGGGGTGTGCATACCCAAGCCAAGCGCTGGAAATAAGTCAGTACCAAGATCGATTGCCAAAATCTGGCGAACTTTTAATGCCAAGGGAATTTGGGTGAAGCTGGCTGTAACTACAAATGGCAGCACTTCAGGGATGTTACTTGAAAATATATACGTAATAAACTTGCGGACATTATCATAAATGGCCCGACCTTCTTCAATGGCGGCGACGATGGCCCCAAAGTTGTCATCGGTCAAGATAATATCAGCTGCTTCTTTGGCGACATCTGTGCCTACAACTCCCATGGCAATGCCAACATCGGCTTTCCGGAGGGCGGGGGCGTCATTGACTCCATCCCCTGTTACCGCTACAACATCCCCTCGTGCCTGAAAAGCGGCAACCATTCGCATTTTATGTTCAGGCGCCATTCGGGCAAGCAATACTTCGTTATCAAGTGCTTTTTGAAGTTCGCCGTCGCTCATTTCATCCAATTCGGCACCTGTAATGATGCGTGGATTTGGCGTGGTTAACATGCCAACGCGGCGTGCCAGTGATTCAGCGGTCAAGCCGTAATCACCAGTGATCATCACTATCCTAATTCCCGCTGTACGGCAAATTCTTATAGCTCTTTCCACCTCCGGGCGAGGTGGATCCATCATGGCGACCAATCCGAGAAATGTCAGGTTATTTTCAATCGATTCGGGAGTGTACGGACCTGATTTGTTTGGAAGCACTCGACGAGCGACAGCCAACACTCGCAGTGCGTTGCGGGCATATTCATCATTCGCCGCCATGATTTCATTGCGCAGGGCGTTATCGAGATCAACTACACCTGTATCAACGTGTATTTGTGTGCATAATTGTAAAACTTCTCTCGGTGCGCCTTTAACGAAGGCAAAATCTTCTTCTTTGCCACGGTGAATCGTGGTCATCCGCTTACGCCTGGCATCGAATGGTATTTCGTGAATGCGCGGATATAGAATTCCAAGTGCTTTTTCGTCAACACTTGCCTTAAACGCGACCACCTTCATGGCGGCTTCGGTTTGGTCACCAAGGCTTGTCCAGTTTGGATGATCCAGAGAAGGCGGATTAAGGCGTGCGTTGTTGCAGCAAGCCGAGGCCTCCAATAGCGTTATCAAACTATCTCTCCATACTTGGTTTTTGGGGGAAGGTTCGAATTTACCGATTGGATCGTAACCAACACCGGAAATCTTTAATTTTTTCCCTGAAACCCAAATTTCCCTGACAGTCATCTGGTTTTGGGTGAGAGTGCCGCTTTTGTCAGTACATATTACCGAAACAGATCCTAAAGTTTCGACTGTTGTTAATTTTTTTGCCAGTACACCCTTTCCGGCCAGTCGTTGGACAGCTGCTGCCAACGACAGAGTTAATGTAGCCGGTAAACCTTCAGGAATGGTAGCGACAATGATGCCCAGTGTAAATAGAAATAATTTTTCCAGGCTCAGTCCGATATCGGTTGTGTAACCCACTATGAAAACGATTGCCCCAAGGCCAAAAGCGGCAAATGTGATAAGTTTCGTTACATGCTTTAATTCTTTTTGAAACGGACTCGGTTCTTCAGCGATCGATTGGGTGAGATGTGCAATTCGACCGAACTGCGTTAACATTCCGGTTCCATAAACTACCGCTCGACCAGTTCCTGAAGCGACAGAAGTGCCGGCGAAAATCAGGTTGGGTTGTTCAAGTTCGCTGATGCCTTGTTGATAGGAAGCATCAGCTAATTTTCTCGCTGGGATAGATTCGCCAGTAAGAGTGGAGTTGTTTGTCCGAAGACCATATTCCTCAACAATGCGTGCGTCAGCCGGGATATTATCGCCTTCGGCGAGGATGAGGATGTCACCAGGAACAGTATGTGTGGCAGGGATGTGTTTTTCCTGTCCATCACGTAGTACGTGAGAATAGGCGGGTAGTATTTCCTGAAGTTTTTCAATCGCTTTTTCCGCCCTATACTGCCGCCAAAATGAAAAAAAGCCATTTGCAACCATCAAGGTGATGATGACAAATCCTAAGATGGCATCTTTGGCAATGAATGCAAGTACAGCTGCAACAGCCAGTATCTCGGCTTGTGGATGCAAGAAATATCGCAGCAACTCAACCCAACGTGGATCTACGTGTTGGTCGTAAAGGCGATTATCCCCATAAAGCGACCTGCGTGCTTCTGCCTCCACTGTTGATAATCCATCAGGCCCTGTTTCCAGGGCCTTGTATACGTCTTTAACGACTAAACTGTGAATTGGTTCAGATGCCATAGGGGAAACAAATTTCAATGTCTGGCTGCACACCGGTAAATTGAGAAACTGCAATATTGGCAGTGTGCACCATACAGAGGGTAATCAGCGATAGCGCCTTATATGTTATTTTGGTTGCTTTTGAATAAAAGCATTTTCGAGTAATTGCAATCCGGCCAGAAGATGTTTGCGCGTGGATTGATTAAAACGTGTATCCTGGATGCGTTTGGCCGCCTCTTCACGTGCTGCACGAACTACGAAGGCGGGAACAAACATAATTCTACCGGCAGGGATGACTTCAAAAGTTGTCGTGTTTATTTCCAGACCTTGATCGTCGAAGTATGGCATGCTCAAACTTAAACCACGATTGAGCGTGCCAGCTTTGGACCGCTCGCGAATAGTGGAAATAATTTCCATAGTCCTATAACGGGCCAGAGCGCGACCCTGGTTAATTAGTTGCCCAAGCATTCCGTACCTTTTTTTCTGATATTCCTCATCAGCAATGATGTAAGGTGCAATGGAAGATGCGGTGTGCAGGATTTCGATAAAGCGTTGCATGGATGCCAGGTTTGCTTCGGCTTCCTTTAGACTTCCAACCAGAAGTTTCCCATTATCATCGAATGAGATCCATTGCGGAAGGTAAAAGCGACGAGCAGCAGGGACAAATGGAACCTGCAAATCACCTCGTCCTACATCTTCCTTGCCTTCTTCTGCTATGGCATCACTGGATTGGGTGATGGCCGATTCTGGTTCAAGGTCCTCGATTGGAATAGTTGGAATGTCTTCATCTTCATCTGGCCGATAGGTGACGGAGCGGCCAGATGGAAGCATATTATGTACCATATGGATGGCTGACGCATATCGTAAAATCCCGGCGCTGGTGGAAATGGCGTGATCGGGGGATTGTTCAAGTTCATTGAGCCGGTGTCTTAATGCTTCCTTGACGTCATGCCGGGTAATGCGGTTTCTGAATCCACCAACATTTTGCTCCCGAGATCCCTGTGGGACGCTTATGGTCGCTGGTTGATCAATTTGTGGCATCTCTGCAACAATGCGGTCTGGTAATGTAAATTTGGCTATTGGCCGATGTTCGGTCAAAGCATCTACGATTTGCCTGGATTGTGCTTCGATGAACCGTTGGACGATGGCTGGTTGAGCATTAAAAAGGGATTGTTTTTCGCCGAATTCTTCACGAAGACGACTGGCAGGTGAGGGAGAATCGATCATCTGAATCCATCCTTTTGTTACATTGATAAGATTATCATACCATGAAATGACATTTAACAAACACCCAGCGTCGCCCTCAACGGGAATGAGACGCTGGGGAATGTGTTATGCACAAGATAAAAAATCGTTATTTGATTTATGTGCAGCAATATAGTGGCTGTGCTAAGGTTTGTCTTTTTTGTTTAAGTATTGATCTAAATAAGTAACATTTTCGCCGTGATTTAGTGCATCTTCAAAATCACCTGATTTTGCTGGGATGGGTTTTTCTTCAAAGCGAGTTGGCTTAAAAATGCCAAACACAGCGAAAAATTTTGAAATTCCCGTCATTAAGAAATATCGATATTCTTGCATCCGTAAGGACTGCCATTCGACTATATTCCCCATCGAACCTTCAATGCGGGATTTCTCTCGGATGACACGGTGAATATCCTCTGGTTCGCGGTACCCTGCTGGTGACAGTAGGATGAGATGCGCCATCAGGATTAATACTGAAAATACAATCAAGACAATCCATCCGCCTTCGTTCCACTTGGTGACGATTTGACCAACAAAGATAAATGTGGATAGAGCTGTAGCAAAGGTGGTTCCAATTAAGCCCCAGGTACGCTCAGAACCTTTGGCGGTTTTCTTGATGTGTTCTCGCATGGCTAGGCCCATCACGGCAATTGGCATAAAAACACCAACCCCATAATACGGAACCGCTGCGCTGGTGTTTCCTCTTACCAGGAACTGGATAAATATTGCCACAATGGCGGCTGCGGTAACAGGTCGGGTAAAAGTACCCTTGGGATTGCGGTACACCACGATTTCGGGTAATTCCCCGATGGCCACATTGCGCCAGGTGATGGCCTGAAGATCCTGGAAGGCAGTCATGGAAGCAGCAGTGAGAAGACCCACTGCCAGGATTTGGTAGGCCCAAAACAGAATCGTACCTCCAGGCAACGCAGCAAAACCGATGTAGGCCAGGTTGCCGACCAAGCTGCGACCTTCTATTCCGTCAAACGCCTGAAAGTGAATTGAAAAATAGGTCAGCATTAAGGTTGTGATCGCCCCATAGAATAAGAATGAGGTTTGCACTGCTCGACCAATGCCAGATTTCCCACTGTAAAAATGCCATAATTTCTCTAGCTTGGGGAATTTTTTCCTTCCCCAGCTAACAAATCCAGCATCCTCATCAATTACAAATTGGATCCCATTGGACATGGCTTCCAGTCCAGTGAGCGCAACCAGACCTTTCATCGAAGCAGCTAACATGTGAAACATGGCTTGCCATATGGATGTTACGGGCTGTATGGCTTCCCCGGGCAACGGTGGTACATTAGTGAACTTGGCGACAAAAAGGCCAACGACCATCGTTATGGTAAGAAGAATAAATATCCCCAGGCCAGTAAATACAACTTGCGCAGATTCGCCACGACCACGGATGGTTATATACCAGGTTGCGCCAACCATGGTTGCGCCGATAAGGAAATGCCAATACCAGTCAATGCCACCTGCTTGTCCAAGTGACAAAAGTTGATCAACACCTGAAAGTGTTGATACAACAATGGTGAAAATATAGTCTTGAAGAAGGATAACCGCTACAATCAAGCTGAGCGATGGCCCCAGGTAACGCATGGCGGCTGTAAAGGATCCCCCACCTTCATTAAAAACCCCTAGTGAGTACATATATAGCCCGCCAAATACAAGATTGGCTATAGAGATTACAACAACCGCGATATATGCATACCCTTCGAGACCAAATGGGTGGAGTGCATGCATCATTTCACCGGTAGCGTAAAAATACGATGTGAAATAATCAACACCGAACAGTGCGACGGCTGCCAAGAGACCTACCTGTCCGGCACCGTGCACATGAGAATCTTGCTCGTTTTCTTTGGGAGCGGCTTTGTAAGCTACAACGATAAATACAATCAATAGCCCGATTTCAAAAAGCATACAGTATTCCTTTCATGCCTGCGATTTTCGACCTTGCATTCTTACCCAATAAACGAATTGTTTCAGGATATTCGAAGCATCATGTGATTGTAGACCGCCAGATAAAAAAAACGCATAATTATTAAGCCCAAAGGAATAAAAAAAAAATAAAAATGGCCTCCACTTTGATAAAGTGAAGGCCATTTGGTGACATTATGATGGTTAATTTTATTCATCCGCATTGAACCGGTAGCCAACCCCTGGTTCAGTGGTTAGTATTTTGGGTTGCTCAGGATCAAGCTCTAGTTTTTTCCGTAATTGGCGCATGTAAACACGCAAATATTCAATTTTGTCGGATTCCGCAGGGTCCCACACATTGGAAAGTATGGTCTGATGTGTAAGTACCCTGCCAGCATGACTTGCCAGGTAGGCGAGTAATTTAAATTCAGTTACTGTCAATGAAATTTCGACATTATCTTTTTTTGCCACAAAAGCATTCAGATCTACTTCGATATTTCCTGCATGTACCAGGCTGTGCCTCGTGCCACCATCTGATTGAATTTTGTGTCGAAGGGAGACCCGTATTCTTGCCAGGAATTCTTCAATGCCAAATGGTTTTGTAAGATAATCGTCAGCACCCGCATCGAGTGCTGCTACTTTATCTTTTTCGCTATCCCTGACTGACAAAATGATGATTGGGGTTTTTGACCAGGCTCGGATTTCCCGGCAGACCTGTATTCCCTCCATGTCAGGTAAGGACATATCAAGAACGATCAAATCCGGCTGCTCGGTGGCGGCAATGGCAAGCCCAATTTCTCCGCGGTCGGCCGTACTGACTTTAAACTGCTTGGCAGTCAATATGGTTCGCAAAGCGCGCAAAATTTGCGGCTCGTCATCTATTACCAGGATGTGAATTGGATTGGTCATATTAAAGGGTTTATAAGCTTAAAAGCCAGTCCGTTTGCAACATTCTCGGCCCAAATTCGTCCACCATGTGCTTCAATGATCCCTTTACAAATTGATAAACCCAGTCCAGAGCCTGTACTTCTCTCGGAAGGATTAATTCTATAAAATTTTTCAAATATTCTGTCAATATCTTCATTAGGAATGGGCATACTCTGATTTTCGATAACAACCACAACATGGTCGTTTTCAGGTAGTAAGCGGGCACTTACGGTAATGGTAGAACCTGGGGGAGAATATTTGAGGCTGTTGGTTAGTAAGTTTGCCATGACCTGCTGCATCTGGACGTAATCCATGTTGATCAATGGCAAATCCTCAGGAATATTTATAATCAATTTGTATTGTTGAAATTGAGGGCGCATCCTGCCAGTGACAGCTGCAATAATTTCGCCGAGCAGGTTAGGATTTTTTTGAGGTTTCAAAACACCAGCTTCGATACGTGACATGTCGAGCAGGTTGCCAACGAGCATATTTAGGTGATCAATTTCTTCTTCCACCATGGTCAATAACTCGCCCCTTGCCTCGCTTTCCCACGGCACTTCCTCTGTCCGTAAACTTGAAACCGAAGCTTTGATAGCGGCTAATGGTGACCGAAGTTCGTGTGAAACGGAAGATAGCAGAGATGTTTTTAGCGCGTCGCTCTCTTCGAGCACCCTTATTCTGCGAGATTCTTCGGCATATCTCATTCGTTCGATCGTCAGAACGCTCTGATTTGCGAAAATCCGAAGCAGCTTATCATCGCTTTCCGTAAGCGATTTCCTGGGCCATATGCGAATTTCGCCAGTTAATTCACGTGTTGATTGCAATGGAAATACATGAGGTTTGGGTGACCAAGGGTCGGATTTTGAACTGCCTTTTGAGTAAATAATAGGCTCTTTGGCCGTTTCGATCAGTATTTCGATACGATAGGGCTGAAAAATCTGGTCAAATTTTTCCACAATGATTCGAGATGCAGCCTGTTCTGTTTGAATTCCGGAGAGGGTAGTGATGAACTCATACAGGCGCAAGGCTTCATTTTCTCGTTCTGACGATGTGGCGAGGTTACG
>CAIVSQ010000110.1 GCA_903908605.1 uncultured Anaerolineae bacterium
CCACCAGAGGAAAATCCCGGTCGTCCTGACTCATCACCCCGGCCCGGAAGTCTCAGCGCCTTTTGTGCGCACATCCAACCAAAATTTCAAAAAGCTGGCAGATTTTATTTCTTGGAAAATATTTACCACCTACCTGAACCAGGGTGATATTGTCACTGTTCCGTCCCGGTTTTCAGCCGAGTTATTGGTCAAGCATGGTGTCACCACAACCATCGAAACCATACCGTGCGGCATCCCGTTGGCCAGGTTTCAACCCACCAAACATTTAAATCGCGAAGCCATATTTCTTCAGTACGGATTGAACCCCAGCACCCCTTTCTTGTTGTATGTTGGCCGGATTGATATTGAAAAGAACCTGGAAATGATTGTTCGCTCAATTGCCCTGGTGAAAGAATATAATTTTCAATTTGTGATCGCTGGCCAGGGACCCTTTGAAACAGAATTGAGGCAGCTTGTCAGCCAGCTCGAACTGGAGAAGCAAGTATTGTTCATTGGGCAGGTCAACCATAATGACCTCCCCGATTTGCTCAAGTCGGCCGATATTTTTGTGATGCCAGGCAACGCTGAATCCTTTAGCATTGCCACCCTCGAAGCGATGATCTGTGGAAAGCCAATCCTGGCGGCCAACTCTGCTGCCTTGCCTGAACTGGTTGAAAACGAAATCAATGGCTATCTTTTTCACCCGTTGGATGTGGACGATGTTGCCCGGACGATTGTTTATTGCATTGAACATCCAGAAAAATGGGCTAGCCTGGGTGAGAAAAGCAAGCTCAAGGCCAGCCATTATGGTCTGGATAACCTCATCCGGAATTACGAGAAGTTGTTTGAAATGGAATGGCTGCCGGCTGATTCGGCCAGCCTGACCGGCAATGTGGATCCACGCCTGAGTAACTGACCAGCCAGTTTGCCAGCCTAGGCATCTCCAACTGAAAAGATATAGGGACTTCGCTGCATTATTCAAGCAGTGAAGTCCCTATATTTATTTTCCGGTGGGCTGCAATGGGTACCAGGATGCTCACCTGACATGGTTAATTGACATGAGCCAGTTACCGGTGAATTTTATACTTTTGTTTCGTTTTTGATCGCCGAGGCAAGAATTCCAAGCAGGGCGATCCCGGCTGCCAGCAGGAAGGCCTGGTCAATACCGGTGTAGAGTGCATCGTTGGTGTTACGAGCCAGGTGCGTGGTGAGGATGGCGCCCGCCAGCCCAATGCCCACCACCATGCCAAAATTACGGGCAGCGCCCTGTACCCCCGAGGCAATTCCCTGGCGTGCCCGCGGTGCGGCACCCATCAGTGCGCTGGTATTGGGTGAAATGAAGGTGCCTGTGCCCAGGCCGCACACCGCCAGGCCAAGCCCCACCAGCCACATTTCGGAACTTGCTCCCAGGAAGGATAATATGAACAACCCGGTTGCCAGGATGCCCATGCCAATCATGCCCGGCAAACGTGAACCATGCCGGTCAGACATTGCACCGCTGATGGGGGCAGAAATCGCCATAATGATCGGTTGGATCGTCAAAAGCAAGCCTGCCTGCGCCGGGTTGAACCCGCGGCCCTGGATCAGGTAAAAAGGCATCAGGAAGATGATGCTGTAGACGCAGATGTAGTTGAGAATTGCGCTGACCGAAGCTGTTGAAAAGAGCGGGTTGCGGAAGAGACTCAAATCCAACATCGGGGCGTTGGATTTGGTCTCGGTAAGGATGAACACAAATACCAGCAGGCCGGCTGCAGCAAGCAACCCTAGCACCTGTGGCGAGGCCCAGCCCCATTCGGCACCCTTGTTCAGGCCGAGCATCAGGCTGGTGAGGGCCGCCAGGAACAGCGCGGCACCTGGCAGGTCAAAGCGCTGGTCGCTTTCCGCCGGGCTATCTTTCGGGATGAAGACCAGTCCGAGTGTCAGGGCCAGCGCGCCGACCGGTACGTTGATATAGAAAATCGTGCGCCAGCCAAAAGAGTGAGTAAGCCAGCCACCCAGCGATGGTCCCACTGTCAGCCCCAGGTACGTCATGGTGGAGACCAATCCAAAAGCGCGCCCGCGTTGTTCAGGTGGAAAATTCCCGGTCACAATCGCCGATGCGTTGGAAGCCAGCATGGCTCCGCCGATGGCCTGCAAGCCCCGGAACAATACCAAGACCGGTGCCGACCACGCCAGCCCACACAGGACTGAGCTGAGCACAAAAATACTGAATCCCCAGCTGTAAATCGTTTTATGCCCGCGCAGATCGCCCAGGCGTCCGAAGGTAAGCAGCAAACCGCTTAAGACAAGCAAGTAAACCGTCACAACCCATTCAATTGCGGCGACGTCGCTGTTGAATACTGTCCGCAGGACGGGAAGAATGGTATTGACCACGCTTGCATCCAGGGCGGACATGAATGAACCGGTGCCTATGGCAATCAGTACCCACCATTTTCGTTCTATTGTTTTCATGTAGAAACCTGTTTGTTGTAGGACGATAAGGCAGTTATGCGGCAGTTTTGCCAGGGACTAATTTCCCGAACAGCAGACCGGCGATCAGGGCCAGCGCGGCACCAAATAGAAACGGTGCAGAAGGGCCAAAACCCTTCCAACCAAACGCGCCTTGCCAGAGCAGCCCCGCAATCACCGAGGCGGGTAAGGCCATTAGCCCGATGGTGGCGTTGTACAAGCCGTAGGCTGTACCGCGCCGTTCGTTGGGCACAAGATCGGCAATAAAGGCCTTGGCCACACCATCGGTTGCGGCATAATAAATACCGTACAGCCCGAACAGGGTCCAGATCTGCCAGCCGGTTTGTGAGAGCGCAAAACCAAGATAGACCAGACCGTAGGCAACCCAGCCCGAAATGATCAGGGTGCGCCGGCCGATCTTATCGGAGAGCGCGCCCAGCGGACCGGCTAGCAGTGCATAGACCAGGTTAAAGGTCATTAGCATGCCCATGATCTGCAGTAAATTTAACCCACGTTCCTGGCTGCGCAGGATAATGAAAGAATCGGATGAGTTGCCAAGCGTGAAGAGCACCAGCACCAGCAGGTACTGCTTGAATCGCTTGTCCATGCCGGCCAGGCTTAGCCCAGGCAGCTTGGATGTACCAGCCTTGCTGATTTCTTTTGCTCCGAAAGCCAGTACCAGTACCGCCAGCGCGGCCGGAATGATGCTGACCAGGATCAGGGTGTGAAAGGTGCTTTCTTGTAGGGTTGCCGAATTGGCCTGGGTCCACCAGACGACCACCGCAGCGATAAGCAAACCGAGAAAAGCGCCCGCCGTGTCACCGGCGCGGTGCAAACCAAAGGCCAGCCCGCGTTGTTTTTCATCGATCGAACCGGCTACCAGTGCGTCACGGGGAGCCGTGCGGATGCCCTTGCCCATGCGGTCGGCGAAACGCACACCCAGCACCGACTGCCAGCTGTGGGCAAAGAAAAGAAAGGGCTTGGCGATGGTGGAAAGGGCGTAACCGGTAACAGTCAACCACTTACGCTGGCCAAGTTTGTCTGAGAGCGCCCCGGAATAAATTTTCATCAGGCTGGCGGTGGTTTCCGCAATACCATCGATCAGGCCAATGACGGCCGTGCCAGTATTGAGCACATTGGCCAGAAAAAGCGGCACCAGGTTCAGAATCATCTCGGAGGAGATATCGGTCAGGAAGGATGTGATGGTAACCACCCACACATTGCGTGGGAGGGTTTTTAGCCCCAATTTTTGTTTATCCATATTACTTGCTATGCTCCTCTGGTAACGTCCGTGTCTGCTCGTTGAAAAATATTCAGCCCACTTTTCCAAAAACAAGGGAAAAACCGCAGTAATTTCGCTCGGATTACTACAATCAGCTGGGTTCGGCCACTTCTCTGCTGGGATCTGAGAATTCCTTCGGTGTAATGAACAATGGCTCGAGCAAAACCAAGGCCTGGAATACAGTCTCGAGCTCTGCCTGGGTCAATGGAATTATGTAGGGGGCAAGTTCTTTTTGGGAGTATTCAAAAATCTCTTGCAGGGTCGTCTCTCCGCTGTTGGTAAGTACCAGTGTTATTTTGCGCCTGTCTTCTGCTGAAGATTCGCGGGTAACTAATTGCTTGGCAACCAATTCCTCCACCGATGCGGAGGTGGAGGGGGGTGTTTGCCCCAAATGTTGGGAGATCTCCAGCAGGGAAGCGCCAGGGTTATTGCGGATAGCCATAAGAATATGAAATTGAGAATCTGTTACCCCCGAGACAAGGCCTTTTTTCCATTTTTTGCGGATCGCGCGCATCATGGCTGGTACAACTTTCAAAAGTTGCCTGGTAACTGCATCGCTGGTTATCATTTCATTCTCCGAATAATTAGTTATCCTAATTAAAAGCCATTCTTGATAATTGTCAAGACTCAATTCTTTTTTCTCTCGGTCAGGTTGCGACGGTCGTTGGCCGGGCCGAGGTGGCTGGTGTAAAAATTGGGTTCTGGTTTCGCACGATGTATGCGGCCTGGAAAGGCTGATTAAATAAAAAAGGCGTTCCCCGTAATTCCGGGAACGCCTTGAACATTATTTCTCGCTTGGTTTTTTCTTACCGAATTTGATCAGAACGTAAATGCCCACCCCGAGCGCAAGCGCACCGAGTGCAAAACCACTGAAGTTGGAGATGAAGTCACTGATCAATTCCCACTGGCTGCCAAATGCGTAACCCAGGCCGCCGTAGACCGCGAACCAGGTTAATTCGCCTAAAATGGCGTAAAGAAAGAACTTTTTAAACCCATAACCACTGCTGCCTGCGATCAGGGTGATCGGGAAGGCGACTGCGGTTAACAACCAGCGTGTCAGGAAGATGGCGATGCCACCGCGCCGATCAAAGAGGGCGTGGGCACTTTTCCAGGCGGAAGTTTGCCCAAAGCGGCCCTGAATCCAGCCGCTGGCAAAAAAGCCGATTGCATACAGGCTGGCATCGCCTGAAATTGTACCCAGATAGCCCAGGGCAGGTGTGCTGACGGCATCCAGCAGGCTCTGGCGGATAAAGGCTCCTGAGGCAATCACCAGCAAGGTGCCTGGCAGTGGAAAACCAAGTCCACCCAGGTAGAGCAGGCCGCCAATCATTGGCGCGCCATAGGTAGCGGCCCAATTTAATGCCAGCGCAGTGATATCAAGGCTCATGGACGCACCGGTTTCACGCCCTGGGTGTCGACGATTTTTTGGACTTCGGCGATCAGAGCTTTCTTGCCGCCTGAATATTTCAATTCATCACTTAAAAATCCGAGCGGTTTGAAGGCATTGCCCGCAGCTGGGATGTTGACCGCGTTGAAATAGGTTTCGACCGGCACACCGGTGCTGTTGGCGATGTATTGCATTGTCATCCAGTCATCCACCTCTTTCTCGAGCAGCCCAGTGGCGACTGGGTTTTCCCGGTAGGCCAGGATTGCGGCACGGATGGTTTTTAACAACGCGGGTTGACCATCGATCGCGCCCAGGTTCATGCGCTGGTTAAGACGGTTGATTCCCATCATGCTGGTTTCTTTCTTGGGGTTGATATTGGCTGCATCATAAAGGTACTGCTGGGGAACGGCGTATGCTGCGGCGATGTAGCTCAGGCTCATCCACGGACGGATCAGATTGGGTGATAGATTGCCTGCCGCGAAGTCGTTTTCAGCCGCGTAGCGGGTTTCTTTGTAAAAATCAAACATGCCCTTGGCCTTGGGGATCATGATGGCGATGCCAACGATAATGAGTACGATAGCAAGCCACTGAATGGGGGTCAGGAGATTGTATATTTTTTTCATGAGTGCGTTCTCCTCCGGCTGGCGGATGGTATAAAAAGACAAATTAATTGTAGCCGAACAATTGCGCGTGGGTAATTTCCTTTACGCAATGTACATGATCGGTTTACTGACGATCAGGCTAATAGCCCTGCTCAAAACTGACCTGGTATTGTAACGGGCGATTGTTGATATACAGGCGGTAATTCTCGATGAATAAATTAGCCAGGTCTTGCGGAAAGCTGGGTGCAGCGGTATGGCTGGTGATGTAGAGGTTATCCACGCCCCAAAATGGATGCGAGGGCGGCAGGGGTTCTTCGCGGAAAACATCCAGCACGGCGGCAGATAGTCGTTTGCTTTGCAGGGCTGCCAGTAAGGCTGAATCATCCAGCGCGCTTCCGCGCCCGGCGTTGATCAGCACGGCCTGGTCTGCCAACGCATTCAGTACCTCAGCATCGACGATTGTATGTGTGGCCGGGGTATTGGGCAGCACATTGACCAGCACGTCCAACCCGCTGGCGAACTTCAGCAGGTCTTCGCCGTGATAATAGCGATCGACAGCCTGGCAGCTCTCACTGGCGCGTGTGTAGCCGCGTACGGTCATGCCAAAATGCCTGGCGGTGCTGGCCAGGTGGGCACCGATGGAGCCAACCCCTAATAACCCGATGGTTTTACCACGCAAAGTGCCGGTCAGGGCGGGCGACCACTGATTGCGCTGTTGTGCCGCCAACCGCTCCAAAATGCGCCGTTCGCGCAGCAGCAGGTAGGAAAACACGTACTCAGACATCAGTGGACCGAAAACCCCACGTGCATTGGTCAGGATGTAATCATGGCGGAGGGCAGGGTCGAGCAGCGATTCTATCCCGGCCCAGGTGGCCTGAACCCAGCGCAGAGCAGGCAAACCCTGTAAATGGCTGCGGAAAAGGGCAGGGTCACCCAGGATGATTTCGACATCGGGATCGGGGGTTGTAACCAGCTCGAGATCCGGCAGCTGGGCAGTTTGCAGGGCTGCCTGGTAGGCAGGCAGATCAGATGGTTTTACAAGAAGCAGTAGCCTGGGCAATGGTGTTTTCCTGGGAGTGTTGAATGGATGTGCTGATTGATTTTACCCGTGAACCGGCTGGGCAGACATTAATGATGTGAAAAAGAGGTGGCTGTGCCTATAACATTTTCTTCCTGTTTCAATTTCCTGGCATCATAATCCGGATAGGCAATATCGGTGGTTGCTGTGCTAATCCTTTGTTCTGCAAACCATTCGTGTTGGAACTGGAAAATCCAAACAGCCTTTTCCTGCTTACGATTTGCTAACTGGGATATTGGCAGGTTTTTGTGCGACCAGGTAAAAGCGCTGGCTTACGAATTCAATAAAACCATGTGTTTCTATATACGCGTTGGCCAGGGTCAGCCGATCCAGGTAGCGCTCGATGCTAAAGTCGGCGATTTGCCAGGGAATACATTTTAGATAATAAACCAGGCTGCCGCAATCTGTAAAACGCGTCCAGCCATTGACTTGTTTGCTGTGCAGTAGCCGAAAGCCCAACCCAAGCAGGTCCTGGCTGGTTTTAAATAGACACCAATCAAAATATTCGGGTGGTGGAGCCCCAAGCATGGCGTTCAGGTCCAGGTCGTTCAGGCCGCCTACCTGCTGGGTGATGAAGTGGCCGCCGGGTTTGAGCACCCGCCAGACCTGGGCGGGGTCATACTCTTCGTGCCGGTTGATCACCAGGTCAAAGGTGGAATCCTCGAAGGGCAGCAGGTTGTCGGCCAGCACCTGGCGTACCTGCACGCCACGTTGGGCCAGGCGTGCCTGGGCCAGTCCCAGGTTTGGCAGATAGCCTTCGGTCGCAAAGGTCACCGCGGGCAGCGCTGCCAGCGAATCCAGAAATTCACCACCCCCGGTGCCCATATCCAGCAGGCTGCCGGCGCTTGCAAGGTACGACTCGACTAGTTGCCGGTAATCCCAGGGCAGCGGGCTCTCCAACATTTTGCCCTGCAGGTAAGAAAAATCCCAGCCGCTGAAGGGAGTTTCAATATTTTGGCGCAGGTAGTTTTCAAAATCTTGTTTTTGCATGTATGTAAGCTTCGCGGGGTGAAGGCGCTAAGGTCGCAAATTATTGTTCATAAGAACAGATACCCGCGAAAGGATTTTCACTGGTTGGCTTAGACCGCACTTAGCCCGCCAGCGTGTCTTTGATCTGGCGATAACCGATCACCTGGATGCCGCTGTTCTTGATATAGTCCTTGATCTCCTGGCTGATGAAGGCCTTGTAATTGGCCACGCGCCCGGTCCAATCGGGTGCCAGGGCGCGCAGCTCAGGCGTATCGATGGAAGGATGGAAGAGGAAGTGCGAGATGCCCGCCGGCAGTTCGGAAAGCAGCTTTTTCGCCAGGCCAATGTGGTCATCGCCGTGTTCGAGTGGCATGCCAAACAGGCCATCCAGCATTGGCAAACCCAGCTCTTCAATCTTCTGCAAGACTGGGCGGTAAGCTTCCAGGGTGGCATCATTCATCCCCAGCATCCAGAAACCCTCTGCGCTCTGACGTGGGACCATATTTGGAATATGCCGTTGTATGCCAGCATCCAGATAGGACTGTATGAATTTTGGATGCATGATGGTGCCCATGTGCGAGTCGATGTGGGTGGGGTTGATGCCGGCAGCAATGGCCCGATCGATCTGGGCGTTCAGCTCGCTGGCAACCGCCTCAGGACTGGCATTGTCGTAGACGGCCTCATGCCATTGGTGAAAAAAGCCATCCTTGTCAATCAAACCGCTCTTACGGTCAACGGTGGAGATTGGCGCCCAACGGTAGATATCCCATTCCGAATTCAGGGTGGCATGCACGCCCATATCCACAGTTGGATTGTTGCGGCAGTATTCGGCTGTAGCCGGGAACCACGGGCAAGGGACCATGACAGCACCTGAGGAGATGGTGCCAAATTCCCACAGGTCCTGGAAGGCTTGCAGGGAGGCCTGGCACATGCCAATATCATCCGTGTGCAGGATGACCAGACGATCGTTATTCGAATAGCCGAGCTTTTTCAAGAGTGGGTTGGGGGTCATGGCAGGTTCCTTTTTTGGGTTACTAAATTATCAGGTGCGAGCAATGGATATTTCTTTTCGTAATCTGCACTGAACAGGCTGCCGGCCTGTTCCCAAATAAAATCGGGGATATAGGAGAGGGCGGAGTAGCCGGCCTCTCTTGTGAGTTGTTGGGCCAGTTCAATAAATTCGGGTAGCAGGTTGGTGCCGGTTTCGATGCTGCGCTGGTCGAGCTGCTCGTAATTCCAGCGTGTAAAGGCCCACTGGCGGGTGGAATAATACTATTCTGGTGCTTCTGCGTGGTGGAAGCGCAGGATATAGTTTTCCTGGTTTCCGCGGATCATCCAGCAGTTAAGTGCGCAGGCGCTGTAGTACTTCGACCGGGTTCGGGCCAGCCAACATATCGCCGGCGACGATGATACCTTCCACACCGAGCTGTTCGATCTCAGCCAGGGCTTGGTCGAGTACCGGCATAATGGCATGGATATCTGCCAGCACCGCCAGGCGCTTTATCATTTTATCGTCACCACCTGCCCGGTGCGGCTGCTTTCATAGGCAGCGTCAACGACGAGCATGTTGGCCAGTCCATCAGCTCCACCCGGGCAAGGCTGAGCGCCTTCCTTGATGCAGTCCAGAAAGTACTGCATCTGGATTGCATACTTCAGTCGACCACCGTCTTCAGGTTTAACTGGCGCGAAGCCACCGTTATCCACCGTTGGCTCGGCGGGGGGAGTGCCAGGGTTTTCGATGTAGGTTGGGAAGAGCGAGCCAAAGCCCATTTGTCCAAACAGTTGCGTTCCGGCGTTGGGTTGGTCGGCATGCGGTTGCCACCAGCCAGTTTCAATAATGCTGGTCGCGCCGTTATCCCAGTTGACCCAGAACTGACCGGTGTCATCGACGTCATAGCTGCCATAATTGGTGCTCATTTTTGCATAGACGCTGACTGGTTGGGGGTCGCCCAGCAGGAAGCGCGAGGTATCCAGGCCGTGCACACCCATATCGGCCATGGCGCCACCGCCGGCAAGTTTTTTCTGGGCAAACCAACCTGAGGGACCCCAATTGACATGGATCGAACTACCCTTGGTGCGAATGATCCTTCCCAACCTGCCTGCTGCGATTTGTGCGCGCAGCCAGGCGGTTTCGGGGTCAAAACGGAAGCAGTGAGCCACCATCAGCAAACGCCCAGTTTTTTGGGCGGTTATGTGCATGCGCTCGGCCTCGGCGGCGTTCATGGCCATTGGTTTTTCGACCAGCACGTGGTAGCCAGCCTCGAGGGCCGCTATGGTTTGTTCGGCATGCAGGGCATTGGGGGTCGAGACCACCAGGGCATCGAAGCCACCGGCTGCCAGCAGGTCTTCCAATTTTCCATATTGACGGGCGATGTTGAATTCACGTGCGAAGGATTCCATTGATTCTGGCCGGTGGTTGACCACCGCTGCCAGGTCAGCGCCAGTCTGGATGGCAGCCTGGGCGTGTACTTTATTAAAACCTGTTCCAGCAAAAGCCAATTTGATCGTCATGAGTGAAGTTCCTTCTTGAAAGTGAGGTGGAATATGCCGGCGTTTTCACGCGCAGACTTGGTCATCAATCATTTCACCAGGTGCGATGTTGGCTCCGCGCAAGACCAGCGCCCGGCGGATGTGTGCACCAGCGCCAATCGTGGTTCCGCGCTCAACCAGCACCCCAGGGCCCAGCCTGGCGCCACTCTCAATTTGCGCGCCAGGTTCTACCATGCAAGGTGCGTTGAATTGCACGCCGGGAAACTGGTGTTGGTCTGGCAGATTGGCCTCGCGCGCCAGGTAGCGCAGGTTAAGCTCCAGCAGGTCGCGCGCATCACTGACAGTTTCGCGGCCTGAGAACAGTTCTCCGCGCAGCTCGCCGGCATCGTTAATGAACATCTGCATGCCATCCTGCAGCTCATATTCACCGCGTCGGGAGGGTTGAATATCCGGCAGGTAATCCAAAAAATGGCGTGAGAAGCAGTAGAGCGGTATGGAGGCCAGGTTCGAGACCACTCGTTCCGCGCTGGGTTTTTCAACGATGCTGGAGATGGTTTCGCCATCCCAGAGGACCATGCCCATGCTGGTCATTTTCTCTGCGGGCATGTGTACTAGCGCCAGGCGTCCGCATGGTTGGCCCTGGCTGTGGCGCTGAAAGTTCTTCACAAAACGTTCGGCTTCGTGCGGGTCTACCAGGTTGTCGCAGGCCGAGAGGATGAAATCCCCGTGGATAAAGGGGGCGGCGCAGTTGAGTGCATGGGCTGCGCCTTTACGCTCAGCCTGGTGGACGATCTTGACCCCTGGAATGGAGCCAAACTGCTCGTGCAGCTCGCTGTCTTCCGGGTGGGCGACGATGATGATGTCACTCAGCCCGGTAACGGCGAGAATCTCCAGCACATGCGCCAGCATCGGTTTGCCAGCCACCGGCATCATGGCCTTGGAGCGCGCCAGGGTGAGTGGCTGTAAGCGCGACCCTTTCCCTGCCGCCAGGATGATGGCCTGCATGTTCATTGTTCCACCCGCAGCCCTTGACGGGCAATCTCCAAACGAAATAGGCGGGCATCAGGCAGGTTATGGCTGTCAGCCAATGCCTGCCAGGTATCCAGCAGCAAATCTTCCTCGCCTGCCGTAGCCAGTGCGAAGACCGAACCACCACCACCCGCGCCCGTCAGCTTGGCGCCCAGTGCGCCGTGACGCAGTGCCGCTTCGATGAACAGGTTATTGGCCCAGCCAGCGCCATCCTCGAAACCGCAGTAGCGCATCATTTCATCCACAACGCGGTGGTTCTCGTTCATCAAGGCACCCAGGCTGACCATATCGTTTTGAAGTAAGGCGATCTTGCCTTGCCATGCGCAGCGCCAGGCAGCAGACATCATCTTAGGCATGGGCGGTATGCTGCCGCCGTTGCTCTGCCAGCTGGCGTGTTCTTGCAGGTAGCGTGGGCGCATGCGACTGTGCACATCACCGGAATTGTGGCGCACACCGGTGGAAACCGCCACAAAGTTCAGGTATGGCAGGCACTCATCCAGGCGTTCATAGGTCGCGAGAGGCTCGGCGTGCAAGTCAGCCTGCAATAGTTTGCCGTGATAGTCGACGTAGGCCAGCCCGCCAAAGAGCGGTACATAGCGGTCGGCATACCCGGCCGTGATGCCCAGCTCACGGGCTTCGACGCGTTGGGCCAGTTCGGAGAGCGTGTAGTCATTGTGTTTGCGCCGATCCAGGTTGTACAACTCACGCAGGCCGGCCAGGGTCAGCAGCACGAACAGGGATGAGCCGCCCAGCCCGCTCTGGCGGGGAACATCGCTGTGCACGCGCAGGTGGAAACCATGCTTTGCCAACCTGTCCCTAAATTCCGGGCTGTACGCTGCCAGACGGTTGATCGCGCCTTTCAGAAGGTCATGCTGTCCGTCATAGGCCAGCGGCAGGCTGGTCAGCGGGTGGTACGAGTCTGGCCCGGCGGTGTCGGTCTGGGTGAGAATGATCTCGTCGGCAGGATCGATCTCGGCATGGGCGCGGATTTCCACCGCAGCCGAAAGTACCCCAAAGTCACCTTCATTGGCGTCGCCAGGGTTGCCGAGGATGTTGATACGCCCGGGTAGGCTGAGACGGATAGTCATGAATAATCCTAGTTCAGGCTGGCGGCGATCAACGGTTCGAGGTTGCGTTGAACAGAATATAGTCGCCGGTATAAGCCGTCTTCGCGTGCCAACAGTTCGCTGTGTGTACCGGTCTCGCGGATGGCACGCTCTTCCAGTACCACTATTTTGTCGGCGCTGCGAACCGTGGAAAGGCGGTGCGCAATTATGATGGTCGTGCGACCCTTCATCAGGCGTTCCGGCGCTTGTTGGATGAGCAGCTCGGTCTCGGTATCGACTGAGGAGGTCGCTTCGTCCAGGATCAGGATCGGGGCGTCCTTCAGAACCGCGCGCGCGATTGAAATGCGCTGTTTCTGCCCACCCGAGAGCTTGACGCCCCGTTCGCCGATCATGGTATCGTAGCCATCGGGCATGGCTTCGATGAATTCGTGCGCATTGGCGGTGCGGGCGGCGGCGATCATATCTTCATTGCTGGCTGTGGGTCTCCCAAAAAGGATGTTCTCGCGGATGGTGCCGTAGAACAGGAAGACATCTTGCAGCACGATGCTGATCTGCTGGCGCAGGCTTTCCAGTGTATATTCGCGAATGTCGTGCCCATCCAGGCTGATGCTGCCGCTGCCGACGTCATGGAAGCGCGGGATCAGGCTGACCAGGGTGGATTTACCCACACCGGTTGGCCCTACCAGGGCCACCACTGAGCGGGCGGGGATTTCCAGGTTGATGTTTTCGAGTACTGGGCTGGCCGGGTTGTATGAGAAGCTGACATCCCGCAGGCTGAGCTCTCCGCGCACCGGAGTGGTGGGGGTGAGCATACCGGGCACGATGTGTGGTTCTTCATCTTCAGCCATCAGGCCTGCCACACGGTCGGCACCCGCCAGCGAGCTTTGAATGGCCTCCCAGGCGCTTGAGAGATTGCGAACGGGTGCATAGAACATTTCAAGATAAAGGAAAAAAGCCACCAGGTCCGCGATCGGCAGGCTGCCTTGCAGGGCTAACTGCCCGCCAAAGTAGATTACGATCAACGTACCCAGTGAGGAGGTGAAATCGACAAAGGGCTGGAAGGTGGCCATCAGTCGTAAAGCGCGCAGGTTCGACTGGTAATAGCTGTCAATGCGGTGGTCGATCCGGCGGGCTTCCTGTTCTTCGCGGGTGAAGGCCTTGATCTCGCGGATACCGGAGAGGTTGTCGTTCAGGGTGGCATTCAGGTCACCGAGTTCTTTCTGGCGGCTGCGAAAAGCCGGGCGTACGCGTTTGGCGTAAACCTGTAACGAAAACAAGACCAACGGGATGGGGATGGTGCTGAGCAGGGTTAGCTTCCAGTTCAGGCTGAATAAAACGGCCGTGACTGCCACAAACGTAATCAGATTGACGATCACATCAGGCAAGGCATGTGCGATCAGCTGTTCGAACAGGTCAGTGTCGTTGATGACATGCGACATAAGCTGGCCAATTTGTTTGTCCTCGTAATAGCGCAGTGATAGGCGCTGAAGGTGTTCGTAAATATATTTGCGTACATCTGCCACCACACCCCAGCCCGCCAGGTGGGCCTGGTACGAGCGCAAGAACTGCAAGCCAGCCCGCGCCAGGTACACCACCAGTACAGTGATCGTCAACTGGCGAACCAGGTTCATTACGTCCAGGTTGGCACCTGGGGCTGTGACAGCGCCAACCAGGGTTTTTACGATCCAGGGAATTAACAACTGCGCGCCTACCAACAGCAGCATGCTGCTGGCGGTCAGTGCCAGGGCTGCCCGGTACTTGAGCGCGTAGGTAAATATCAACTTAAAGGGTTTCAATAGGATAGCTCCGCTGCAGAATGGGGATAGGCTTGATTATAAAGTGAATCTCGCCAGGCGGTCTGATTCTGTTAGAGGTTTGCCAGGCGTGCCAGGGTTTTTTCATCCAGCTGATTGTTAAAGTATTTCTCCAAGTTATGTGCAAAGACCGGGTTCGCCTCGGGGACTTGCATGAAGAGCGTCAGGCAAGATTTGAACTTGAGATCATCGGGTGAGCCAAACACCTGGTTAGCGCTCAGCCCCTGCAAGGCGTGAACAGTGGCGCAACATTCAACCAGGCGGCTGCCCAAAATTGGATGTTGCAAATAAGCAGCCGCTTCAGCCAGGTTTTTGATCGAATAATGGCGTGATATGGTGCTGAAGCCCAGTCCTTCGATCTGCGGAAAGATAAACCAGATCCAGTGGCTGTATTTTTGCCCGGCTTTCAATTCAGCCAGCACTTTCTCGTAGACTGGCTCCTGCGCGACCAAGAACCGCTGAAGATCAAACTCGTCGCTGACCAGTAGGTTGCTCATTTGCTCTCCTCCTCAATATCTGGTATGGATTATTGATTCCGCCTGCCTGATTATAGTGCCTTCCGGTAGAAATAAGGCGGGATTTTGGCTGGCTTGGCTTACATATTTGGCGAAGAATGGGTAAGAAAATCATCACCCCTGTGCAAATATGCTAAGCAATTATTCACGCCGAATTTTATAATAACCAGATTGATGGCTGTTCATGGAAGCAATTCTCTGCGGCGGTTGACGGATGTGGCTTTCGGCTTTAAGATTACACCGCTATCAGAATTTCCCGTATGAAAATATATTTGATATGGTTATGAATAAATCCATCCAACAACTGCGCCAGCGCCTGGGATCATTTGTCACCGGGGGAGATTGGGCCCTGGCACTTCCACCTCAGAGCCGCCAAAACCTGGTGAATTTTTGGTATGATGGCGTCTTTGCGGCTGCCAGCGATACCATCCCGATTAATTACCTGACACTCTTTATCCTGGCTCTGGGTGCCACCAGTACCCAGGTTGGATTGTTTACCTCGCTAACCAGCCTGGCGGCTGCCATCAGCCTGCTGCCGGGTGCCATCTTTGTAGAGCGCTTCGGTCGCCGCAAGGAATTCACCATCGTTTACGGCGGCATCCTGGCACGCGTGGGGTTGCTGGCGGTTGCTTTGCTGCCTTTCTTTATGACCGGCCAGCCATTGATTACGGTTTTCATCCTGCTGATGGTGGTGCGCAGTGCCGCCGGTAACCTGGCCTTTCCTGCCTGGATGTCCATGACCGGTGATATCGTCCCGATTGAAGGACGCGGACGTTATTTTGCATCACGCACGCTTGTGATGGTGGTGGGCGCGATCCTGGTCACCTACCTGGTGGGTGAATTTATCACCAGGGTTGGTTCTCCGCATGGCTACCAGCTGGCCATGGTGCTTTCCTTTGTACTGGGCATGGTTTCAACCTATTTTTTCTCCCGCATCCAGGACCCCCTCGGTGGCAAGCCCCCGAAGAGCGATATGCCCGAGGGTGTACCGATTTCTTTGCCAGAAATTTACAGAGATTTGCGGGCGGCTCCGCTGTTTTTATTCTTCTGTTTCGCATCCGCAACCTGGAACTTCTTCATCAATGTCTCTGGACCCTTTTTTAACGTCTACATGGTTCAGAATCTGAAATTCACCGCTGCCATGGTGGGTCTTGCCGCTGTGGCCTCCAACATCTCGAAGATATTTATTCAACGCAAGGTCGGTGAACTGGCCGATCGTTTTGGACCGGGCAGGGTGCAAATGGTGGTGATGTTCCTGATCCCCATCCTGCCGTTGATGTGGGTGTTCACCACCCAGCTCTGGCAGGTTATCCTGATCAATGTCATCGGTGGTGTGTTGTGGGGCGCTTTTGAGCTGGTATCTTTCAACTTTCTGCTGCAGCTTACGCCCGGAGCCCTGCGAGCGCGCTATTCAGCGGTTTACCAGATCATTGTGACCGTGGCATTGGCGGGCGGCGCTGCCTTGGGCAGCAGCATTATCCTGTGGTTCGGATACAAGGGCATTTTCCTGGTTTCCTCCATAGGACGTTTTTCTGCGGCATTCCTGTTTCTGGTGCTCATTCGCAAACTGGCGCAAAAGACAGCCGCTGAAACAGCCCTCGCGCAGGTGGGTGGGGCCTGACCAATCTTAATACCGGTAGAAAAAAAGGATTTACCAACCGGGGTAAGTAATGATGAACGATGACGACTTATTATGATCTATGCCTGACCTGGTGCTGGGAGTTTGACGCTGATTTTACGCGCTTGTTTGTGGCGGCCTGTCAGCAGCGTGGTCTCTCTGTTTTGCAGGTAACCCATGCCGGGCTGGCTGAAACCATTGTTGCGCTGGAAAGTGACCAAATTAGTTTTTCCGCTTTTCTCGACCGGACGGAATATGAAGCACCTTTTGAGCCAATCTTCCAGTACGTTCACCAGAGCGGAATATTCTGGATTAATCCACGCGAGACTGCTTTTTGGGCCGAAGACAAGGCGACCATGCACCTGGAACTGCTTACAGCAGGTCTGAATACGCCATTCACTATCATCCTGCCGCCATACCAGCAGCAGCAGAGCCTGCCCGCACTGGATATCAGTCCGTTGGGTGCGCGCTTTGTGATCAAGCCCACCTTTGGCGGCGGTGGCCAGGGTGTGCTGATGGATGCCACCTCGTTCGAACAGGTGCTGGAAAGGCGAACCGAATTTCCACATCTTAAGTACCTGCTGCAGGAGACCATTACACCACAGCGTATTCAAGATCGAGATGCCTGGTTCCGAGTCATTTACTGTGCTGGCGAGTGTTTCCCCTGTTGGTGGGACCCGCACACACATATTTACAGCCTGGTGACCAGCAGCGAAGAGGAGTCACTCGGGCTGGCGATGCTGTGTGTGATGATCCAACAGATCGCTGCCCTGGCGCGTTTGGAATTCTTTTCCACAGAAATTGCACTCAACGCTGCGCAACAGTGGGTGGTGGTGGATTATGTAAATGATCAGATTGATATGCGTTTGCAGTCGCAAGCGCAGGATGGTGTGCCCGATGCTGTGGTACTGCGAGTCACCGAATTGCTGGCCGGGCTGGTCGAAGTTGCCCTGAGAACTTGATTGGGCTGAAATACCTGTTTCCAAGCATCGCGTGGCGTGCTAGAATAAGGTTCACAACTATATTTACAATTACATTTCCATTTTTACAAATTTGTTGGAGGTATTGTGCCAAGTATCAGACGTGCACCACGGATAACCATGGCTCCCAGGGTGCTGGCTATTGATTTCAGGCCGTCGACGGTGCCGAGTAACTGGTTCAAAGCCCAGACCTTGATTGATGAATATATCCACGCCATGTGGGTGGCAAGTGACCGTTCTTTGCGTTACCAGGTGGTCGACCTGCAGCATGTGACTTACTTCCCGGCTTTGCTGGGTGGACGTGAATATAACTCCATCAGCTGGTTGGTGGCCCTCAATAAGGATTCAACTGCCTACCGTGATGCGCGTGGAAACTACCTCTTTGCCGACTATCAACGCATCCTGGCAGAATTTAATATCATCGAGCGGGTGGATTCCGGCGAGATCGATGAAGTTTGGATGTTTGGCGGCCCATATTTCGGCTTTTACGAGAGCCGCATGGTCGGGCGCGGTGCTTTTTGGTGCAATGGACCGGCGATTGAACACGATTGCCGGCGCTTTGTGGTCATGGGCTACAATTATCAACGCAGCGTAAAGGAAATGATCCATGATTTCGGCCACCGCTCCGAAAGTATTCTGGCCCGTAAATTTGGATCCCATGATGTGCTCGATAAGCTTTATACGCAAACCCCGCCTGAGCCTTCCGCTTACCCCGCCCCGAAAAATGATTTTGAATTCTTTCTGATGACCCAGGGCACAACCCATCGTGTGCCAGGCGGTCCGGATTATGGCGCTGATGAAAGAGCCTGGGTTACAGCCATGCGCTCAGCCTGGTTGCCTTTTGTGGTTGATCCAAATAAGGTTGAATAATTTGCACCCAAATAAATTTCTGAGAAAAGTCACTATTCGAAATATCTTGCAGGGACTCTTATTTAGCCTGGTTCTCTGGCTGGCAGCTTGCGCTCCAGTCGCTGCAAGTACTGCTCAGCCAACACCAGATATTGCACCCGCAACCGCAGTGCTTATGGCTACAGTCGCCCCTTCAGCATCACCTTCGCCATCGGCGAGCCCAGCCCCAACCTCCACAGCCACCTCTTTGCCGACTGCAACGCCGACACCGACCGCCACATTTACCCCCGAGCCAACTGCCAGCCCAGTACCTACCTATGCCATCCTGCGTGGGGTCATGCTGCCTGAAAAAGTGAGTTGTCGCTATGGCCCAGGTTGGATGTACTTGTACTTATATGGCCTAAATGGCGGTGCCGTACAAGACATCATCGGTCGCAGCGAGCCAATGCTCGAACAGGCCAAGGACGGAAGCTGGGAGCCTGCCGACTGGCTGTTGACGCGCTCACGCGGTGATAACAAATCTTGCTGGGTAAAGGCAAAATTCGTCGATCTGCAGGGTGACCTGGCCAGCCTGGAAATTGTCTACCCGGCCAAGTACACCATTCCGCCGTCCAACCAGGGCTACCTGCCGCCTTGGGACGTGGTGGCGGTGCGGGCTGGTCAGCAGGTGACCATCTCCTGGCAGAGCGAAGCCATGCGCCCCGGCGATGAGGAAAGCCCTACCAGCGTACAGTACGTAGTGGAAACCTGGGTCTGCCGGTCTGGCCAGCTGTTCTTCGCGCCGATCGGAGCCTATGCGCCCCAAGTGACCATCGACGATGAGGCTGGCTGCGACCAACCTTCGCATGGCCGGGTATATTTTATGGAAAAACACGGCTATACCGGTCCGACCGATATTATCTGGCCGCAAGCCTTGCCCTAGCTGTAGACTGGCCGGACAGCGCGGTTTGTATTAAATCTAGAGATAAGATATTCTCTTACAGCAAAACTCCCCGGCATCTGTTGCCCGGGGAGTTTTATATTATGCTACCATCTCTGCAGTGTAAATTTCAAAGTGTGGTTATCAAGAATAGCACACCTGGGCAGGCTTGTCATTTTATCCTTCCGGGACATTGAGAAATAAACACAATTCTTTGACCTGTCCTGGGGAAATGATGTTGCTCCGTGAAAAATGCGAGCGGAAAGGAATAACCTGGCCATCTTTTTGGACGATCTCCACCCGGTACGCTAATCGCGGATATTTTGGTTCCCGGTGACCCGGCATTTTTGTACTCACCCGGCGGATGGTGCTGATCTGATCAATCAGAATATGCTTTTCTGAGCGTTTGAAGAACAACCCATAGCGCAAGGATAAAATTCCAGTTTCCCGATCCGCGCTGATCGTGAGAGCTTCGGGCAATACCAGTGCCAGCAGACCCAAGACCGCAACCATGAGGGCTGGCAGATTGGTAGACTTCATCAGCGCTTCGCCAGCGATCGACAGAAGACCAACTCCGAATAACCATAATAAATATGGATATTCCCTGATCACCAGCTTATTGGCAGTCATCACTTATTGTTTACCCATAATTGTGGTTGCAGCGGGTGAGGCCGAATTTGCTACCAGTGCTTAATCAGCGCAGCTGTCAGGGCGGCGCGCTCGGGCAGGCTGCGGGTGAAGATATATTCGCGCTCAGAGTGCAATCCTTCGCCATAAGTGCCCATGCCATCCAGCAGGGCTACGCCCAGCGGGGCAACGAAATTGCCATCCGAACCACCGCCCGAGCCACCGGCCTTAATCTGCAGGCCGATCCCGGCGGCGATGGCGTGCGCCTTGTTAAATGTGGTTTCCATCAAAGCATCGAAAGGCATGGGCGGCCGGTTGAGGCCACCGCTGACTTGCAGGCTGGTGTCACGGGTGACCGGCTGCAGCGCCTGCATGGCAGCATCCACACGGCCGGCTTCCTCGGGGATCAACACGCGGTAATCGATCTCGATCATTGCTTCTTCGGGCACGACATTGCTGACCGTGCCACCGTGGATGACACCCACATTGAGGGTAGTGCCACGGGCGTAGTCGGTCATTTTCTGAATGGCCAGGATCTGGTGGGCCATTTCTTCAATCGCATTGCGTCCTTCGTCGTGGGCACCACCGGCGTGAGCTGCCCGCCCGCGCACACGCAGTTTGTATTCCCCCACACCTTTGCGCCATGTTTTAAGCGAACCATCCAGCAAGCCAGATTCCATCACCAACACAAGGGCCGCCTCACGTGCCAGCCGGGTGATTAAATCGACCGAGCTATCGCTGCCAATTTCCTCGTCTGAAGTGACCAGCACGGTGACTGGACGATTCAACTCGCCGGCTGCCGCCAGGGCCGAAATGGCAAAAAGAGAGATAACCAGGCCGCCCTTCATATCCAGCACGCCGGGGCCAAATACCCGCCCGTTTTTCTCGTAAAATGGCATGCGCTCAAGCGTACCGAGCGGGAAAACGGTATCCATATGGTGCATCAGCAGGATGCCGCCAGGCCCTTGGCCCCAGCGTGCCACAATATGATTGCCGGTGATTGTATTGGGTACAATCTCCACCTGGGCGCCGCGGCTGCGGCATTCCTCAGCAATAAAAGCACCCACCCGGTCCACGGCAGCTTTGTCATTGGAAGGAGATTCGAGCTCGACAATTTTTTTAAGTAGCGCGATCATGCCGGGGGTGGCTGATTCAAAGGTATCCATGTTTTACTCCAAATATGCTTATGAATAAATAAATTATGTTGGTCAAGGGCCTGGTTGGTTTTCCTGGCTAGCTGCGGTCGGCGCGCTTTTTTAGCGCTTGCCGGTAAAGATTTACATCACGCCAGTGATAGGCCTCTATCCGCTGCTTGAGGTCAGTATCGCTAAAGTAGGA
Source organism: uncultured Anaerolineae bacterium (assembly GCA_903908605.1). GTDB lineage: Bacteria > Chloroflexota > Anaerolineae > Anaerolineales > Villigracilaceae > UBA5195. The sequence continues at coordinate 20,992 of CAIVSQ010000110.1, forward strand.
TGGTTTTTCCTGCATACTCTCGTTTGTGTTGACACGGTGAAGTGATAAGTCAACTCCCAGCAGATTGTACGATAAATACTGCAAATCTTCTTCGTAATGTTCGGTAATCCCAACGAAATCTAATTGGCTGATGGGGAAGCCCCATAAGAACTGATGATAAAAATTCCGTAATTCAGGGCCAAGGCAGAAGCGTTCCAGGCTCCACTGCTCTTGCATCATGCGCCGCTGTAAGGCTGGCGCAGTGGCCGGATCATATTTTCGCTGCCAAAAATAATAATGCGAAGCCAGTCTTTCGACCGGGTCACGCAGCCAGGTCACGTAAAGCAGGTTGGGTCGGATGGCTAGCGATAAATATTTGAGCGGTAAAAAATGTCCATGGATACAATTAATTCGTTTGAAACGGCGAACGGAATTTATCAGGCAATCTCTCATTGCGCGCATGTTGCGTTTGAGAGCTGGGGTATTAATAGGTACATCATAGTAATCCAACAGCAGACTGGCACCATAGGCACAATCCAATGAGGCTGCAAAGCTTAAGCCTGCGGTTTTGGGCATGTGAATGGAAATGAGCTTAATGGGCATTGAGTTACCTTGGGCGACTATGGCTGTCGGGGATTGCGTCCTTCATCCCGACCGTGTCGCAAGTAATGAACGAGGGGATTATATCCGCTCTGGCTAACATCCGCATAGATTTGCAGGTACCAGCTGCTGTCGAAATTTGGACCAGGGTCGCGGCCCTCGCGACCGCCAAACTCGAGGAAATGCTGCAGCGGATCAAGACCAGCTTCGGCAATATCTGGATAGGTTGCCAGGTACCAGGCCGGGTCGAAAAATCCTGAGGTTCGGATCAGGTCTTGATCCGCTGCAGGCAGGCGTTTTTTCTTAAATGTTAGATAGCCTTTGATGATGAATTCCATTGGCCCCTTCGTCAGGCGTTTGAGCAGCCCGTTTCTTCCCCCAGTAGCCTGCGATTGGGTTGTGGTCTGTGCAATTTGCAGTTTGTTAGCCAGGTTTTCATTTTCCTGCCTTGCTTGTACGATTAATCCTAGCAACTCCTGGACGGAGTTTTCTCGTTGGTCGACTGCTTTCCTCAACACATCAATAGACACTTGTTGGTTCTCGTGTCTTGAATTCTGCCAGCGGATCGTAGCTTCCTGGGATTCACTAACGGTTCGCAGTGCACCTAGCGACCCTTCTACCTGGGCAATTTTCGCAGTTAATGTCTGGTTTTGCAATTCAAGATCGATTTTCCGCATGGAAAGCAGCTTGCTTGCTTGCTCACTTGCCAACAACCATGCAGCCGGTTCTGTTCGGTCTTGGATAATGAGCTCCATGGTCAATAAATATTGTTGTATTCGTTGTTTTTTTTCAACCAGGGCTGCCTGTAAGGTGCTATTGTCTTGCATTAATTGCAGCTGATCGAGATGAGAGTCATCTCGTATGAGGAGAGGAAAGTCATGAATGGTGTTATTTTCTTTGTAGTGCCAAAG
>CAIVSQ010000111.1 GCA_903908605.1 uncultured Anaerolineae bacterium
ACATACAACTAAATGTTATCACCACACCCGCAACCCTGAAAGAACCAGGGCCTACTTCTGGATCAAAAGCGCCCGCCGCGCAGCGGTCGGGCGGTCACCGCAAGTGTTTTTTTCGTGATGTACTTTCACGAAAAAACACAAAAAATAAATTATTGTTCGCGCGCGGGTCGTACCTCTGGCACCATTCAAACGCTGCTTCGCGCGCGGTCTGTACTCGGTCGATCGCAAGGGCGATCTGATCGTCTGTCATGGCTGGCGCTAGCCCGTGGCGATCTGCTCTCGTTGGTAGGCAAAGGGATTCAGTGCAAAGGGCAGATCGCCACGCACGCGACCCTACAAGAGCCAGGGCCTACCTCGGGAACAAAGGCGCGTGCTCGCGCATCGTCCCAGTTCTATCGGGAATGACGGTAGCTCAAGATGACAAACGTATAACGAGATTTACCATCCCCCCACTTGCAGCGCATGCTTTACGCGCTGCAGAAGAAACGCACCAGTGGATGCAGCTTGACGCGTGAGCCGGGCAGGCGGATGAGAGTGGATTTATCCTGCAGGGTCACCAGGGTTTCGATGGTGGTCAGTTTGGCCGCCAGCAGGTCATCGGTCACCACGCCATCGGGGTAGGGGTACACAATTTTTACCAGGTCACGTTCGATCTGGTCCAAGGTTTCCCAGACCTGTTCAAAGCGCTTCTTAAAGCTGCCATGCCGGTCGGCGATAAAGTTGGAGACGCCTTCGATGCCGTTCAGGCAGCCGTAGACCCCATCGCGGATCTCTTCGCAGGTGAAGAGGCGCGCGTAGGAAGCCGCCAGCTCTATCCCGAGCGGCAGGCCCATTAACATATCGCAGGTCTGGATGATATGCACCAGGTTGGTGGCGTCGATGGTGAAATCGGGGCGGGCGCGGCAGGCAATTTCTTTGAAGAGCCGCAGGGCGCTGTACTGATTGACCATGACTTCAGGGTCGATGGCAGCCGGGTCAACCCCACTGGCCTGCAGGTCTGGCAGGGAGGGGAAATCCAGGCCGTTGAAGTAGATGACCTTTTCGCCGCGAATGCCGAGATGCTTGCGCGTGGTAATGATGAACTTGATCTTTGGACAGACGTTGACCAGCGATTGGATCAGCTCGGCCTGGTCGCTGATTTCATCCAGATTGTCGAGCAGGATCAGGCATTCTTTATCACGCAGGAAGCTGACCAGGTTCTTGCGGTGTTCGCTGGAGTTATTGGAAGGCACCCCCAGGGCCTGCACCAGGGCCGAGACCAGGCTGTTGTTGGGGGTGTTGTGGCTGAGCAGCACCAGGTACATGCCGTTGGCCCAGGCGCCGTTTTCCAGGCTGGCAGCGTGCAGGGCCAGGCGGCTTTTGCCCGAGCCGATGACGCCCTTGATGACGATGACGCGATGCTCGCCGCTATCGAGCAGCTCCCTTATTTGGCTGGTTTCGGTTTTGCGGTTAAAAAAGGGCAGGCTGGTATCGGGCAGCAGCTCGCCATCGATTTCCTCGTTGGCAAAGGGCAGGTTGCCGGATGGGGCGGTCGGGCTGATATTTTTGCCGGCGCGAATAGCCTGGGCCAGCAGGATGGTTTCTTCTTCGGGGATCACTTTGAGGCTTAGCTGCAGCTTGCGTTGGTATTCGTGAAAGCTGACCAGGGCCTGGTTGCGTTGCCCGCTGATGACCATGATTTGCATGCTCATGCGCAGGGCGGTTTCATCAAGCGGTTCGATGCGGGTGATGCGTGCCAGGTAACCCTCGGCGGTTTTGTACTGGCGGCGTTCGAAGTAGTAGCCTGCCAGCCAGTGCAGGGTGGTTAGCAAGCGAGCCTTGAACTCCTGCCGCAGGTTGGGCACCCACTCGTCCAGCACGTTGTTCATGTTGGCTTCGTAGCCTTCCAGAAAATCGCCTGAGTAAAGCTCGGCCAGTTCCTGTTGGTGTTGTTTGCAGGTATGGCAGATGCTAAAACGGCGGTGCGAGTGCTGTGAGGTGAACTTTTGCACCTCTTTGAATTTTTCGTTCAGAATTTGGATGTCGGTCACCAACGGACCATCCGGGTTGATGCGGATGGAAAGCGGGTCCACCAGCAGGCCGGGGGAGGCCAGGGTGTCATCTTTTAGCAATTTGCGCAGGCGGTGAATCACCTGGCGGATATTCTGGCTGGCGTGCTGGTCGTCATGATCCGGGTAAAAAAGAGCGGCCAGGTCGGCGCGCCGAAAGACCTTGCCTGGTTGGGTTCCCAACATGGCCATCAGCAGCAGGGTGTTATCCACCTGGAACTGCACAATTTCCCCATCCTGCAAAACTGCATGGGGCGTGCCGAGCAAGTTGACCCTGACGTACTGAGAGTTGAGGTTGACAAATGATTCCATCGAAATAATGCACCCTTTATTCGAGTTTAATAATCAGCCAGTTGTGCCAACAGTTGGTCCAATTTTACTATTATTTTTTGTAGTAGTCATGATCGGCCAGGCTTTTTTTCCTCGGATGAACAGCGTTGTTGTGCGCTGCCTGCCTGCGAAAACTGAACAACCTGGCCAATTGGCCGGGCAGCAAATGAAATTTGCGTGCTTGTAACAGCATGCCTTTTGTTCATGATGTTTCGCGATGATGCCTGGGACAGTGATCTCGCTAATGCGCTTCCCGGGCCTGGGTGTTGTGCAGCTTATGATCGGCAGTTGGTAATAAACATTGACCTAACCCGGTTTGGCGCTGCCACTACCGATGGCAGGCAGGTTAAGCAACCTGTCATATATGATACCAGCCCAGCGTGACAGAAGCGTGACGGGAACAGGCCAATTTTCGCCAATATTGAGATTGTGCCCACCAATTGCCTGTCACGCGCACGTCACGGCGTGGCCGGGGGGAGCTAGCCGCCACCCATCGGTGGGTACAGGCTGATAAAATCGCGGTCTTCCACCAGGCAGCTTGTGTCATCCATCCACTGGCCATTGACCGAGATGACCGCCACCTCCGTTTCGGGGATCGAGAGCTGCGCGAGCAGTTTTTTGAGCGGCAGCGGGCCGGTTGTTACCAGGCTGATGCGGCTGCGTTTGTGCGGTTCGTACCATGCCAGGCTGCCACCGAGATACAGGTTCATAGGGCCATCTCCAGGGATCAGCGGGTTAGCCGGGCAGCAGCTCGCCGGCCCATTCGATCTGCAGGTCGGCCAGGCGTTGGGGTGAGGGCCGCGAGCTGGGCAGATCCCACTGCTTGATGCGGTAGACCTCGTTGAGGGTGGCTGTAAAAGCGGCTTGCGAGATGCCCGTGCCCTGCAGGGCGCCGTTCTCGAGCGGGGCAAACAATCGCTCGGGCAGCCGGTCATCTGCGCTGCTGAAGCCCTCGCGCAGGTTAAAAATGCGGGCCAGGTTGGTGGCGCGCTCGCCCACCCGCAGCAGTTCGTCCACGTCCACGTCCCAACCGGTGGCGGCTTTTACGGCCGTCAGGACCTGTTCGACCTGCACATAACTGCGCGGGGCCGGGCCAAAGTAGCACATGCCCAGGGCCTTGCCGGCGCTGCTCCAGTTTTCGAGGATGCAGTAGGCGCGCGCTTTTTGGGGGCTCAGTTCGCGGGCCGGGATGGCTTCGCTGATGCCGAGCGGGGCAGCGCCCAGCAGGGAGACCGAACCGGGCTTGGCGATGAGGGTGTCGTGATAACTGACCAGGTGGTCGGCGCCGGTCTCGCATACGGCGTAGCCCAGGCCGACGCCAACCTTGCCGCGCGGGTCGTGCATGGCCACCTCTTCGCCCTTGACCTGCACGGCGAATTTTTCACTCTCGGCTCCAATCAGCTTGCTGAGCCGCAGGGTGCCCTCGGCCATTTGCGCGCCAAAGCCCTGCCGGGTGGCGATCAGCTCGATGGCTTGCAGCATGGCTTCGGCATTCCCGAAGCGCAGATCCAGCCCGCCGGTTTCGGGCAGGCCGATCAGCCCATTTTCGAAACACTCCATCGCAAAGGCGATCGTGGCGCTGGTGGAGATGGTATCGAGGATGTAGCGGTTGCACAGTTCGTTGGCTTTGGCCACCGCCGAAAGATCATCCACGCCGCAGTTGGGGCCGAACCCGGCCACGGTCTCATATTCCGGCCCGCCATAGGTGCGGCCGACCTTCCAGCGTGCGTCGATCGAAACCTCACGCTTGCAGGCCACCGCGCAGACATGGCAGGCGCTTCGTCCCTTGAGCAGGTTCTTTTCGTAGGCTTCCCAGGCCAGGTTGGCGGCGCCTTCAAAAGAGCCCTGGCGAAAATTACGGGTGGGCAAAATGCCGGCTGCGTCCAATGCGCCGGTCAGGGCGGGCGTCCCTTTTACGCGCATATCCCAGCTCTGCGGGTGGTCTTTGACGCCGCTTGCCAGGGCCTTGCCGAGGGCAAACATGCTGGTCGGGTCAAACAGGCTGGCGTTAAGATCGTCATTGCCATGCACCACTACGGCTTTCAGGTTTTTGGAGCCCATCACCGCGCCCATGCCGGTGCGCCCGTTGTAGTGGCGCATGTTATGCGAGAGGGCGGCGTAGCGCACCAGGTTTTCGCCGGCCAGCCCAGTCTGCAGGACGCTGCAGCCGGTATCCTGCAGCTCCAGGCGGATGGCATCCTGCACTTCTTCGGGGGGCTTGCCCCACAGGTGGGCTGCCTCGCGAAGTTCAACACGCTCGTTTTCAACCAGCAAGTAAACCGGCGTGGGTGATCTGCCGGTCAGTACCACTGCTTCGTAGCCCGCTCTGCGCAATTCTGTGCCCCAGTACCCGCCGGCTTCAGATTCGCCATAGGCGCCGGTTAGCGGCGAGCGGGCTGCCGCGCTGAAGCGTGTGGCGGTTGAGATAGGGAAGCCGGTCAGCAGGCCGGCCGAAAGTACCAGCACATTTTGCGGCCCGAGCGGGTCGGCATTGGCGGGGATGTTGCGCAGCAGCAGGTAGGCCGCCAGGGCTTTTCCACCTGGGAACAGGCGGTAGGTCTCTTCGGGCAGGGTTTCGCTGTGAGTCTGCCCGCTGGACAGGTCCACGTACAGCACCCGCCCATTGAAACCATGATAAGGTGGCAGTGCGGTGGCTGTCGGGCTGGCGGTGGGGCTGACGGTTGGGCTGGGGTCCGGGCTGGGTGTGCTGAGGGCGGGCGGTGTGCCGGTTGGCTCGACCGCCGGAGGAACGGTTTCGCCACAGGCGGCCAGCAATCCTCCCACGGCATACAGCCCGCTTATCTTTAAAAAATCACGTCGATTGAAGTTTTGTTTCGCGCTCATGCTCGTCCCTCTCCTGCTGGGCTGCCCTGGAGCAGCACGTGTTGTGGTGGTGTGCGGCAGCAGAAAAAACATCGCTGCCCGTCACCATTATCGTACCAGGGCAGCGTGACACAAGCGTGACGGTAGCGGGCAATTTTGACATGACTTGAGGAATGTGAGGGCCATTGGGCTGGGGGATGTTAGTTTCTGGAAAAATGCGTCGCGGTGCCAAAAAGAGGCCTGGCGGTCACGCTCTGGTCACGGGCAGGGGCTACAATGGGGTTATGGATGGTAAACCATCGGGCATAATTAAAAGGAGTGTCACATGAAAATCACAACAAGCATGAAATCCGGTTTCCTGTACACGGTTCAGGTAGGTGAAAGCCTGTACTCGATCGCCAAAAATAAATATGGCAATGGTAATTATTGGCCGGTGATCTATAACTATAAAAACAACAGAAAAATCATCGGGTCAGATCCAAATCATCTGGAGGCGTTTCGCAAAATTGAGCTCTGGTAGGATCATCAAAAAGGGTAAATACGGATTGGTGAAGTCCGGCGAGTTTTGATTGGCTGGCAGAATAAAAATCGGGCAGGGACAGTCCCACCGGAGTTGTCCCTGCCAAAAGCCAGCGGGCAAGTCCTTAAGCGTGTCGGATAAATTCAACGATCAAATTTCAGCGGTTTGGCCGGGCTTGGTGGCAACGTTGAGCGCAAGTTACCCACCCATCGATAACTGAAATTTTTGGGAAAGAAAAAAAATATGAAAATAAAAACCGGGTTGAAAGCAGGCATGGACGATGAGAAACTGCAAAAATGTCTCGCCAATTGTAATACATCGGGGAAGATCTGTCTGACGAGGTGTCTTGGCTTGCCACCATCATGATCAGCTACAGGTAAGAAAGAACTGTATTAGCCTGGCTGGAAATTTTCGTAACAGTTTGGGTGATCAGACAGTGAGAGAGCCATGATCGCCTTGGCGAAGAGGGACCTTAGGCAGCACTGCTCGATGGATGCGATAGGGATGGATGCCGGGCGATGACCCCTGGCCCACAAAATTCAGTGGGCCAGGGGCTTTTATTGACATCACAGGGGCAGCCGGTCAGTTAATGGAATTTTCCTCACAGGCCATTAATTCACCGGGAGTGTTGCAGGACAGGCAGGTGGGGGGATTGCATTTACCATTTTTACAGAGGGAATATTCTTCTCCAGAATTACAACGGCGGCAACCCAACTGCGGCGTACATCCTTCATGGATCCCAGCTTGCAGACCTGTATGGACTGGCAGGTTTTTACAGGGGGTCAGCCCTGTTTTTGGATATTGCGAATGTGGATGGTTCAATATTTTCATTTTTTCCTCCATGTCTCGAAGGCCCGGCATTCGGCCTATTGTAGAATATAAATTGCGATGGGAAAGACGTGGTTGGCATTATTTTTGATTCGCTCAACCAACCTCCTACAATTCTACCCGCGGTAGATTGTGGTGATATCGTACACTACCAGCGTGACACAAGCGTGACCGGTACGGGTGTTTTTGGCATGAATTGAGGAATGTGAGGGCCATTGGGCTGGGTGGGGTAGACCATCTGGCGTGGGAAAGCGGGACTTTTTTTTGCGCCACCGAACAGGCAGAACAGGCCAAATTTATAATACAGATTCACGTCCCTGAAAACCTGGCGTTGCGCGGGATGGCCAGCTGCGAATCAAGACTGCCGGGGAAGTCTGGTGAACCCCCTCAAATATTCCAGCCTGCTGGATGACCCAACCAGTGTGTAAAAAAAGCACTGGAAGAATCGGGTATTGGCCATTTTGTTCCTTCTTATTGGGATGGGAGGCTTTATTTATTCAAAAAACGGTTTCAATTCCTGAGCCACTCGATTTCCATCTGCTTCTCTACGGATATGAATTCAGGGTCCCCAGTCAGGATGCTGGCATGTTCACGTATGGCCACCGCCACCACGAATGCATTGGCGTAGGATAAGACATTTGTTGCCTTGATGTGGGCCGCATCCATGATCAAACCGCGCTCTTCAGATATTTCGTCGATTGGCAGGTTCTCAATCAAAGCCTGGATTTGTTGAGCCTTAGCCAGCCCACGACGTCGTTCTACCGTGTAGAGGATCTCACCCAGGTTGATACTACATAGCAACAGACGGCACTCGCCTGCCTGTGCCTGGGTAAGTACTTCCACCACGCGCGCGTTTCCCGGCTCGCCATTGAGATACGCCAGCAGCGCGAAACTATCCAGAACGAAGGCCGGTTTATTTTTCATCCCGCTTCAATTCCTGGCGGTGTTCTTCCACCATGGCCTGGGTCAGTGAATCCGCTCCCTTGAGAAGACCTGACCCAGCCTGGATTGGATCCTTCAGTACAGGAACCAGGGCCAGCACCCCACCATAATCCACCACCAGCACCTCTGCCCCGGCTTTGAGACCATATTTCTCACGCAGTGCAGCCGGGATGACAACCCAGCCTTTTTGAGATAATTTTACGTTCAATTCGTTGCTCCTTGTTATACATTTACTGCATAAAGTATAACAATAACTCTTGCCCGTTACAATTCCAACTATTTTCGCAGCCGGTACCTTCACCAGCAAACCATATTTCCTGTTGGGTGTAATGGTGATGGCATGATGGCGGATGCGGGTACGAGTGAAAAGGGAAGCCTGGCCTGGGCGATGGGGGCATGACTGAAAAGCAATTTACTAAACGATTGTTTTCCTCCCTGTTGACTGATTTTTGTTATTTGATTCTGTTGTGAATACTGAAAGAATCAGCAATATCGCCGCCCGGCGCGAGTGTACTCATTTTACAACCAATTTCGATTTGCATTTTAGAAAGTGGAAAGGTGGCGACCTTGGCCATAAAGACGCTGCCTACAAACGCGCGCTGCAAAACAGTTGGATATATACCGCCATCCACTTCAAGGCCAACGAATTAGCAGCAGGCCGCTTGTACGTTTCTCACAACGAAACCGGGATGCAGGATGATTCTGTTCCGGTGAAGAACCATCCCCTGGCGCGTATCCTGCGCAAGCCCAATCCCTTGATGGGGCGTGGTTTCCTCTGGCAGTACAGTCAATGGTGGCTGGATCTGTCCGGGAATGCTTATTGGTTTCTGGCCCCCGATGAAGATAACAACCTGGCGGAGATTTATCCGCTGCCGGCAAACGCGGTAAATCCTTTCCCTGGTGATCGTGAGCGCCTGACGGACTATTACGAGTATACGGTCAATGGGCGCAAGTGGGATATCCCGGCCGAATACATCTGCCATTTCCGCTATCCAAATCCGTACGATTATTTCCGGGGATTATCTCCGCTTGTCGCTGCTTTGCTGCCATCCGATGCGGATAGCGCAATGGCGCATTGGAATGGCGCTTTCTTTGGGTCTGGCAATGTCATGCCGTCTGCGATCATCAACGTGTCGAGCGGTGTTCCAGGTACGGCCGATTCCATCGATCCCCAGGATATGGAGGCCATCAAGGATGCGTTGACCAGCGGAGATTATGCTGCCAGCGCGCGCCGCACGGTGGTGACCAATGCCTATGAAATGGCTGTCAATATCCTGGGCTGGAATGCCAAGGATATGGATTTTCTGCAGGGCCGGATGTTTACCAAGGATGAGATTTTGAACATCATGGGTATTCCCCCGGGCCTGCTCGACAAGAACGCGACAGAGGCCAATGCCACCACCGGTGATAACGTCTTCAAGGAAAAAACCCTCTGGCCGTTGATGAGCACCATTTATGCAGAGACGATCACCAGCCAGATCCTGGAGCGTTGGTATTCCGTTGGTGAAGAAGCAGCCTTTGAAGATATCCGCCCGATCAACAAAATGCAGCTTCTGCAGGAAGCCCAGGCTTCGACCGCGGATATGACGCGCAAGGAACGCCGTGCGCGCTTTTGGAACCTGCCGCCTCTCGGGGATGAGCGTGACGACGAGATCCCGGGCGCTGGTCAGGCTGCCGCGCCGGCTGATCCGTCCGGCATGGGGACACCTGGCGCGGGTGCGGGCATGGCTGGCGGGTTTCCCTTGCCAAACATGCGAAATGCCGCCCCCGAAGCGGTCCGGGCTTTATCGCCTGATGCCCTTTCAGATCTGCGCCGTTGGAAAAATGTGATGCTGAAGAGTTACCGGGAGAATACTGAACCCAAGCTGGATTTTGTCAGTGATCACATCCCCTTTGATGTGCGCACCCAGGTGTTGAATGGGCTTGTTCACGCGGAGACCCCCGAGCACGTCAAGTCGATCTTTTCCGAGTGGATGCCCGGGGAGGCTTCCACCAAAGCCAGCCCTTTTCCAGTTGGGAAGCCATCGAATACCCGTGATGATCCATACATGCACGTCAAGCGCATGACGGAAGCTGAGCTTGAGCAGGTCCTGAAGGAATACTTCGAGGGCCTGGCTGTTCGCATTGGAGAACAGGTGGGGGAAGGTAGGAAGCATCTGCCCGGAAAACATGATCAGGAAGATCACGCCGGCGGTGGTGGCGGAAATAAGGATAGAAATACAGTTGGTTTTTCGTTCCTTAGTGGAGATATACGTTTGCCATCGACGTCAGCTGCGCGAAAGGTTGGCGAATCGCCTGAAGGTTGGTCAAAGTATGAGCAAAAATTTAAAGATAAATTCTTGAAGCAATTCAACCTTGAAGATGATGTTGAACGCACTTTCGGATTTTGGGGTGGTCCAGAACCGTCGTTCAATGCTTATCTGAAAGGTAATCGTGAAGATGTTGAGTCTATGGCCAAAGCCTGGGCGAAGGAACATAACCAGCAGGGTATGGCGCTGTTATTTCCAAATCCTGAAGGAACAGGCGGAAAGCTCAAATGGGATTTTGGCAAAGAGCTTTCAGACGATGAGATGGATTCATTTTTCAAGAACCTGGATGACCTGAATAAAGCACACGGCGAAGAATTCAACGATTACTTTGGTGTCACCGTAAAAGGGTCCAGAAATATTGAGTACTGGTACAAGGATAAGACGCAACAAAGAAACGCCAGCACTGTGATTGAAATGGCTCTTTCGAGAACAAAACTCCCCGCCAGATTTGACAGGGAGCATGGTTGTGATTTTGTTTTACTGGAGCAAGGAAAGGATTATTGATGCGGAACCTTAAAACGAGCTTCAGAGCCAGCACTATAAGGTTTTACTACGCCTGGCTGTTTTTCCAATTCTTCATATTTTTCTTGTATCCGATTGTAATCGTCAAGCATAGCCTGAACGTTTCCGCCAAACCAATTTTCTGCTATGGTCATAAAAACCTTCTGGTCGCGTTCGTCACCAATATCTTCAAGTTTAGCTACTTTGAATGCCATTCCACACATCCTTTCCTGCCTATATTATAGCACTTACGGAGTCTAATCAACATGATGGAAAACATTGAACCAACCTTACGTAATGAAGAAACAAGAAAGCTGGTCATTGACCTGTTGGAGGCGTGCCGGGCGGCCACTCGCTCATTAGCCGAAAGTCTACCGTTCGTAGATGACAGTGACCCGTACTTAGGCCAAATTTATGGACAAGTTTCCCAGCGAAATGACACTCATCGTGCCATGCTGCGCAAGGTCACACGCCAGGCGGAACGATGGTTACTTAATTACGGAAATCCGGAAGAAAGGAAAGAACCGTCTGCTTTTACGGATCCAACAAAAGCGGTAGCAGAATGGGTAAAGGATGGTAAGCCAAGAGCTATTATCAATTTAAAGAACGATGAACAAGGGGGGTTCTTAATTCCGGGTGCTTCTAGCTTTGTTCCAAAGCCTGGATTGCTTAATGTTGTTCGGCGAACTTTTCACATAGGCGGCTGGAAAGAATTTAATTTTCATGACCATATTTTAACCGCTGTTAAACAAGCAAAGGTGAACCGTGTCCCTAAATGACTCCTTTTGGAAAGCTGAGCAAGGCCACTTGCTGGCGATCCTGCGGCCGCGCCTGGAACAGATGGCGGTGGAAGCCTCGAAGCAAGCCGCGGACAAAGCCGGCATTGGCTTCAATCCGAACCTGGCCAACGCGTACGCTGCCCGCTGGGCGCGCGACTACACCGATAATCTGCTCAAGCAGCTTGGCACAACCAGCACGGCCGGCATTGGTGAGATCATCGCCAAGTGGGTGGAGACACCTGGCGCGACCTATGGCCAACTGCAGCAGTCGTTGATCCATTACGGCGAGATCCGCGCCCAGGCCATCGCCGTGACAGAGACCACCCGCGCTTATGCCGAGGGCGAAGAGATGGCCTACAAGCAAGAAGGCATCATTGAGTGGACCTGGCGCACGAATCGCGATGAGCTGGTTTGCAAGATCTGCGGGCCGCTGAATAACCAGGTGCGCAAGATCGGGAATGAGTTTGGCAAGGATAAAAAGGGGAACCCGATCACCAAGCCGCCGGCGCACGTCAACTGCCGCTGCTGGGTGGCCCCGGTTCTGGCACCAAACAAGGAACGCCAGGCTGTGTTCAAGCCGGCGGATCTGCCATCTACCATCGTGCAAGTCGCTGAGCTCTTACCAATTCCACAAGCGTTAGGGGCGGATGCTTCGAAAAATGCAGTTCTCCAAACAATCAGGTATAACGAAATTGCCTCAATGACTGAGGATAATTTACGTGCCAAATTACACTCTTTAAGAAAAACAAATCCAATTCCAACAGACACTATTCATCACGAA
>CAIVSQ010000112.1 GCA_903908605.1 uncultured Anaerolineae bacterium
ATAATACTCGATTTTGTAAATACAGAATATACGACTTTCGAAGTCGTCATTATGCTTTGCATCAAGTAGTTTGTCAAGGTCAAATAAAATTGAGGTTAACATTCTGGTATATTTCCGCCGAACAGCAAGAACGTAAACCAAGAAATTGCTATTCGTCCAAGGATGGAAAACAACGACTGATTAGAAAAAGAGAAATGGCATGCCACGGTACGCATGCCATTTATTCAACCCCCTGGAACACCTCTCCTCCAGAAAAGGGAAACAAGTATGTTTACTTATCCGGCTGACACCGGGTAAGGTAAGCCAATCCAAACTAGGTGATTACCACTTCAGCCAATTACGTATTATGTTAGGCCACTGTTGCGAATTCACGCTCGCCAACCGGGCTTAAATTACTAATTGCACGTGGTAAAGCTTCGATAAAAGTATCTACTTCAAGATCAGTTGTAAAACGGCCCAGGGTGATTCGTAAGGAACCGCGTGCACGTATTGGGTCCATCCCCATAGCCATCAAAATATAAGAAGGTTGTCCGGCATGGTGTGAGCTGCATGCGCTTCCCGTCGAAATCGAAATCCCATCCTCGTTTAATAAAAGCATCAATAAAATCGCATCGCTTTCACGACCCGCGACACCGAGGCAAATGTGCCCTGGCAATCTTTTCTGCGAATGTCCAATAAGATAAGCATCGGGAACCTTCTCAGACAAGCTGACAATAATCCGCTCCCTGAGCTTTGCCAACCGGCTCGCTTCAGCGACCATTTCCATGTTCGCCAGCTCGGCTGCTTTGCCAAAACCGACAATACCAGCTACATTTTCTGTAGCCGAGCGGATTCCACGCTCTTGACCACCTCCATGAAGCAACGGCTCGATCTCGACGCCCTGCCGAATATACAACATCCCGATCCCTTTCGGGCCGTGCAGTTTATGCGCCGACATTGAAAGCATATCAATTGGGGTAACATCCATATGCAAAGGAATTTTCCCAGCTGCCTGCACCGCATCAGTATGGAATAACGCACCATGCGCTTTTGTAATTTTTGCCAATTCATCAATGGGTTGAAGCGTACCAACAACATTATTGGCTGCCATAACCGAAACCAGGCGAGTATCCGGACGCAAAGCCTGCCGGAGGGATTCGGGTTCAACAATACCTTCGGAATTTACAGGTAAATAAGAAACGGCATAACCAAGCCTTTCCAGGTACTTACACGTTTCAAGAATGGCCGGATGTTCAAATATCGAAGTGATGATATGACAATCCTGTGGTTTATATTTAGTGGCCACTCCAATCAACGCCATATTATCTGCCTCGGTACCGCTGGCAGTAAAGATAATTTCCTCTGGGCTGGCATGCAGGAGATCGGCAACCTGTTTTCTACCCCAATCCACTGATTCCTTGGCTTGCTGTCCATCAGAATGAATACTGGAAGGATTCCCAAAATTCTCGCCATAACAGGGCAGCATGGCTTCTACAACGCGTGGGTCAAGTGGAGTGGTAGCTGAATGATCGAAATAGATTTGTCCCATAGTAATCCTTATCAGTGAGTGCAAAATGGTCTATTTGAAGGGTATAAGAGGATGCTAGGAAGTCATCGGTTCAATTGGCATCCTGCCTGGGTCATAAAATCCATCCCGGGTGTTACCCATGTTTCTCGACGGAATGGATTACACCATAATATGACTAATTCTATGGGGATTATATCTTAAACCACATTCTTGTCAATATTCAGCAACTGAATATCGGGAGGTAAATTCACCTTGCGCAGCCTACATTGAAAATATTTTGGCTTGCCCCCACATCTGACTGCAAATCCACATTGCCAGAGTACTATTTTTAATCTTAGCATCCACCTGGCAATACTGGATGACTCCGGGGTTTTCTTTTCCGAAACTGAATGCAGGCTATCGGAAAAACAACATGCGCGCCACCTGGCAACCCATTGCCCTTTGCTCAAGAAATGAAGCCCTCATCGTCCCCGGCCGCAAACCCATATCGTCATGATCCCAACGGGATGGCCACGCCGTACTAAGACGGGGATTTTCAATTCCGTATAAGCTCGTTAAACCCCCGCCCAAGGATTTCTTGTGTTGGCGAAACGATCACAAATGCATGTGGATCTTCTTGAGCAACGATAGATTTTAAATTATGTACTTCTGTAACCGTCAGGGCACACAGCAGAACGGAACGTTCACTGCCAGTATACATACCCTTGCCTTGCATGGCCGTCACACCTCGTTTTAGATCAGTCATAAGGCGAGAAGAGACAACCGCAGGTTTTTCGGTAATAATCACTGCCATCAATTGGCTGCGCCGATTAACGAACGCAAGCCGGGAGCGGATTGCCTTAATAAACCCCGGCTGGCCTAGATTCTCAACTCCAGGTCCTTTGCCATAATGTGAGAGAATCTCGCCTGTTGCCTCTGTCATCCCCAAGGTTACTACTGCCACAAGTAACAAGAGGCAATAATATCCGATGCCACTCCCGATTATGATACTACCGGAAACGGGGCCGACCGCACACCTGGAAATAAATTCCGCCAGGCTGGTGGCTGGGGTTGGGAACAAAGACCCTTTTCCAATCCATGCAGCAGCCAGGATGATAAAAATCCACAGATAATTACGCCGTAAACGACGCCCAAACGCCTCCCACATCGAAATTGGAAAGCTGGGCAAGAGCAAGCTCTCCGCCAGGCACTCAGCCCACTCTGGGGATGGGTGAAAAGGCGGCACGAGCATTGGCGCATAAAACTCTGTCTCCATCAAGCGGATACGATAACTCCACAATTCGTAATAGCGATAACGGCGCGCCTCGATAAAAAGGAACCAGGTAACTAGCAGTGTATTGAGAATAATGACACCGTGATGCACTGTCGGTTGGCTGAATGCAATCGACAGTGCGGCTCCAGTGGCAATCACTGCCCAATTGGTAGTGGTGTCCAACCGCTGTCGCCACACGTTGGCACGCTGAATTTCGGAGCGAAATAAATGCGACATCGCAGTGACAAAGTCACCAGATTTCAGTTGGTAGCCGCGGTATGTCCAGGCAGCTTCGTCCACTGGTTTGTCCTGATCGTGATCCGTTTGTGTCTCAGATGGTTTTCGCACTATACTGCTTCGCTTTCATTTGAATAGATCATCTCAAAAAATCACAGATCAGTGCCATCTGATTTTTTCGGTAATTTATAAGCATCCTTGACGGGCTTAAGTGGCCGGGTTAGCCAATAGGGGCGACGATTCCCATCTGGGCTGACCTGATCGGCTGGCCTTGCTAGAGCAACCCATTGCCGGTATTTTTCCATCGACTTGTTCGTATCCACAAAAACATCCCCGGCTTTTTCTTGCGCAGTTGCTTTGCGAACTCCGATGGCTTTTTGCAGCCAACAATGCGCTCCACTCACCGGATCAGGATGAACCGCATGAGTCAGGTTCTGTGAAACGCCTACCTCACTCCACCAGATTCTTTTTGTGTCGGGATCGCTTGATTCCCAGGCTTGGGCCCCATGAATAACGCGCAGCAGGAACCCGCCTTTTCCGTCATCATTCAGTTCCACGAGATTAGAAGCTCCACGGCTGACACCCAGGGATTCTTGAAATCGAAAGCGCCCGAGATGATGGCTGACTGCAACAACACCCGGCTTAATACCCTCGGTGACCCAAACAGTATCCACAAAATAACCAATTTCCGTGTCTACCCTGGCCAGGTCACCTGTGTTTATGCCCAACCGACTGGCATCATCTGGGCTCATCCAGATCGGGTTCTTGTGGCTGATCTCGTACAACCATTTCGCGTTAGCACTGCGCGTATGAATCAGAGTCGGCAAACGGAAGTTGGGCAGTAAAATCATTTCTCCTTTGGCGCGATCGATGTTATCGGGACCAACATGGCTTTTCACTGACCAAGGGATGACATTTTCTTTTTCCGCCCAACCCCACTGCGAAAGAGTCTCACTAAAAAATTCAAGCTTACGACTGGGCGTATCAAACCCAACCTTAAACTGGTTATCCACTTTGAGGCCCACCACCACCCCTGCGGCATCATGAACACGATCTTGGGCATCACTCGTCAGGCTGGCACCCGCTGGGGATGCGATCAGTTTTTCAAAAGGAACGTAATTTTCCTTTTTTACCTCAAACACACCGTATTTGCGCATGAACGCCAGGGGTGTCAAATTTTCTTTTGCGGCAGCTTCGGGAAGACCAGGAACAGAATTTTTAAATATCCACTGGTAGTATTCATCCACAGTGATTATTTCCCCAGGGTGGTAGGGGCTTTCAAAATATTGCCGTATACCAAGCGACCCGTCTGGATCCATGCGCGCAGAAAGCTGAATCCAAAATTCGTTCTCTTCCCATACTTCTCCGGGGTTGGCCTGGTAAGTGAAATCAACTTTTATCCCAGCCCGCTCCATCGCCACACGGCGAACAGGCTGGCGGAAAGCGATCCACTGGCTTGAATGTGTTTCCTGGCTCATCAAATCGTGGCGTTCAGAGGCATGTCCGGTTGGTAAGACATAATCTGCAAACCAGGCCGTCTCATTCCATGTTGGTGTAAGCGCCACGTAGCATTTGATTTTCGACTCATCTTTAAGTGCCTTGAGCCACATAAATCCATCAGGGTTAATCCAAAGCGGGTTA
>CAIVSQ010000113.1 GCA_903908605.1 uncultured Anaerolineae bacterium
GTTGAAATATCTCAGCGCAAACCGCCGCTTCCACAGCCCCAGAGGCACCCAGCAAGTGACCGGTCATCGATTTCGTTGAAGAGATGGCCACTTTATAAGCATGATCACCCAACGTGGATTTGATGGCAGCGCTCTCTGATTTGTCATTTAATTGGGTCGAAGTACCGTGCGCATTGATGTAATCGATTTGCTCGGGCTTTAACGACGCACTTTCGAGTGCTAATTTCATGCACAAAGCTGCGCCAACACCATTTTCAGCCGGGGCAGATATATGATAAGCGTCATCGGTAGTGCCGTAGCCAGTTAATTCACATAAAATTTTTGCACCACGTGCCTGAGCGTGGCCCAGTTCTTCCAGTACAAGGATGGCGCCGCCTTCGCCCATGACGAACCCATCACGATTCTTATCAAAAGGTCGGGATGCCTTGGTCGGATCGTCGTTGCGGGTTGATAGGGCTGTCATTACATTCAAACCAGCCATTGCAACGCTTACGATCGAGGCCTCAGCACCGCCCGCCAACATGACGTCCGCCGAACCACGCCGTATCATTTCACCAGCTTCGCCGATGGCATTGGATCCGGTTGCGCAAGCGGTTACAAAAGCAGCATTAGGTCCGCGCACACCAAGGCGAATGGCAATGGTTCCCGCGGCATTATCCGCGATCATCATAGGAACGAGAAAAGGACTAACGCGTTCAACTCCCTTTTCTCGCAATATTTCGACCTGCTCCAATAATGTACCAATTCCACCAATACCTGTACCAACCAACACGCCAACACGGTCCCGGTTATCCTCAGTAATATTTAACCCAGCATGGGCTACTGCCTCATTGGCAGCAACGACAGCAAATTGACAGAAGCGATCCATGCGCCGGGCATCTTTGTTGCCTAACAAAGCAGCGCCATCAAAACCCTTAACTTCACAAGCAAAGCGGGTTTTATGTTGGGAAGCATCAAAATGTGTAATCGGGCCTGCGCCTGAAACACCCGAGATTAAAGCATTCCACGTATCTTCGAAATTATTTCCCAAAGGACTGACACACCCAACCCCTGTAATGACTACTCGTTTTCGCATACTAGGTATTCTCCTGGCCAGTTTTTCTAAAAATAAGGGCGCAGACTTTCTGCGCCCCATCGCTTTCCATAAATCTATAACACAGTGAGATGCAAAGGGATACGTCCCCTGGTTATCCCTTCAACAAACTGACATCCCTCTTCACTTCATCGGGTAAGTCTAGTGCAGGTAGTTCCTGGAGAGAGTTTAGGCCAAAATGTTGTAAAAATTCGGGCGTGGTTCCAAACAAAATTGGACGGCCAGGACCTTCCGAACGGCCAACTTCCTGCAATAAACCCTTGCTCAATAGGCTCTTGATGACACCATCGCTGTTCACGCCGCGAACCGAATCCACGGCAGGACGAGTGACTGGTTGCTGATAGGCGATGATAGCCAGGGTTTCCAATGCCGCTCGACTGAGTCGCGTCGTTGCTTCAAGACCAAGAAAACGTTCGACCTGATCCGCAAGGTCAGGAGCGGTGGTCAACTGGACCCGTCCAGCATTACGTTGAAGGCGCAAGCCACGTTTTTCCAGCAACTGAGCCAACTCCTCAAGTCCTTTTTCAACCTCAGTAACTGTCAATTCCAGGGCTGAGGCCAATTGAGCCGGTGCAACTGGGTCGGCGGCAACAAAAAGCAATGCCTCCAGGGCGGCAGATATATTCAAATCGATGGAAGATGATTCGCTCATGCTATAATTACTCCGTTTTGCGATTATGCCAGAAGCCCCACATTATACTAAGGGGTGGAGAGTTTGATGAAGCCAAATAATAAAAAAATACTGCTCACGTTGATTTTTTTCGCGCTAGTGCCTTTGGCCTGCACATTATTCGTGGGTGGACCAGAATACCCAGCCAACCCAATCCCGGTTTCTACCGAAGCGCTGGGTAACCTGGAAAACCAGCTTCAGGCCGCCCAAACCGCAGCAGCTCAAAGTGGGGTATTGAGTCTGAATATTGACGAAACCCAACTAACCTCACTACTAGCTATCAAGCTTGACGCCCAGACTGGCTTTGCTCTCGATGATCCACAAGTTTATCTGCGTGATAACCAGGTCCAGGTATATGGCAAAGCAGTGCAAGGCAACCTTTCAGCCAATGTCCGTATCATCCTGAACACATCCATCGATCCACAAGGTCAACCTGTCATCTCGGTTACTTCGGCTGATTTCGGGCCGTTCCCTGCGCCAGAGGGACTAAATAGCAACATTAGCAAGATCATCGACCAGGCATTCACCGGCGCCTTTGGCCCGGCCGCCATGGGTATTCGGCTGGAAAGCATCAGCATTCAGAACGGCATCCTGACTTTAACTGGCCGGGTGAAGTGAAACGATTATACCAAGTGTTAAAATTGAGATCACCTTTCCGCATCATCCTCATCTCCCTGCTGCTGACCGCCGTGCTCAGTGGTTGCACTACGGCTGTATCGACCCCAATCCCTGATACCAACCTTACTGTGACCATAATTGCAGATGGGCAAACTCAAAATATAAAACTTCCAGCGGGCACCACTATCAAGCAGGTCCTGACCGGCGCGAACATAACCCTTGGCAGTCTGGATAAAGTGGATCCCCAGGTTTTCATTAAGATCACCGATGGCGTAGTGGTGAAGGTTATTCGCGGACGCGAGGTTTTCAAGACCGAAACTTCAGTCATCGCCTTTGAACGTCAAACAGTGCGAAACGAATCTCTACCACAGGGAGAGACCCGCCTGCTTCAACCTGGCATTAACGGAACTCAAGAAATTATCTACAGGTATTATTACGAAGATAATCTGCTGGTCAACACCAGTATTTCCAAAACAGCAACCGTTGAATCGGCTGTCCCTGAAATCGTCATGGTGGGCGTCCAGGCTCCTTTTGTTCCCCTGCCCATCCCAGGGAAATTAATATATATTTCAAATGGCAACGCCTGGCTGATGCAGGGCTCCACTTCCAAACGCACCCCGCTTGTCACCACTGGGGACTTGGATGGGCGTGTATTGAAGTTATCGAGCGATAGCGCCTGGCTAATGTATACACGCAAATCATCAAAGTCACAAGATCAAGAAATAAACACACTTTGGGCACTAAACATTGACGATCCCAAAGCCCAACCGATTGATCTAAAGACCAGGAATATTATTCATTTTGCCGACTGGGATCCCACCACTGTAAGCACACTCAGAGTGTTATATTCAACTGTCGAGCCACGAGCAGCTTCACCAGGTTGGCAGGCTAACAACGACCTATTCCGAATGATCGTGGGGAAGAACGGCAACCTGGGTGTACGTGAAAGAATTATCGAAGCCAATACTGGTGGGGTTTATGGCTGGTGGGGTACCAATTTTTCATGGTCGCCCACTGGCACCCTGCTGAGTTACAGCCGCCCAGATGAAGTAGGTATCGTCAGTTTTAAGAATAAGACGTTACAACCATTACTCTCCATTTTGCCGTTTCAGACACGCTCAGACTGGGCGTTAATTCCAGGTCTGGCCTGGGGCGTTGATGGTCGCACCCTCTACGTGGTCACCCATGCGCCGCCACCCGGCATGGTCAACCCGGAAGAATCACCAAATTTCGACCTAAGTGCACTGTCACTTGATTTCGAGGGCAGTCTGCGCATCATTCAACAAAGCGGTATGTTTTCCTATCCAGCCTCTTCTTCACCCAGGCAAAACGGGGATGAGCGGTCTTATTACGTTGCTTATTTACAGGCCCTCTCTCCCGA
>CAIVSQ010000114.1 GCA_903908605.1 uncultured Anaerolineae bacterium
CGACAGGATCGTCTTCGCTTTTGCGCAGGGGGAAGGCAGCGATATAGCTGCCATCCCCCTGCATCAGGCTCTGGGCATTGTATCTTTTGTCGCCAATCAGGGCCGCATCGAGGATGCCTTGCAGATTATAGCCACTCATGGCGCGAGCGTTGAAAGTTTTGCCGATGGCGGAAGGTTGGGCAGGGGGGACGGCCGCGAGCAGGTTGAGTTTTGGATCGAGCACGTAAATGGGTGAACTGGTCAGGGTGGTATTGGCGTAATCCAGTGTTTCGCGCACGGTATAGGTTTGGAAATCGGCGCTTGTGAAGCCATTTTTTTGGATGCGCTCGAGCCAGGTTTGCAGGGCGGCGGGGTCTTCGAGCAGGTAGGGGATATTGTCCTGGAAACCGGTTTTTGACCAGTAGAAGCTATCGAAGGTTCGTGAAGTGAATTGGTTTTCGGTTAACAGGGCGAGGCCGACCAAAAGCGCGGCGAGCACGATGACCGTCCCCGCGGTAACAAAGGCGTAGGAAAGGGTCAGCTTCCATTGAATACGTGAGAAGAATTTAAACATGGGTGTCATCCTGGTGGGGTGGTTACTGTGCTTACCCGCCCAGATCCTGGCGGCGGTAAAGCCACAGGGCGGCGGCAAGAAAGATCAGCGTATAAAGCGCGGCGGTGATGAATGCCGGGATTGGGGCAAGGACATATTCAGGCCGCCATGTAACCGTTCTATTTCCGATTGAATTCAAAAGGTAGGTGGCGCTCAGGTACAAACTGCGCGGCATCCATTTGGTCCAGTGCATACCATAGAAGATGCCGCCCATCAGCAATTCCACGAACTGAGTATAACCTAACCCGATGGCAGCGCCCGCAAAGGCAGAGCGGGTGGCGACTGTGATGAGCAGCATCAACGCGAGATAGGGCAGGCTGGTCAGGGTCATGTAAAACGGCGCGGCCAGGGCAGCCGGCCAGTTGACGTTGGCAAGGCTGAACGTCTGGTAGATGAACGTTTTGTAATACCAGCCCGTCGCGCCGCCCACCAGCACGGTCAGGATATTCACCAGCAGGGCAAACAGGGCCAGCAAGGCAAATTTTGCCAGCAGGCTGGTCGGGCGCGAGGCGCGCATCAGCCAGTGCTGGTTGGTGCGCTGGGAATAGTCGTTGCCCAGCATCACAGCGCTGATGATCACCAGAAATGGCAGCGCCACAAGAAAAACCTGGTCGAGAGAGTTCGCCAAGTCAAATGAAAAACCGGGCATTTTCAAGGTGCCAGACAGCAATTGCGACTGGTTGAGCGTATAGAAATTTTCAAGGCCCAGCCAGGTGAACACGGCGCACACGGCCAGTGAAATCCAGAACAGGCTGCGGCGGGTCAGGCGGGTCCATTCGATGGAGAAAAGTTTAATAAACATGGGTTTCCCTGGCGATCAGTTGGCGTTGGTCACATCCATGAAGAGCGACTCAAGGTCACTTTTCTGGGAGATGATCTCGGTGGGGATGATGTTGTTGTGAATGAGATGGTTCATCACGGTCTGGCTGTCGACGCCGGTGACGATGAGACTGCCCGCGCCATTGGGATGAACGTCCTCCACGCCGGGCAGCGCGCGCAGGAGCTGGGCGGCTTCGGATGGTGCGGAAACGGTCAGACGCACCGTGGGCTTTTGCGCGTTGAGCAGATCGTCCACCCGTCCCTGGGCGACAACGCGACCCTTGTTGAGCACGGCGATGCGGTCACAGACCTGTTGGACTTCGTTGAGCAGGTGACTGGAGAGCAGCACCGACGTGCCATTCCCGACCAGCGAGCGCAGCAGCTGGCGGATTTCGCGCATCCCGGCCGGGTCAAGGCCGTTGGTGGGTTCGTCGAGAATGACAAATTGTGGACGATGGACGAGCGCCATCGCCAGCCCGACACGCTGTTTCATACCGGTGGAAAATTTACCCACCCTGCGGCGGGCGGCATCCGTCAACCCGACCAGTTCGAGCACTTCGGCGATGCGTTTTTTGTCCACGCCGGGGGTTAGATGCGCGACGAGTTCGAGATTGTCCCAGGCGGAGAGATAGGGCACAAAGGCGGGCGCACCAAGCAGTGCGCCGACATTTTTCAGAGCATGGGTGTGGTTGGGCGTGACTTGTTCACCGAGTACACTGACCTCCCCAGAGGTAGGGTGGATGAGCCCGAGCGCCATGCCGAGCGTGGTGGTCTTGCCCGCGCCATTCGGACCGAGAAAGCCAAACACTTCGCCTTCATAAGCAGTGATGTTGACCGAGTCCACGGCTTTGTGTGAGCCAAATACTTTGGTCAGGTCTTTGGTTTGGAGAACGATATTGGTCATTGAATATTTCCTTTGGTTAGTTTGGAAAGAATACATAACGGAGCGTATACAAAATCCAGATATGGAGCGGGTAGAAGGCGTAGAAAAGGTATTTCAGGCTGTACTGTCCGCGTTCGCCGTTGTAGAGCATGATGAGGGGCAAGGCGGTGATCATCATCCATTGGAATTCAAATTCCCAGAAAT
Source organism: uncultured Anaerolineae bacterium (assembly GCA_903908605.1). GTDB lineage: Bacteria > Chloroflexota > Anaerolineae > Anaerolineales > Villigracilaceae > UBA5195. Next base: position 2,499 of record CAIVSQ010000114.1, read on the forward strand.
ATTCTGCGTTGGTCAATCCCCATAATAAAAGCAGGAGTGATAACGCTGCATAGGCGATATACAAAGCAATTTTTTTTCCATAGAAAGCGTAAAACACGATGAACATCAACAACCCGTTGTAAGAGGCTTCGGTCATCAGGCTGGCAAAAGCCAACCCGCCTGCCAGCGCCCATCCGCCGATTTTCCTGGTTCCGCTTTGAGTGCGTGCCCAATCCCATGCGGCAATCATGCTGATGCCCACCGCGATCGAGAGAAAAATGTTCTGTCCAATCGGGAAGAACTCCGCAGGCTGTAGGGTGGTTTTGACCACTTGGCTTATGATGAAGTTGCCGATTTGCATGATCAATGCCCAGGTGAACAGCCGGATGATGTATTTGCGGCGATCACTGGTTTTGAAAAAACTTTCAACCACCAGGAAGAAGAAAACAGGGGCAACCAGCCGTCCGGCGTATTCGAAATAGAGCGGGTAATGCTGGGGGAAGAGTTCGAACAGATAACACCCGAGATGTTCTACGAACATAAAGATCAGTGCAATGGTTTTGAGGTGAAATGTATTAAGTTTCATGGGATGTCTCCGGTTTCAATCTACCCGCCCAGATCCTGGCGCGAGAAGATGGCGAGCGCGACAGCGCTCAAAATAATGAAGATGATCCCGATCGCAAGAATGGCGCGCGCTTCAGGCATGACCGCTGCATCCAAAGGCAAGGGTAAGGCAGTGCGATCCAACGTCAGGTTATTGATCTGCAAGACTTGCGCCAGTTGGGAGGGAAGGTAACGCACCAGAGTCGGGAATCGGTTTTCCAAATTAGCCAACAGATTTTCGATCACGGTACCGTAAATGATCGTGCCGCCGGCAGCGAAGAGCGGCGAGCGGCTGATGACTGCGAACAAAACCGTCAGCGCGAGATAAGGCAGCGCGCTCCAAAACACGCGCAAGATGGTGGCCAGCAGCGCGGCCGGGTTAAGGTTGGATGTGTCGACACGGCCGAAAAAGATCAGGCGCGAGAGTGCAGCCAATCCAAGGATGGCGATGAAGGCCAGGATAACCATCAGCAAGCCGAAGAATAGGATCGCGGCCAGGCGGGCCAGAAGCAGCATGGAACGCGGCACGCCGCGCGTCAGCCAGAGTTGCAGGGAACGGTCGGGGTAATCGAATGCGGCGATCACGGAAGCTGTCACGGCGTAGACGAGCACCCCAATCCAGCTGAAATAAGCCAACCCGCTCAGTAAATCCTGTTCCAGCCCGCCTGTGGCTGGTTGGTAGCCGTTGATGATTTGAGCGTGTTCGATCAGGGTGGTGAAAGCGAGCAGGAAAACCAGCGCGCCGAGACCGGCCCACAGGGCTGGGTGCTGGATCGTTTTGCGGGTTTCGATGGTGAGCAGACGCAGGAACATGGGCTATTCCGGTGCGACAACGAGCGTGTCGTCATTCATGCTGGCGACCAGGATGGGCGCGATGCTGAGGGATGCGAACAGCAGGGTGAAGATAATGATGAAGATAAGCATGGGTGTCTCCTATTGAATGTCCCCAAGTATAGGAGCTTTGCCTGTTTGGCGGCTCATCCGCAAGGATGAGTTCGGGTCAGCCTGAAGGTGGAAAGATGGGCATCCAGCAGGCCGGGTTTATGTAATATCAACAAAGGGTTACGGTGCGACCCCACAAAAACTGGGGCCTACCTAGAACCCCACAAGAGCCGGGGTCTACTTCGAACCCCACAGGCGGTGAAAAACACCGATCATCCAGCCCTTTGACAAAGGCAGGCGATGTGGATGCTGTTAGCCATTATTCAGGTTAAATATTTAGAAGAAAATCGAGGCTACCGTAAAGATCGAAGCAATCACGATCACCACCGAGCAAATAATGGAAAACCATTTTTGAAAGGGGTTATTGACAAACTCACCCATCAACTCGTGATCACTGGTCAGTTTGATCAGGTAAAAGAAAACCAACGGGAGTGCCACAGCATTGATGATCTGGGTAATCACGGCGATCTGAAATAACGAGACGGTCGTGAAAACAGCGATCACCATTGCAACCAGCAGTTGAACGCCATACAAGACATAGAAAGTCTTGCTCTTTTTGAAAGAGTCATCCAGGCTGCCCGAGACACCGAAAAATTCAGCAAAGGCATAGGCCGTCGAGAGCGAAACCACCACCAGACCCATAAAACCCGCGTTCAAAATGCCCAGCGCAAACAGCGTGCTGGCCAACTCACCCGCAAACGGCTTAATCGCCAGGGCTGCCTGCTCACCCGATTCGAGCGGAATGTTCTTAACAAAGAGCGTCGCGGCGGTAGCTACAATCATAAAGAACGAAAAGAAATCGGTCAGGAAAGCCCCCCAATAGGTTTCCAATTGTGAAAGGCCAACCTTGCCTTTTTCAATTTTCTTATCAGAAGCAAAGCTGCTCACAAAAAACTGACCCCAGGGTGTAATGGTAGTTCCCAACACACCCATGCCAATGATCAAGAAATTCCGCATATAGCTCGAATTAAAATCGACCCCATGCGGGTAAATCAGGTTGCTGGTAGCCAGACCCCAATCCGGGCGAGCCTTGACTGCCGAGAAAATATAGGCCAGGAAAAACAGGCAGGCAACCAGCATAATGTTTTGGGTGAGCTTGTAGTTGCCACGTGTAATGACCACAAACGACACCAAAACAATCGCAATCACCGCCGGGATGGGTGAGATATTGAACATGCCACTGGTGGTCTTGACGGCAGAAAGCTCGGTGACCAGCGTGCCAATGTTGGCAACCAGCAGCGCGCCAAACATGAAAACCGAGGCACGCACGCCGTATTTCTCTCGAATCAAATCCGCCAACCCACGCCGGGTGATAATGGTCAGGCGCATGCCCATCTCCTGCGTAACAGCCAGCAGGATGGTTATGATCGGCAGTAGAAAGAGGATCGGGTATCCGAGCCGGGCGCCAGCAATGGAATAAGTGGCAACACCACCCGCATCGTTATCTGCCATGGCAGTAATGGTGGCAGGGCCGAATACGGAAAAGAAAAGAAGTAACTTCCTCCACAGGCTGGAGAGAAAGAACGTATTTTTATTGGCAAAGAGTTCGCGCTTCATGGCGGGCCTCCGTTATTGGTTAGCGGTAGAAACGGGGGAGACGCTTCTTCCATGCGGTCGGAATGATCTTGTCAAGCGCGTCATCGGCGGTGACAATACCCTGGATGATGTCGTGATCGTCCACAACGGGCACAGCCAGCAGGTCATACTTGGTGACCAATTGGGCCACCTCTTCCTGGTCATCCAAAGTGTTTACCCGCTTGACGCGATCGTCCATAAAGTCCACAACAAGGGCGTTGGGATCAGCGAAAATCAAATCGGTCAGGGAAAACACACCGATCAGGTGTTCCTCTGTGTCGGTCACATATACATACAGCAGGGTTTCGATTTCAGCTGCGGTTTCGCGCAGCAGCTTGATGGCCTGTTCGGCGGTGATATTGGGCGGCACTACCGCGTAGTCGGTCGTCATAATACCGCCAGCCGAATCCTCAGGGAAGGTCAGCAGGTGACGGACGTCATCGGCCTCATCTTTTTCCATCAAATCTACCAGGCGGCGGCTGCGTTCCACCGGCAGTTCAGCCAGCAAGTCGGCAGCTTCGTCAGGATCCATTTCCTCGAGCACGTCTGCAGCGCGTTCGTCATCCATGCTTTCAATCAGGCTGGCCTGGAATTCTGTTTCAACCTGTTCCAGCGCATCCGCCACTTGCTCTACATTCATCGATTCAAGGAATTGCCCGGTTTCGTGCTTGCTCAAATCGCTCAGAATTTCAGCCAGGTCGGCGGGATGTAAATCAGCCAGGCTCTCAGCCGGAACCCGCAGGCGCATGAACTGGTCATGGCGCAGAAGCTCAACGTTATCCCAGGAAATAAAGGTTTCTGGCAGGTTTAAATGTAACCCGCTGGCAATGCGCTGGGTGGTGCGTTCCAACCCAACCCGCCGCAAAATACCCATCAGACCTACATCCACATTGCTGACATACAGGGTGCCATTGACCCGCACAAGTTGCAAATCGTTGACACGCACCACCCGCGCGCCATCGGTATCGATGATTTGCTTATCCAGCACGTCACGGGAGAGATATACATCCTCATCGCATAATTCATACACGGGGACATCTTCAATATGGCACTTGAGTAGGATGGCCGGGGCAAACAACGACATCACCATCGAGTAAGGTACAACCAGTTTTTGCCCACGTTTTTCAATCACAAGCGCTTCAACGACAGGATGGGGAACATCCGGCCGTTCGCGAGCAATCAGGTCATCCAGTTTTCCCACGTAATTACCATCGAGGTCAGTGACCGTACGGCCCATAATTTCAGATAAGAATGCCATGCGCGCCTCCTTTACCAGGGAAATCTACCCTGAGGACATTGGTTGCGCCCAATCTGCCAGGGCAACCATGGAACGAAATAAATTTTGAACAAACATTCGGCGAAGACAAAAAAGAAACCGCCTTCGCGTTGGCGAAAAGGCGGTCATTTTCGGGGCTGCATCAGTCCCCAATTGGTTGAAAAAGTGTAAAAATACTACACTCCACCAAACAGGAGGAAAATACGCAGTGACACCCAGGCTGATAGGAAACCGCTTCGCCAGGAATACGAGGATTTTCGTCTAGAACTGTCCGCGTCCACGCGCACACCTCCTTCACATCCGCGCTGTAAACTTGGGGAGACCCAGGCGCGGCGGCAAAATAAAACCTCCCGTCAACAGACAGGAGGTAATTTAACGCACGAAAATACAGCGTATTCACCTCCTGGTTTAGCTTTGGCACTGCGCGTCGTAAGGAAAAATCATTTCCCAGCCACTTTGAGCGAAGCCTTAATCCGACTTCACCTGGTCTACCCTTTAGCGTCTTTCGACGTTTCAGGGCAATGGCCTGTGTACCTTGCAGCCGCCTGGCCTAACGAGGGTTTCACTTGCATTGTGAATATACCCCCTTGTAATCGATACGTCAAGCATTCCTTACAAAACCGATATGGATTGATTATGCTCCAGACATGCCATCTTTTCTGCAAAACAACCCCCTGTTTCCCCGCCTTGTACTCAAATTGCGTGCATCCTCTTGAGCAAAAATCCTACCTGCTCTTGCGCAAGAAGACGGGTGAATATTATATAATCCATCCAGACCCGCCATGATCATCAGCACACCCGCCCCGGAGAACAACCCATGAATGTGTATTATTCTACCGATCACTTGCAGCACCAGCCCCCATTCGAGATTTTTGATGGTGGTGACAAGATACCCAACTTCGAAGTACCCGAGCGCGCTGAGCGTATTTTAGCAGCAGTAAAAAGCGCCCCCTGGGCCAACATCCTGCCCCCTGCTGACTTCGGTTTGGATCCAATCCTGGCGGTCCACGACCGGGGCTATATCGAATTCCTGCGGTCTGCCTTTGCCGAATGGCAGGCCCGGCCTGCCGATGAGGGCATCGAAAAAATCGCTTTGCTGCCCGCCACCTTCCCGCCCGGGCGCTGGCGGCGCACACCAAAAAGCCTGCTCGGGCGCGCTGGCCTGTACATGGCGGATCTTGCCGCACCCATCACAGGCGGCACCTGGCAGGCCTCGCTTTCTTCCGCCAACTGCGCGCTGGCCGGCGCCAGTGACCTGCTGCTAGGCGAAAAGATCGCCTTTGCCTTATGCCGCCCCCCCGGTCACCATGCCGGCAAAGACTACTGCGCCGGGTACTGCTACATCAATAACAGCGCGGTGGCAGCCAACCGGCTTTCCGCTCATGGCAAAACCGCCATCCTGGATATTGATTACCACGCCGGGAACGGCACCCAGGATATTTTTTATCATCGCAGCGATGTCCTCAGCATTTCGATCCATGCCGACCCAGACTTTGAATATCCTTATTTCGCGGGCTGCGCCGATGAAACCGGCGAAGGCGCTGGCTTGGGCTTTCACCACAACTTTCCCCTGCCAGCCGGCACAGACTCACAGGCTTACCTGGCTACCCTGCACACCGCCCTGGACCTGATCAGCTCCTTCGACCCGCGCTTCCTGGTGATACCAGCCGGGATGGACCTGTTCGCAGGCGACCCGCTCGGCAAATTCGCAGTCACCACCACCGGCATCCGCCAGATCGGCCACGAGATCGCCAGCCTGGGGCTCCCCAGCTTGGTGGTGATGGAAGGCGGGTATAATAATGCCGCCCTGGGAGAAAACGTACTCGCCCTGCTCCAAAACTTCGCCAACCGGTAAAAGGATCAATCATGACAAAGAAAAATCGCATCGGAAGAATATTGGCCGGGATATTCATCCCCCTGCTAGTCGCTTTGTTGGTCGGGCTGGTCGCCTCCACCCCCGCACAGCCAATGCCATATTATGCCCAAAAAACCGCCGGCACCTGGCTTTACGCCCATATGGGCGGCGATGGCGTCTGGCCTGGCGATACACTTTATGCCTACGACCAGGCCTCCAAGCTGGGCGTGGACGCCTTTGACATGGACGCTCACATCACCAGCGACGGCAAAATCGTGCTCATTCATGATGAAAGCGTCGACCGCACCACCGATGGCAGCGGCAGGGTAGAAAACATGACCCTCGCCGATCTAAAAAAACTCGACGCCGCCTATAAATGGTCCAACGATGGCCAAAAAACCTTTCCATACCGAGGCAAAGGCATTCAGGTTCCCACCCTTGAAGAAGTATTTCAAAAATACCCACAGCAGCGCTACCTGGTAGAGATAAAGCTCACCAGCAAACCGATTGCCGCTCCATTTTGCGACCTCATCCACCAGTATGGCATGCAAGATCAGGTCATCGTGGCTTCCTTTCACGATGACCTGATGAAAACCTTCCGCGAAACCTGCCCGGATGTGGCGACTTCGGCCTCAAAGTCAGAAGTGATCGCCTTCGTGCTGCTCAGCAAGGTTGGGTTAAGCGGGCTGATTTCACCCCAGTACCAGGCCCTGCAGGTGCCATTTGAAACCTCCGAAACCTATGGCATACCGGTCATGACCGCAGGGTTTATCAAAGCCGCCCACGCAAAAAATATCTTCGTAGAAACCTGGACGCTGGACGAACCGCAGCTCGCCAAACTCTACAGCAGCTGGGGCCTGGATGGCATCGACA
>CAIVSQ010000115.1 GCA_903908605.1 uncultured Anaerolineae bacterium
CGCAAGTGTATTTTTCGCGCGCGGCCGGTAATAGTGTGACCGTGAAGGCGAGATTGCCACAGCGCGGAGAGCACGCGCTTCGCAATGACAGACTATAGGAAAGAGCTCTTGCCCTAGCCCGCCGCGCAGCGGCAGGGCGATCACCGCAAGTGTATTTTTTCGCGATGTACTCTCGCGAAAAAATACACGAAAAAATAATTTATTATTCGCGCGCGGGCCAGGCGATCATCCCTACTAAAACCGCCCCCCGCGCGCGGTCCGCACACCTGCACAAAAAAACCTGCCCCCAGAGCAGCAGGCGATAGCCACATACAGGGCCATCCACCCACTGCCTGGGGGCAGAGACAGGCTAATCTCTATTCGCCTTCCAGAGACTCACTACGGCGTCGGGTTCCCGAAGCGATCGCGCTGAACAGTGGCTTCCACCTGGCCAGTTTCCTGCGGCCGGGCGGCCTTGTAAAGATCCGACATGCCCAGCGTCATCCAATCCACTTCAAATTTTTCCACCGCCGTAGCACGATTCGTCCACAAACCCACCTGCCCGCTGGCGATGGCCGAATCGGCCCCGCTCCAGACCAGTATGCCATTGATATAATAGCGCAACTGGCTGCCATCGGCCGTCACCTTGAGGGTATTCCAGCCATTACGGACAATCGCCGCAGAGGTCGTCCAGGTTTTCAGGGTCACCCAGCTGCCATTGACACCCTTCCAAACGCTGAAATAACCATCCTGGTCGTACAAAAATTCATAGGCGGTTTTCCAATCATTATCCGCATCAAAGAGCGGCGTGCCGCGTACCACCAACCCGGTCGATGACTTGGCCGTGGAGACCTGTTTCATGCGCGCCTGCACCGAGAAATTGGTAAAGCTCTTGTTGTAACTGGCGCTCGAAACGAGATTAGCAGCACCATTGGTGTAATAGGTGGTGGCGGTATTGGCCCAGGCACCACCCGGGCGCTTGACCCAGCCGGTAGCACTGCCATTAAATTGTGAATTAAAACCGGCCATCGGGATAAAGGCCTTCAGCGCGGAATATGCGCCCGCGCCGGCCGCCACCTGCCACTGGTAATTTTTAGAAAGCGTCAGGGCCGTGGCTGGCGTATACGAGCAGCGGTTGGTGGTGGTATTGCAGGCCGTATTCGGCACCACCACCCCGTTGATCGGGAATGTGCCGGCCGCCACATCCTTGACCTTCAGTTTGTACGAGGCAGCCCCGGCGATACGGCTCCAGCTGTAGGTGGGCTTGACACTGTATGTATTGCCAGCCGGGTTGTAATTAACCGGCACCGTGCTTGAAGTCCCCACATACTTCACCCAGGAAGTGCCCTCGCCCACCCGCGACGTGTTCCACTTAATATTCATGTAACCGCCGTTGCCCCACCCGGTATTCCAGCTATTGCGCAAGATCCAGCTCTGGGTGGCATCATCCCAACCGACCAGCACAATCTGGTGGTTGGTATAACCATTGGTTGGACCACCACAAGTGCTGTTCGTCTCATCAGTGGAAAAGACCGTTCCGGGGACATAGGCATCAAATTCGGGTCCAACACACACGCCGGCCGTGACCGGGCCATAGGTGTAAATGGCCGCTTTAATCTGGTCCACTGTCGGCATGGTGTATTCATCCGGCACAATAAACTGCCAGCTGTTGGCCTTATAGGGATGAGCCAGGGCGATCGTGCAGGTGCCGTTGGTTGCGGTGTACGGTTTGACCGATTCAAGCACCGCCCCAGCAGCAGTTTGGGCCGTGCCGAGCGTATTAAAATGATACATGCTGGCGGTCCAACCGCCATTACAGTCCCAGCCCTCCTTGTTGCAAGAGATCAGGAACTGCTCTGAAAGATCGGTCATTGGGCCGCCGCCCTTTTTGATGGCCGATTCCATCACGCCGACCGTGCCAAACGCCCAGCAACCACCACAGCCACCCTGGTCGCGGATGGCGGGCACAATGTTGAGGATACGCGTATCATAAGAGACAGGCAGGGCCTGGGGGGTGATCTCCGCATAGGCCTCCATCCCGGCCAGGGTCTTTTCGCTATCTGGCACGGGCACCGGTGCGGTGGGGGTCGGGTCGCTCAGTTCAATGAGAGCGCCCGCCTCAGCCAGCGAAATCTGCAGATGGGCATGCCAGGGCTTATCCGGCTCAGAGGAGCGCCGGTAGGCCAGGCGCAGGATGCCATCACCACCGCCGCTGGGCTGCAGGGTGATGGTCTGCATGGCTGGCGCACCGATCCCACGGTAGCGCATCTCATAGCTATCCTTGCCGTTTTTGCTGTAACCGGCCTGGCTGGCGTTCAACACCTGCCACTGGTAGCCAGCCGTGATGCGAGCCTGCAGCTTCAGGGTGACGGGCGCATCACTGACGGGCAGGGCCAGGGTCATTTCCACCGGGCCGCCCAAAAAATCGACCCAGGCGGCTGAATCGTCAAACAGTGCGCTGTTAAGCTGCTGCATACCCTGGGAACCAGAAAGCTGCAGCTCGCCGCCTACCGGCAGGGCGGTAACACCCTTGCTGAGCAGCTCGACCGACATTTTTTCACTGGTGTGCTGAGCGTAACGAGCCTGGTCACCGCTTAAGGCAATCACGGCACTCCATTGCGGCGTGCCAGCCTGCGCAGAGACACCCTTGCCACCGCTTAGCAGGGCAATGGTCAGCATAGCGATCAACGTAACGAATACGAGTACACCCTTTAGATGCTTGTGCATTCTTCCTCCAAATATCCTAAACACCCTATTTTTAAAAACCATCTGCAGCCAACAATTATGTTCTGGCAGCTTTCCTGGTTTCAGCAATGACCGCACTGGCGGTTGAGGCGGGTAACATTCCCGCAAAACAATTTGTCCCGAAGAGACTGTCCCGGTAAAAATTCCCAGGAATCTCACAGGCAGAGGGTGTGTTGGGAAAACAGTTTACGCTAGCCTGTTTACCAACCCCTTGAGCAGAGATCAACCCACCAATTTGCTGCCTCAGGATTTAGTCCCGGGATCCAGGCCGATCGTCCATTACCATTACAAGAGTAACCTTCGGGTTTTTGTGTGACAAAATGATATTTCAATGTACATCCGCAGCCAGCCTTGACCGTGGAACGCACGCGCAGACCTTGATTCTGTTTTGATTATCATTTCCTTTACTTGAATTTATTGTTCGAATACCTGCCAACCTCCAACCGGGTGCCTGACACGCAGGTGCTGCCCAGTTGAGGCTGGGCCCGGGTGAGTTGTGGTTCGCTCACCCAGCGACCGTACGTCTGTAAATATACACCAAGTATGTGCGAATCTTTGTCCACACACGTCTAAATAAGACCATTTTGATCTTGTTGTTAAGACACTGTAAGCCGCGCTCAGCCCGGCTGGCTGTAGCTGATCTGACCGGTCAGCTCAATTTCATCGACGATTAATTTTTTGATCCGTACCGGCTCCTGGAAATTTACCGGGGACCTGAATTCGATCGGCAGGCTCTCGCCCAGGCGCAGGTGAACGCGCACAGCCAGCCCACCCGGGGCTGCTGGTTTCTGGTCAACAAAGCGGATTGTCACTTTATTCATTCGGGCTCCTTATGGGTGCACCCCGCCTTTTTTGAGCGCGGGAAACAAATATCGCTTGCCATTTCACCCAATCATACCCCCCAGCCGTGACCAGAGCGTGACCGCGAAGCCCTATTTTCGGCCCAACCCCCATAACAGGCCTGCGCTGCAAAGGCTTTTCATTAAATACGCACATCCCCGGCCGCAGCTGGCTGCATTTTTCAACCCGGTTGTGGGTGGTCATTGTGGCTGCATTAAGATAAAATTCCAATCATGGAATTTAACTAAACAGGTAGAATTCATCCGCTTTAGCCCTCGCAGCCTGTCCGCCATCATCGCACCGGGCACGCGATTGAAAAAATTATCAACGCCCGGCTTACCCGATTGACCATCCTCCAGCACATCCACCCAAGGAGACCCGATGACTGACCCCCGCTTAACCCCCGAATTGATTACCCTGTACGGCACCGGTTGGTGCCCGGATTGCAAACGTTCCAAGATGTTTTTTGGTGAGCAGCGCATACCGTATGCCTATGTGGACGTGGATGCCGATGCCGAAGCGATGGCTTTCGTTGAAACCACCAACAAAGGCATGCGCAGCATCCCCTTGATTATCTTTCCAGATGGCGCAGTGCTGGTGGAACCATCCAATGCCCAGCTGGCAGAAAAACTGGCTTTACAGACCCGCGCCAAAAAGAGCTTCTACGATGTCATTATTGTCGGTGGTGGCCCCACTGGCTTAACCGCTGCCCTTTACCTGACCCGCGAAGGCCTGGAAACCCTGCTGATTGAAAAAGCCGGGTTGGGCGGCCAGGCGGGCATCACCCAGACCCTCGATAACTTCCCCGGTTTCGACGAGGGTATCCCGGGCGCCGAGTTCGCAGCCCGTCTCACACGCCAGGCCCAGCGCTTTGGGACCGAGATTTTGCAGGCCCAGCAGGTCGTCGCCATCGAGCAGGATGGTCCGTACCTGTGCGTCAGCACCGGCGACGGCGCTGAGTACGGCGCCAAGGCAGTCCTGCTGGCAACCGGCGCGCGCTACCGGCGCATGGATATCCCCGGGGAGGAAGAACTGATCGGCACCAATGTCCATTTTTGCGCAACCTGCGATGGCGCTTTTTACAAAGGGAAAAAAGTGCTGGTGGTGGGGGGCGGCAACAGCGGCTTTGAAGAAGGTCTGTTCCTGACCAAATTTGCCACCCAGGTGGATATCATCGATCATTCTGAAAAATCAAAGGCAAGCCGCATCCTGCAGGAGAAGGTGGCCGAAAAAGAAAACATGACCGTCACCCTTCACCACGACGTGCTGGCCCTGCGCGTGAAAGATCATCACCTCGACACGGTTGTGATCCAGGATCGCGCCAGCGCAGTGCAAAAGGAATTGACCTACGATGGCGTATTTGTATTTATCGGCTTCTCCCCCAACAGCGACCTGGTAAAAGACAAAGTTAACCTGGACCCATGGGGCTCGGTGCTGACCGATAAAACCCTGATGACCAGCATCCCCGGGCTGTTTGCCGCCGGCGATGTGCGCTCTGGTGCCACCAAGCAGGCAGCTTCCGCCGCCGGAGAAGGCGCCACCGTGGCCCTGATGATCCGCCAATACCTGGCAGAATAATTTCCGCCCCCTGAAATTTTTAAATAACAGATGATGTTACAGAATAAGGTAGAACCCTGGCAAAACAAACTGCCAGGGCTATACATTAATTCTGGTGATCATCTTCACTTTTTTCAGCCAGATTCTCTCGTAGTGAGCGCAATCCGCTCCCAAGTTCACCAGCAATTTTACTAATGCGACCTGCACCAAAAAGCACAACTATGATCGCTAACAAAATGAGTAATTCAGGCACACCAAGTCCAAACATAACAACCTCCATCGAAAAATTAGAATTCAATCCCGGGTTGACCTGGGATTCCGCGATCATAAGGATGGCGAATCGCTTGCATATTCGTTACAAGATCAGCCATCTCAACCAATTCAGGCGGAGCGTTTCGTCCGGTTATGAGCAGGTGTAAACGACCAGGCTTGTTCTCCTTCAACCAGGTAACGACATCTGCCATATTCAACCATGCATAAGAGAGCGGGTAGGTAAATTCATCCAGCAAAATAATGTCATACAAATCGCTAGAGATTTTTTCCTGGGCAAGTGCCCAGGCAAGTCGCGCTTTTTCAGCGCTTTCATCAATATCTTTAGACTTCCAGGTAAAACCATCACCCAGGCGATACCATTCGATTTCCAATTTGCGGGCCGCCAGCACTTCTCCCCACAGCCCGGTTTCAGACTTTAAGAACTGGATCACGCATGGTCGCATGCCCCGCCCCCATGCCCGCAAAATTGTGCCCAGAGCGGCCGTCGTTTTCCCTTTACCATCGCCTGTGTTGACAATGATAAGGCCATTATGAGAAGGCTCAGGCATGGATTTCAACCCTGGCTGAATAAGCAGGCGCAATCAGGTATCCACGTCCCTGGGGCAAATACTCCATAGCCGGCCCATCTGGCAGTACCAGCGGTGTGCCATATTCTGGATGTGTAATCACAGTCAAACCAACCCCATAAACCGGCGAGAGTATTTCCTGGGTAAATACCTGCTCGGGAGTACCAACCGCTTTTAACTGACCTTGTAATAGGACCGCAACTCGATCTGTATATAGCGATGCCAGGTTTAAATCATGTAGAGCAACCAGTACGGCTAATCCATTATCCACTGCCAACTGGCGTACAAGGCTCAAAAATCCTGTCTGGTGACGCATATCAAGATGGTTGGTTGGCTCATCCAAAAGTAAAATCGGTGTTGCTTGTGCAAGCGCTCTGGCAAGCAAGACGCGTTGCTGTTCGCCACCCGAAAGTTCACCGATTCGTCTTTCTGCCATATCCGCAATCCCCGTTTGCTCCAACGCCTTTTGAACAATGGCGTGATCTTTACGCCCGGCATTACCGAGCCAACCCAGGTAAGGAGTCCGGCCAAGCAAAACGGTTTGATACACCGTAAAAGCGGATGGAAGCGAATGAGCCTGGGGAACCACTGCCAGCAATCGGGCACATTCCCCTGCCGACATTTTCGAGATTTCCTTCCGATCTATATATACTTTTCCGCTTCTCCGGGGTAACACCCCGCTGATGGTCTTAATTAAAGTTGATTTACCGGCGCCGTTTGGCCCTATTAACGCCAACATTTCGCCCGAATTTACCGAAAAAGAGATATTATTCAACGCAATACGGTCTTGGTAGCAAACTGAAATCGATTCGATCGCAAGCATAATTGAGCTCCTTTTCTACACAAAAGCATGGTTACGGGCATTTTTTAGCACCCACAGAAAGAAAGGTGCTCCGGCCAACGCAGTGATGATGCCAATTGGCAGTACCTGGGGAGCGATAATGACTCGCGCGAGCACATCGGCCGCCAGCAAGACAATTGCCCCACCTATAATGGAGAGCGGAATGGAGTGACGGTAATCTGCTCCCCACAAGATGCGTATGATGTGAGGAACAATCAAACCAACAAAACCTATGATGCCCGAGAAAGAGACCGCCGCCGCCGTTGTGAGTGAAGCTGCCAGGATCAGCCCCAGCTTAGCTCGTTCCACATGCAAACCCAGATTGTGAGCCTGGTCATCACCAAACTGCAGAACATTTAAGGTGTGCCCCGAGGTGAGCAGGAAGGCGAGACCAAGCACGATATATGGCAAAACCGCCAATACCGGGTTCCATCCGCTCATCGTGCCGCCCCCCATCAACCAAGACAAAGCCCGGTAAAGCTCCGTGGTGGAACGCAGCATGAGGAATGATGTCAATGCTGATGCAAAAGAACTAACAGCCACCCCCGCCAGGATCAACGTTGAGGCCGGCACCACCTTGCCAACCTTAGCCAGTTGATAGACCAGGAAAACAGTCAGGGTAGAACCTAGAAAGGCCGCAATTGGGATGGCAAAAAAGCCCAAAATACTATCTGGCCAGTTGGCCGACATAGCAAAGACCGCGCCCAATCCGGCACCGGATGCCACCCCAATCAAATACGGGTCAGCGAGTGGATTACGGAATAAACCCTGGTAGGTTGCACCGCTGCCACCCAGTGCCGCGCCAGTCAAAACAATGAGAATGGAGTGCGGCAGCCTGATCTTGAATAAGATCGATGAATACATCTCAGCATTTTCTATACCTTGTAATTTTCCCAACAACAGTGGCAGTAATTCACTTGGGGGGATAAATACAGCCCCAATAGCGACACTTAAAAGGAAAGTAATCGCGAAAACCAGTCCAATATATAAATATACTTTCGAGATATTTTTTCTCATTGCAACAATAAAAACATTCTCAACTATTGAAATAACTCAGGGTGTAAAAATTTTGCCAACGCTTCGAGACCTTCCAGCATGCGCGGGCCGGGCCGGCTGACAAGATTATCATCAAACGGAAACACCTTGCCGTTTTTCACAGCAGTCAGGGCATCCCAGCCTCCACGGTCCGCCACCATTTGCACAGTCATCCCGCCCCAGGTTGCATCTCCAAGCAGAATAAGGTCAGGCTGCTTTTCGATTAGCGTTTCAAGGCTAACCTGAACCCAGGTACCCTCGAGGGAAGCGCCCAGGTTAGTGCCGCCCGCCTGGGTGATCAGGGTGTCCACAAATGTTCCCGGGCCAGGAACCCACGGTGCGTTAGGATCAGTACCATCCAGTTCGTACAGTACGAGTGCTCGTTCGGTAACACCCGCCAGTTTTTGATCAATAACCTTTTCTCGTTCCTTCAATGAGTTTACCAGTGCTTCTGTTGGCTGTACGTGTCCCGTTACGCGGGCAACCAATAACAAGTTATCATACATTTCAGCAAGATTCTTAGGGTTTCCAAGCACAAACACCCTCAGGCCCAGGTCTTCGAGTGTTTGGATATGTTCGGCAGGTGTCAAATCACCAGCCAGGATAAGATCTGGTTTGGCAGCCAAAATAGCTTCAGTATTGATTGTACCCAGGGTGTCACCGACATCCGCAATTGATTTCACCTCAGCCGGAAAATCGGAATACGAATCTCGCCCGAACACCTGGGCCCCCGCACCAACAGCAAAGAGAATTTCTGTATTGGCAGGTGCCAACGAGATAATTCTCGAAACAGCTTGCGCGAATTCAAAAGCCTTTCCGCGTGCATCGGTTTCCGTAATGGGTTGCAGGGTAGGGATTTCTGCCTGTGTTGCAATAGGAACCACAGTCGGCGTGGCAACGACAACCACAGCAACCGGGGCTGGTGCAGCTTGTGCACATGCCGAAAGGAGTAACAATACCAGCAGTAAAGCGAGGATTGGCTTGGAATGCATATTACTTTTTTCCTTCTAGTAAACGTGAAGATAGGAATTAAAAAACCCTGTCACTTAGACAGGGGAGGGGAAACGGGTTTTTAGGCAGGTTCACACCTCCTTTGTGCGAGGAACGTGGAAAAATGAGGTCGGGGTGGGCGTCCTGACTCGGCCATCTCGGTGGCCATACAGTTGCGCAACAGTGCCGGACTAAGCAATGATTTGCTTTACCGGCTTCGCCATTAAACTTCCCATCCGGGGGTATTGGTACCCCGACCTGATGTTTATATTTTGTAAGGTTCTAACATCTCTGAACTGATCATACCAGCAGATATGAAATCGTCATATCGGGATAATCCCACTTATTTGTGGGAATATTTCGGACATACTGGTGGTTGGGTAGGTGGACGATGCGATTCGCCCACCTACTTTCAACCAGGCCCAAAGGAGAAAGAGAAAATGGCACGGATTATTTTAAATTCCAAGGTCTGCCAGCAAGGTTTGGGCATAAGTAACCATATCACCCTCACCAATACTTTCATATGTCTCAATGGCTAACTGGCAGGCTTGCTTCGCCTTATCCATCTGCGAACCATCCCTGAAATTAAAAGTCAGAAGAATATATTGTTCTGCGACTAGTTTTGTATCACCAATCAACTTAGCCAACTCCAACGCTTTTTCGGCACAGTCAATCGACTTCTCAATATCACCAGTTTCGGCAAATATTGCCGCCATTCTTGCATAAAGCCTCGCCATAAAAACTTCATCTTGCAGGTTCGCCGCCAGGGTCAGTGCCGCATTCCAGCTTGCCAGGGCCGCATCATATTTTTCCTGGTTCGCATAAGCTTGCCCTTCCAGGTTTAATAACTCCATCTGCATGCCCAGATCAGTTTGTTGGCGTACCAACTGAAGACCACGTTCCAGGTGAATGTACACCCTGTCAAATTGCTCTTGTTTTATTAAGTAAGCGACAAAGGTCAGAATATTTGCCAGCTCAGCCTCAGTATGCTCAATTTCGGCACAGAGCTGGATAACCTGCTCTGCATAAACCTGCGCAGGACGCAGCTCGCCTGCCATGGCATGTGCCCGAAACAAACCGCCAAGGATATTAATTTCCGCGTTACGATCTGCCAATGCAGATGCCAGCTTGAGTGCGCGCTCGTATTTTTCGATCGCACGCTCAACAACACCTTCTAATAACGCAACATTGCCCTGTTTTGTAATGAAAGAACATTCAGCCGACGTGTTGTCCAAGTCGTGCGCTGCTTCATAAGCCATTTGAAAATAGCTGCTTGCCTTCGCCAGATCAGCCTGTTTAAGAGAATTATCCCCAAGCAAGCCCAATAAACGCATTTCTCGCACTTTGTCTTTGTGACCCACCGCAATCTGTTGGGCATCTTCCAGCGCAGAATTCGCCTCAGCGAATTTCTCCATATCCGAATGCAGTGCAGCAATCTGGATCAAAGAATCACAAGTTAATCCGGGGTGGTTGATTTCACTCGCCACCGCATGAGATTTGCGAAAAGACTGCAGTGCCTGTGAATAATTGCCAATTAATTTAAGCGCCAGGCCGCGCAAACCCAGCATTTGTGAAAAGATTTCTTTCTCATCCCCATTCGCCACCAGCTTAATCGCTTCGTTAAACTCAGTCAGCGCTTCCGGAGCGGCCCCGGCATCCAGGTAAGTTTGCCCTAATTTCTTAAATAAGGCCACAGTGGTTTTTGTATCGCCTCTCTCCTGGGCAATGGTAATGGATTTGCGTATTTGTTCAATCACTTCTTGGTTAAGAGTTGTGTTGCTTGGGTTGTTGGACATAAAACTCCTTCCTTGGTTTGCTTACCCGACCGGAAATTTACTAGACCGGTAAATTTGCATATCTTTGGAGACCAATAAAACGGCGGTTGTTGGCAAACTCTCTATCAGTGCCAGACCTGCCTTTGCACCCAGAACCATCATGGTAGTACTGAGCGCATCTGCTTCTAATACACTCGCTGCAATGACCGTAGCGCTGGCCAACTCAGAGGGGGATGCCCCTGTGCGCGGGTCAAGGATATGATGGCGGGAATAATCTGAGCTGAAATAATTTAAATAATCTCCCGATGTAGCCACAGCCTGGTTACTAATTGAAATTTCAGCCAGGATTTCACCTTGCACGCGTGGATGCGCAATACCAATGTTCCATGGCTTTTCGGCGTGGGCATTCCTGGCCATCATATCGCCACCCGCTTCCACCAGGACATCTTCAAAACCTAACCCCTGCAAGATGGCAACCCCAGCATCCACCACGCCACCTTTGGCAAGGCCATCCAGGGTCAGGGCCATCCCTGGGCGGGCAAAAGAGATCTCATTTTTATCAATATTAATCTTGCGATAATCAACACAAGCCCTATCCACAAGATCCATGGGCAGATTAGCCTTCAAAACATCCAACATTGGCTTGATGGTTATATCAAAAGCCCCATTGGAAAGTTCACCAAATCGTTTGGCTTGCTGGAGGATATTTATCAGTTCAGGCCCTGCCTGTCTTGTGATTCCAACAGCGTTTAATTGGCCAAGTGGACTTTCAACATGACGGTAATCGAACAACCGGATCAAGCGCTGCATTTCATCTACAGTGGTCCGAATGGCTGTTTTGGCTTTTTCACTGCTTTCTGCCAGGAGCACAAAATTAACAACCGTTCCCATCAAATAATGAGTTTCGGCAATTTTATGCAAACTGCCATTATTGAGCAGCAGGTTGGTTGTGGTAGCGCTCAACCCCAGGACAGCCCCAGTTAGGGCAGTGATTTTGAGAAAATCTCGACGGTTGATTGGCATGATCAGTTATCCGACTCAGGCGTAAAATTAATGATTTGCGGTGTGGAGGATGGAGCCAGAGTGGGTGTGGCGGATGAAGCCAGAGTGGGTGTGACGCTGGGTTCTTTGTGTTTTTTCTCAACAGTTGGCTCAACTGTTCCCAAAATAATTTTCTCTGCCACGGCAGTTTGGGTGGCACGGTATGAAGTAGATAATTCAGGCACCCCACGATAAAAATAGGGCGTCTCGGCATCTTTTTCTACAAAGGCATTCGTCCATAGAGTAAGGATCAGCCCCACGCACAACAAAACAAAAACAGCCAGGAAGATCTCTTTTATTTTTTCGTTATTCGCTTTTTCCATACCAACCAACCTTCTCGAACCCAACGCCGACTCTCAGCAATAAAATCATACACCGGATCAAGCGGGCACAAATAGTTGCAAAATGGACGATACATCATGAGGCTCGCCAGGCTGATCACCAGCAAGAAAACCACTTCAACAACATTACCTCTAAAATCAAATAACGTTGCAAAAGGCTCATACCCAGCCACACCTGGCCTGCGCATTGCCAAACCAATCAATACGGCCGCAAAGGCCAGTCCCCGTTGTAACCAGGTGAAAAATTCCGGCCAGCCCTTTGAACGATAAGGTTTTACATTCGTAATTTGCGCCAGGCATTCTTGATATGCGCCAAAAGGACAAAACCAACTGCAATATGGATTTTTCGCATCCACCGTCGTAACAAATAAGATGCCACCAATTAGCAGGTACCAATATAAATTATTGTGCCAATCTGGCCAGTAACCGCTCAGCAGAGCGACAATTTGCGCGATAGTCAGGGGAGCTGTGTAGATAAAACCCAAAACGATCATACCGGTCAACAGTGTGCCCCAGCGGATTCGTCTTTTCCAGGCTCCGGAACGATATTTGTGGCCAAAATAACCAGCCGCATACAAACCGAGCAACGTAATTTCAGGAACACCAAATTGGATCGGCCTTTGTTCGGGCGGCATCGAAGCATTCAAGCCTTGCTTTGCAATTAATCGAATTGCGGCCCGTGCCGAAGAGGCGATACCTTCGGTACTAACTGTTGCACCGCTGACAGCATCCAGGTCTTTGCCCAGTTGCAGACCATCGCGATAGCTCTTTCCGGCGTATTGCTTAAAAAAGTTCTTTTCAATAATTAGCTTAAAAAATCCAGGGGTTTCACGCTGTACGACGATCTTGACGCCTGTAATTTCGCCCTCTGGATCGAGACCAACCAACATTTCAATTGGACCGCCATAGCCCTGGCTCTGACCTGTGGCAGCATAACCGATCAGCTTGCCATCCTTATCATAGCCGAGGAACAAATCTCCACGAGTCTCTACGCGCACAGTGCCTGCAAGTACATCTGGCACAAATAATTCCGCTTCTGTTCCACTGGAAAAGTAACCGATAAGCCAGGCTGTAATAACCAAAACGACAGAAACAAGCAAAACAAGTCGCTGAGGTGAAAGCGACTTTTTATTAGGCGGTGATGTGGTTACAGGTTGAATATTATGAGATGTCATCAGTTATAACACGAAAGAATTCTATTATAAAAGGGGAGAGTACAAAACCTCTCCCCTTTTCCAAAAACTATTTACCAGGCCAGGGAATCTTACTTGGAACGGCGCATAAACCAGACAATCACGCCTACAACCAGCAAGACAAAGAAAGTGACCCAGAAGAGGGTGGCTGCGCGAGGTTCCAATTCACCC
>CAIVSQ010000116.1 GCA_903908605.1 uncultured Anaerolineae bacterium
AAGATAGCCCCCGGCCAAATCTTCACTAAGGTTGTGTTGGTGGACTTTTCCGGCCAATTCTTGCGAACCAGGCAGATCGGCGTGGTCGACTGCCACCGCGGGAAAGACTTGCATTGGCCTCAGCAGGAACCCAGATAGCTCGTTGGTTTCGATCACATCCAGCAACTTGATAAAAATCAGTCGCCCGCTGGCAGCCCCTTGCCCCTGGCTATCCAGGATCGGGCGCGCGGCGATCAGCATGGGCAGGTTCTTGATCACCGCCAAGCCTTTAAAAGAGGTGGCTAAACTGTTTGGGTTGATCATCTCAGGGTAGGCCCGGCCCAGGTCTGCCAGGCTAAAGGGCAAGGGCAAGGCTGCCATCTGATCCTGATCGTAATATTTGCTAAATAGCTCGTTATTGTTGCCATCCAACACCATGATGATGTCGATATCCAGGTTGGCGAGACCCGCGTCGGTCAAATTGCGGTCCAGGTAATCGGAGTTTTGGGTCAGCGCAAATTGCCTGGTTTCATCCCAAGAAGACCATTCCATCAACATGCGATCCATGTTGTTCAAATCACGCTGCAGGATGTTTTTGGCCAGCTGTGTTTGGCGTTCGATCAGCTCACTTTCGCCCCGCTCGATGATTTGAAAAATGCTAAACAGAATCACGGGTAAGAAAAGAACCACCACGCTTAGTGCAATAGTCAGGCTTTTATAGAAGGTCAGGTTGCGGTTGCGCATGCTTGTGTATTCAATT
This sequence comes from uncultured Anaerolineae bacterium, assembly GCA_903908605.1. GTDB lineage: Bacteria > Chloroflexota > Anaerolineae > Anaerolineales > Villigracilaceae > UBA5195. Next base: position 740 of record CAIVSQ010000116.1, read on the forward strand.
AATCTATTGGTGAAGGCAGGTGTGGTGAACAGTCCGAAGAGATAACCATGGTTCGTTATCATCACTCGCTGCGGGTTGGGGTAGGGCTCCATCCATTAATCCAGGCTGTCCCACTGCTCCTGGTGGCAGATGAACCGTAATAACCTGAGAATATTATCGCCTGACTGAAAATGCGTCAAGGTGTTGTATTTACGTACGTAGAAAATCCCGCCCCTGCGTGCATGGTTGATACAGGTTGAAAAAACGCCAGCGGTATGCTACACTGGTATAGACAAAAGGAATTGTGTCATGAAAACAGCATACCCTGGTTTTTGGTCTCCGCCAAGCACCACCCTGGGTCGTTTGGGCCTGGGTTTGTCGTTCCTGCTCATCCCCCTTTTTCTTTTCAATCTTAAGTACCCCTTACAATTTCCAACCCTGATTATGCTGCCCCTGCTGATTGGCTTGTTGGCTGAGCTGTTCTCCTTCTTGGCACTGGTCTGGAAGCATGACCAATCCTGGCTGTTATGGTTATTGGCCCCGCTGGGATTATTCGCGGTATTGTTTTCAGTGGGTCAAGTCTTGTTCCCTCTTTGATCCGATTTGCGGCCCTGTTGATTTTTGTTCACACAGGAGGTGTGAGATGACATTCTTTAAAAGCTTAACCCTTGCACCCATCACCACCCTCGGCAGAATGGCGCTCGGTTTCGCCCTGGCCGGATTCCTGCTTAACATGCTCTGGTCGATCATGCCGTTTGGCTTGGGTGGCTTCCCTGGCCTGGCGTGCTCTGCCCTGGGTGGGTTGCTGGCCCTGGTAGCCATCATCCGCGATCGCGAACGCTCGTGGCTGGTGATATTGGCGGTCCTGCCACTTCTATTTGCGTTGTTATCGATCCCACTCCATTTTATCTTCCCCGATTGAGTGGCTACAAAATAAAAAAAGGGACCGGCCTTTTAGAAAGGCAGATCCCTTCATTTAATATAGGCGAGAACTACACAGCCACAGTTGGTACTGTCAGGTAGGCCAGGATGCCCAACACGGTGGTGATAATCGCCAGTGCGGCAAACAACAGGCGCATCTTGCTGGTTGAATCGAGCAGCGAAGCCCAGGCGGCGAAGGCCAGGCCGATGGCGGTGATCAACACCACCAGGGCCAGCTGGTCACCACGTGTGTTAAAACTCTCCGCCAGGTTGAACTTGGTGTCGGCGTCGGTAAAATAATCGGTTGCGGTCTTGTACATGGCTTCATAATAAGCATCGTTGATGGGGTCGTCCGGGGTGACAGCCAGCGATGCGGTCAATTCTTCCGAAAAGCTCGATTGGTAATAATCGGCCTTGTCACCGGCTTCGTTGACGGCCCAGTTATCGTACAGGCTGAAGTCGTAGATGATGTACTGGTTGGCGGTCAGGTATTCGGCATTGCCATCGGTCAGGGCCTGCATGCCTTCGTTCTGGTATTTATTTTGGTCAGAGTCAGACATGGAGCCCTGGTAGCTGGCCACACCGGTGAAGACGCTCAGTAGGGCAATCAATGTGCCGAGGGTGATTTCGTGGCCGAGCCAGCGCAGCCGGTCGGTAAAACTAGGGGTAGCATTGGTGGTCATGTAGATCTCCTTGGAGGATATTATGATGAAGTGTTACAGGCGATAGGGGATTTAATTTATCCAATTATAACATGCGGGCTGTCGTACGCCATGGGAGGTGCGTAAATTTTTAATTAATCTTTTTTCACAGCACGGGCAGTTAATCTTGAGTGTGTTTATGCGGGTCTGTCATATTTTCATTTGACAAATGGATGATAAATGTAATATTGCTGTTTTTTGGGGGGTCTTATACAATTATCATCAGCCAACCCTGCCGGTGATGGTCACAGTGTAATGACGTACGCAGACACGTCCAGTTTGGTTTGGCAGATCTAAAATTTGTTTTGAGGGAGAATTTTATGAAAAAACTTGTCCGTATTTTGCTGCTGATTGTTGTGATCTTTAGCCTGTTCGGTGACCCCAGCGGGGTTGCGGCAGGCCGGCAGGTTCCGGCGCAGGCTCGCATGATTGGGTTTTATATTTCACCGGGCTTAATCAATTTCGGCTATGTCAAGGTCAATACCCGTATGACTGCCAAGTTGACCATCTCGAACCCCGGGGATGAAAACCTGGTGATCGGGACCATTTATGTGTCGACTGGGGCAGCGGCGCGCTACCGCCTGAGCGGCGATACCTGCAGTGGCGTCACGCTGGTGGCGAATGCGACCTGTACTTTTAGCGTCAATTATACGCCGACCACTTCGTCCGACGATTGGTCGAGAATAAATATTCCCAGCAACGCACCCACCAGTGTTAACCAGGTTGGGTTGATCGCTCACGGCATGCTCAGCCGGCTGAAAAACAACGGCTTTAACACCTACGCCAAGACGACCGATACGGTTCCAACTAGTTGGCTGGCGCAGAATTTCGCTTCAACCGATGGCAAGGATTTGGTGACCAAAAAAGAGGGCACGGCCTCCATTAAGATGGGCAATATCGCCGCCAAAACCAAAAGCATTTCGCAAGAGATCCCACTGCCGCTGGGTGGCGTTGGCGACATGTTCCTCCTATCTTACTGGGTCAAGGGCAGTGGACAGCCCACCACCGGGCTGTGCCAGGCCGTGGTCATTTTTTATAACGAAACCACGCAAGCCGGGTCCGTCAAGCTGCCCTGTGGCAGCACGGGTAGTTATGCTTTCAAGCAGGTTCAATTATTCTTCCATGCCCCTGGGCCTCACACGCGCGCGGTGGTAAAAATGATGTATACCAAGCCGCAAGGCGCGGTCTGGTTCGATCAGGTGTCCCTCTTCAGGTAAAGTCTCAGGTTGGCAGGGTGACCCGAAAGGATGGAGCAGGTGGTTGCCAGGCCAGTTGCTCCTGTGCCCACAATTTTCAGCGTATATTAAATAAAGAGCCCGACCGGTTCAGGTCGGGCTCTTTTGCGTATCGATGTTCAGTCTGTGCTTACTGATATTACCGTACCGCCGCCAGTTGGGCCTGTTCGTCCAGGTCCAGCACCCGGGCTAGTTCCAGCAGGGTTACCAGGCGTTGGTCGATGCGGACGATCCCTTTTAAGAAGCCCGAATTGGCCGAGACTACTGTGGGCGGCAGGGCATCGATATTTTCATCCTGGATGAGCAGCACCTCAGAGACTTCGTCGACCACCATGCCCAGCTTGAGGGTGCCAATTGAGACGATGATGATGCGCGCGTTGCGTGAGGCCTCGTTGGCCTCCAGCCCAAAACGAATGCGCAGGTCAATGACCGGCAGCACCGCGCCACGCAGGTTAATCATCCCGCGCAGGTAAGGCTTGAATTGCGGCAGCTGGGTGATAGCCTGCATCTTGATGATACTCTCGACCGCGGCGATGTTGATGCCGTAGGATTCGCCTGCCAGTTCAAAAACCACCAGTTGTTGTTCCATGCACTGCTCCTTCGCCAGGTTACTTGAGTTTGAACTGCGCAACCACGCGCTGCAGTTCGTGGGCCATCTTCTTCATTTCAGAGGCAGCCTCAGAAACCTCATGCACCTGGGCCGCGACCTGCTCGGTGGATGCCGAAACTTCTTCTACTGCTGCGCTGTTTTCTTCGCTGACACTGGCGATATTTTCAATCGCGATGGTCAGTTCGCTGGAGTGACCGGCCATTTCACCAGTGGCGGCTGTATTCTGTTCGATCACGGCTGAAACCGATTCGACTGCGCCGAGCAGCTCACCAGCCGCAACGCTGACCTTGCGGGCGGCCCCGCCGGCTTCTTCGGCCTGCTTGTAAACCGAGTCGGCCGCGCCCAGGATGTTGTTGAGCGCTTCACCGGCTGAGTTGGCCCGTGTTACCCCGGCTTCCACCTCGCCAGCCGATTGCTGCATGGCGTTGACGGCCTCGTCAACAGTTTTCTGAATATTCTTGATCAGCGCGGCGATCTCGCGCGTGGCCTGGCTGGAGCGTTCGGCCAACTTGCGGACTTCATCCGCAACCACCGCAAAGCCCTTGCCCTGTTCACCGGCCCGGGCCGCCTCAATGGCTGCATTGAGGGCCAGCAGGTTGGTCTGGCTGGCGATCTCTTCAATGGTTTCGACGATCGTGCCGATTTCATTCGAGCGTGCGCCCATTTCTTGCACACGCGCGGCCGATAGTCCAACCGTGCCACGGATGGTTTCCATGCCTGCGATGGTTTCTCGTACGGTGCGTGCGCCATCGCGTGAGAATTCGGCCGCTTTGGCTGAATCACGTGTGACTGCCTGGGCATTGTTGCTGACTTGCTCAATAGCCTGGTTGATGCGGGCTGCTACTTGCGATGCGCGTGTAACTGCGCCGGCCTGTTCCTGGGCGCCACGTGCCACGCCATCGATCGCGCTGGTTAGTTTGTCCACCGAGGTGGCTGTCTTGCTGACACTGCCAACCTGTTCGGTAATGCCCTGGGTGACCTGCTGCAGGGTGATGGCGATTTGTTCGGTGGCGACGCCCGAAGCGCTGGCAGATCCGGCCAGTTGTTCTGAGGCAGCCGCCAGGTTATCCGCGCTGGTCAGTACGGTAGAGATCAATGTGCGCAGGCTGGAGACCATTTTGGCGAAGGCGTTGCCAAGTTCATCCGTTTCTCCGCGTGAGTGTACCTGCACAGTCAGGTCACCGGCCGCCATGCGGTTCGCCACAGCCGACATTTCCTGCAGGTACTGAATGGTGACATCCAGGCCTTGCCCAGCCACGCCAATTTCGTCCTCGCGGGCCAATATTTCCTGGTGCAAGTCAGGGGTGAGTTCCCATTTTAAGCGGCCGATGCCAAGGCTGCTCAGCCCGTTAGCCATGGCCTGGATGGGGGTGCGCAGGTTGGTGGTGATCAGCACGCCGAGCAGGCTGGCGAACAGGAAGGCCACTGCGCCGGTTGCCAGCATCCTGAATATGGAGGTGTTAAAGGTTGCTTGCCCAAGCTGCTGCGATTCGAGCGCCAACTGCTGGTTGACCGTCACCATTTTGTTGATGGCGGTTTCCACATCGCGCTGGCTGGTGAGCGCATCGCCCCCCACCACGCGGTGCAGGCTTTCTTGTGATTGATTGCTATCCGATTTTTGCAGCAGGTCCTTGACAATCACCTGGTAACTGGCCCAGGCGCTGTCAAAATTATCGAGGGCATCCTGCTGCTCAGTGGTAAGGTAATCTGCGGAATGGAAGGCCAGGATGATTTCATTGACACGTCCAATTTCATCCTGGATGGTTTTTTCAACCTGGGTATGCTGGGCGTTGATGACATTGGCGGCATGGCAGGTGGAGCAGTCTTGCCCGCTGGTCATGTTGGCGGTCGAACGCCCGTGTTTAAGATCTTTGGCCTGGGTATCGTGACACCCCACGCAGCGCTTGGTGTCGGCCACATCCGCCCCGGCCACCACATAATGTGTGCCGCTGAGTTTATCTTTGTGGCACACGCCGCATTGTGGTGTGTTGGGGTCGGCGGCTTCGCCGGTGGCGGCCTGCGGAATTTGCAGGTAAAGCTGCACATTGCTTTTGATCTGGCCGACCAGCGCACGCGCTTCGCCGAGCTGTTCCACCGGGACGGTGTGATTAAAATACAGGCTGTTCATTTCCTTGTTGACCTGGTTCATTGCCAGATAGCTGCCCACCAGGGAGGCTGTCAGGATGAGAAGAAAAACCACGAAGCTACCTCCGAGCTTTGTCCCGATCGGAAATCTATTCAACAATTTATTCATGGCTCATCTTCCCTGGTAAGGTTTTTTGCAATGCATCAACGGTGAATTTTTTGTGGTCTACGGGAGTGATCATTCCCAAATTAAATCCAATAACAGCTTTAGAATCGATTGTAGATATGTGTATATTAATCCGCTTTGCCTGTTGAGCCTGTAAAAATTGGCTAAAAAGCGAGGAAAGATCGGGTAAAAAAAGACGGGAGACGGGGGACGGGAGACGGGGACGAGCCCGTTGCACAGCGATTATTGTTGTCATCGCTGGCATAATCCTCGTGCGAAGGGCGGATCGCCACGCACGCAACCCTACAAGAACCAGGGCCTATTTCGGGACCAAAGGCGCGTGCTGCTGAGGACAAAACAGTCCAGGGGCATACCACCAACCCGCCGCGTAGCGGTCGGGCTCCCCGCAAGAATATTTTTCGAGGTGCATTTCCTCGAAAAATATA
>CAIVSQ010000117.1 GCA_903908605.1 uncultured Anaerolineae bacterium
AAAAATATCGGCTGCCGAAGCATTGGGCATAGTTCTACGGTAGGTTTTGATAATTTGTTGTGTATCCGAACTAAATTGCGCCGCGAGTTTTGACTCCAGGCTTACAAAATCAAGATCGAAAGCGCTGGTGTCACCACTTTCCCAGGCGAAGAACGTGTACTCGTCTTCATTCCAGCCCACCAATAGGGGCTTGTTGGTGGAAATGGCCGGCGCTGTCGGGTCGAAGGGATGCGCCGGTAGAACAGCCTCATCCACAACCGGACCAAAGCCACCCAGAAATGGTTCAGTAATCCCGGGTTTGCGCTTTTCTTGATATGGGGGCGTAAAGGGAAATTTCGACTGAACACTCAGCAAATCGGCAACCGGCACTTCCAGCAGCTTGCGCCAGTCTTTGGGTGTGATATTTAATTCTTTGAGAACCAGGGTAGTTGCCTTTGCGGCCATTTCGCGCGTGTACATGCGGACCCCAGGTCCGCTTTCAATCGAGGCTTTATTAAAAAACGGCGCAGCTTCGGGCATGGCGTACAAACAGGAAGTTTTTGCACCGCCACCGGATTCGCCAAAGATCATCACATTGTCCGGATCACCGCCAAAAACGCTGATATTTTGATTAACCCATTTCAGCGCGGCGCTAATATCCAAAAGTCCTTGATTCCCCGAGCCAACATAGTCTTCTCCGGCCAATTCATCGAGAAAAAGGAAACCCAAAAGACCGAGGCGATGATTGGTCTGCACTACAACCACATCAAAGTTGCGCGCCAGATTGGCTCCGTCCTGACCTGCAGTTCCCCCTGATCCAATGACAAAACCTCCGCCATGACTGTAAAACATCACAGGCCGTTTTTGATTGTCGTTGGCTGGAGTCCAAATATTCAGGTAGAGGCAATCCTCGGCAGGCTCCGGCTCGTTTTGCCTGGCAGGCTGAATGGCGGGCGCTCCTAATTGCAAAGCGTTTCGCGCATCTGTCCAGGGCGTCAAGTCGGCAGGACGGCGGAATCTTCTGTCACCAGAGACCCTGCCAGCATAGGGTATTCCTTTGAAGAGGTTGACACCTTCTTCTCTGATGCCTGTTATCTTTCCGTGTGAAATTTCAACTTCAATTGTATTCATTGGCAAAGAGTTCTTTCTGGCAATGTTCGAGGTTTGAGGCGCGGAAGTTAAATGCTGTTGACTGGCGCAGGACCGGTTGATTCGCGAATGATAAGTTTTGCCGGAATGTGAATGGCTTGAAGCGGGAGAGCGGAGTTTTGGATGCGCGCCAGCAAAATCTCAAAGGCCTTTTTCCCTGCGGTGTACGCATCTTTTGTGACTGTAGTCAGGCGCGGCACAAGATAACCTGCCATTGGGATATCATCATAACTGACCACCGAGACATCGTTTGGCACATGTAATCCAAGGTCCGCCGCCGCACGAATAGTGCTGATGGCAAGTAAATCGTTGATAACAATAATCGCCGTCGGTCGAGGCGAGAGCTTGAACAGCTTCAAAGCCGCATGGTAACCATCTTCCATCGATGGCCCGCATTCAACAACCAAATCCGGTTCGGCCGAAATCCCGGCAGCACTCAGACTCTCATGGTACGGCTCCAAACGATCCAGGCCAAGCCCATGCGCTCCTACCCCATAAACAAAGCCGATACGGCGATGTCCAAGAGACAATAAATAAGCGACCACGTCTTTTGTTGCCTGGCGGTAATCTGTATAAACCGTATCCACATCGTAAACCTCGCCCATTTCTACAATCGGCAAACCACGTTGTCGAATGCGAGCAAGAATTGCCAAAGCCTCGGCCGATTCCAGAATAAACGAACTTGTGATAATCAGCCCATCAATCCGCCGCCGGGCCAGATCCTTAAAAATATCCACAGCAAAATCATCGTTAAGGGTGCTGCTGGAGAGAAGGATATGATAGCCTGCGGCACGCGCAGCTTCATCGACCCCTGTTGCGTACTCACAAAAATGGGGATTGCGAAGATCAGGAATGATCAGCCCGATCGTATTTGTGCTCCCAGAACTCAGTGCCTGGGCCCGGGCATCCGGTTCATAGCCCAGCTCGTCAATCGCATCCAGGACACGCTGACGAGTTTCAGCCGAGATCGGTATGCGTCCATCAGCGAGGCCATTAAGAACATACGAAACGGTGGCTCGCGATACTCCTGCGCGTTTGGCAACATCAACTTGAGTGGGTCGATTCATAAGAAAACGGGTTCCTCAGTAAAATGTACTTTCGCGCGCTAGCTTACGCGCGTAAGTGCTATAATTTACATTATACGACGAATATATTTGATGTCAACATGCAAACGAAAATATCTTCATATCAAATCAGCAATATTGCTATTGATTTCGAAAAAAAAATCGACAAACAGTGAAAAAGCACCTTTTACCTGATGTGCATTTTTATTTGGTGTGAATAAGAATGGTTCCTATGCCTACTTATGAATGGCGTTATCCCAGCTGAAGCTCTTCCGTAATCTGCACCAGATCTTCATGACGCTAATGTAGGTCATATTCTTTGCTAATTATTCTCCAGATCTTGACTTGGAGTGAACTCCAAGTGATACACTATTTTTACGAGGCGAAAATGAAAATTGCAGAAGTAAGTGAAAAACACGGTCTTTCATCCGACACCCTGCGCTACTACGAGCGGATTGGGCTGATCCTGCCCGTCAATCGCAGTGCAAGTGGTATCCGGGATTACAACGAAACTGATTTACAGCGGATCGATTTCATCAAATGTATGCGCAGCGCCGGACTTTCCATCGAAGTGCTGATTGAGTATCTCGCGCTGGTCCAGCAAGGCGACAACACCATCGAAACCAGGAAAGAAATTCTGAAAGAGCAACGGGGGCTGCTTTTGGTCAAGTTGAAAGAACTGCAAAAAACCCTGGATGTATTGGATCACAAAATTGAAGTCTATCAAAACGCGGTTTTGAAAAAAGAACAAGCCAACGTTCAAGCGGAAGAGCTTGAAACGATCTAATTCAAAAAACAGGATTATGCAAACGCTAAAACACGAATTTGGAAATAGCGACCTGAAATTGCTAGCTATCAGATTGGGCTGTATGGGCATGAATTATCGCCCCTGCCCAGACAAAGCCAAAATTATCAGCATTACTTTTAGAAAGGGAAAACGATGAGCATAAGTGAAACCGCATTAAAGAACCATGAACAAATATTTCCAAACCGCAAATCGAAATTGATAGAAACCGACCCGGAGCTGATCGAAGTTTTCGATAATTTTGCTTTTGATGAAGTACTGGCTTATGGAAATTTGGACACCAGTACCCGATTAATGGTCATTCTGGCCTCCACAATCGCCTGCCAGGCCCTGGCCGAATACAAATTAATGCTGAGTGGCGCGCTGAACGTGGGCGTCACCCCGGTGCAAGTAAAAGAAATCGTGTACCAGGCGGTGCCCTATGTGGGTATGGCCAAAGTCTACGATTTTATCCACGCCACCAATGAAATCCTGGAAAGCCGGGGTGTAAAGCTGCCGTTGGAAGGACAAACCACCACCACGCCGGAAACACGCTTTGAGAAAGGCATTGCCTTACAAAAAACCTTGTTTGGCGCAGAAATAATCGACAAGATGTATGCCGAGGCTCCAGCCAATCAAATTCACATCCAGAAATACTTATCGGCCAATTGCTTTGGCGATTATGTCATCCGCAATGGATTGGATGTGAAAACCAGGGAGCTTTTGACGCTTTCCATGCTGCTCTCTTTGGGCGGCTGCGAGCCGCAACTAAAAGGGCATATCCAGGCCAATGTCAATGTGGGCAATGATAAACAAACCATGCTGAGCGTTGTCACCCAATTATTGCCATATATCGGCTATCCCAGAACGTTGAATGCCATCCGATGTATCAATGAAGTTGTGCCAGAGTAACGGGCAAGAGAAACGATCTAATTCAAAAAAAGGAGTAATAAAATGCAAACACGCAAACTTGGAAACAGTGGTTTGGAAGTCTCAGCTATCGGACTCGGCTGCATGGGAATGAGTCGCGCCTTTGAACCGATTCCAGATAGGCAGGAAATGATTTCACTGATTCGTACTGCCGTCGAACGTGGCGTTACATTCTTTGATACCGCCGAAGTGTACGGTAGCGCATACGCAAACGAAAAACTGGTAGGGGAAGCGCTTGAGCCTTTTCGTGAACAGGTGGTAATCGCTACAAAGTTCGGGTTTAACCTTGACCCGATTACGGGTGTAAATCTTGGTGGCGAAAACAGCCAGCCAGGACACATCAAGCAAGCGGTTGAAGGCTCACTCAAGCGGCTCCGAGTCGATTGCATCGATTTGTATTACCAGCACCGCGTAGACCCGAACGTGCCTATCGAAGACGTGGCTGGCGCAGTCAAGGATTTGATTCAGGCAGGCAAGGTCAAGCACTTTGGCCTTTCTGAATCAAGTGCACAGACAATCCGCCGTGCTCATGCCGTCCAGCCAGTCACCGCTGTCCAAAGCGAATACTCACTGTGGTATAGACGCCCTGAAGATGAAGTGTTGCCGACGCTGGAAGAACTAGGGATTGGATTTGTGCCATACAGTCCGCTGGGTAAGGGATTCCTCACAGGGAAAATAGATGAGTCGGTAACTTTCCAGAATTCAGACCTCCGCAGCCGTATCCCCCGCTTTTCAGCCGAAAATATAAAAGAAAACCAAGTTATGGTTGAGCTGCTTGTCAAAATCGCAGAAAAGAAGAATGCCACTCCTGCCCAGATTGCACTCGCCTGGCTGTTAGCTCTAAAGCCGTGGATTGTTCCCATTCCTGGCACAACGAAACCGATGCGCTTCGAGGAAAATATCGGAGCTATCACTGTCGAATTATCATCAGATGACCTTCGTGAGATTGAAAGCGCCGCATCGAAAATCAAGATTCAAGGGGCGCGCTATCCAGAAGACCAGGAAAAAAAGACCGGACTTTAATCAGGTTTGGAAAGACAGGAACTTGAAAAATGCAAAATGTAAACCTGGAACAAGAAGTCATCACTCTTTCGAAAGAGAAATGGAACTGGATGTCAGAGCGCAACGTTGATTCCCTGAACGCACTCTTCCATGAAAAGGCTGTCTTTATCCACATGGGCGGTTCCTGGGGCAAAGCGCAAGAACTCGATATCATCCAAAGCGGCGGAATTCACTACAAAAAAGCCGAGATCCATGAAGTCTCGGTGCAGATCATCGGCGCAACCGCCATCCTTTTGAACAGAATTACGCTGCTGGCCGTGGTGGGCGGCAATGAAGTTACCAATCCCTTCATGGTGACAGAAGTCTATGTGCAGCAGGCTGGCAGTTGGAAATTGGCCTCGCTTTCGTTCACCAAACTGCTGACCCCGGAACAACACCAATAATTACAAAACAAGGAGAAAATGATGCAAACTGTAAAACTGAACAATGGTGTTGAAATCCCGATTCTGGGCTTTGGCGTTTTTCAGATCGCAGATCCGGCCGAATGTGAAAGAAGCGTGGTGGAGGCCATTCAAACGGGATACAGCCACATTGACACGGCTGCTTCCTATCAGAATGAAGAAGCGGTCGGCAAGGGAATTAAACACAGCGGCGTGGCGCGGGAAAAGTTGTTTATCACCACCAAACTTTGGATTCAGAGCCAAGGCTATGAAGGCACCCTTCAGGCTTTTGATCGGTCTCTGAAACGCCTGCAACTGGATTATGTTGACCTGTACCTGATCCACCAACCCTATGGCGATGTCTATGGCGAGTGGCGCGCGATGGAAGCACTCTACCAACACGGCAAAATCCGGGCCATCGGGGTCTCCAATTTCCAGCCTGACCGTCTCATGGACTTAATCATTCATAACCAAATCACACCGGCGGTCAATCAGATTGAAGTTAACCCCTTCCAACAGCAAATTGACAACCAGAAGTTTTTGCAAGACAACAGCGTTGAAGTTGAAGCCTGGGCGCCTTTTGCCGAGGGCAAGAATAATATTTTCCAAAATGAAACCCTGCTCTCCATCGCCGCCAGACACAACAAAAGCGTGGCGCAGGTTATTCTCCGCTGGGTGGTCCAAAGAGGCATCATCGCCCTAGCCAAGTCCACCCGCAAAGAGAGAATGCTGGAAAATATCAGCGTGCTTGATTTTGAATTAAGTACGGATGATATGGCGGCGATGACCACTCTGGACACAAAAACAAGTAGTTTCTTTGACCATCGCAACCCTGAGATGGTCAAATGGCTGGGTAATAGGAAATTAGAGGTTTAATCAATGAGCATCCACCCCAGTGCAGCGCATCTCTTTCAAGTGAATAATATGTAGTAAACCAATGTCTGGAGGCAAAATGCTATTCGGTGTTCATATTTTTCCTACTCAATTTTCTTTTCAACCAGATGAATTAGCGCGTGCCGCTGAAGAACGCGGCCTGGAGTCTGTTTGGTTCTCAGAACATACCCATGTCCCCCTTCGCTTTCTCAATGCACCAGGGCATACCTCCTCTCTGCCGGAGTATTATTGGCAAACATACGATATCTTTGTCGCCATGACTCTTGCCGCAGCCGCAACAAAAAACATCAAAGTTGGTACTGGTGTTGCTCTTGTTGTTGAGCGAAACCCAATTTTCCTTGCCAAAGAGATAGCAACATTAGATTTGCTCTCGAAAGGCCGTTTTATTTTTGGTGTTGGCGCGGGTTGGCTTGAGGCAGAAATGGCTGACCATGGAGTTGCCTACCGGACGCGTTTTCAACTTATGAAAGAAAAAATTCAAGCGATTAAAGAGATTTGGACGACAACTGAATCTGAGTTTCACGGCAAGTTTGTGAATTTTGACAAGATGAAAGCGTTTCCAAAACCTTACCAGCAACCCCACCCACCAATCATTATGGGTGGATCAGGCGACAAAGCGATTGAATGTGCTGCGGAACTATGCGATGGTTGGGCTCCGTGGTGTATGGAATGGACGAAAGTAAAGGTAGCAATTGCCGAACTAAAGCAGCAAGCAGCCGCAAACGGACGTGACCCGAATTCGCTGGAAATATCCCTTTTTGAAGAGTCGCTACCAGACAAAAAAACTCTTGAAGAAATGGAAACGGCTGGGGTAAAGAGGCTCATATTAACTATTTATGGACAAAGCCGTGAACAAGCAATGCCTACACTTGATTTATTAGCGAAAATAAATCGGTAAACAATTTCCAACACGGGCAACGCAAGCCAGTAGAAACCAGAAGGAGAAAACCATGGAATATGCAAGATTAGGTTCAACCGGCATGAAAGTTTCGCGCATTTGCCTGGGCTGTTTGAGTTATGGGCAGCCGGGCAAGGGCATGTCCTGGGAACTGGATGAAAAGGCCAGCCGCCCGTACATCCAGAATGCACTGGAGCTGGGCATCAATTTCTTTGACACTGCCGACGTTTATTCCAAAGGCAGCAGCGAAGAGATCCTCGGCCGGGCGCTGAAGGACTTTGCCAAACGGGATGATGTTGTGATTGCTACCAAGGTCCGTTTCCCGATGGGCGAGGGGCCTAACGATTACGGACTTTCTCGCAAACACATCCTGAGTTCGATAGACGCCAGCCTCAAACGCCTGGGAACGGACCATGTTGACCTGTACCAGATCCACCGCTGGGACTACGAAACCCCCATCGAAGAAACCATGGAAGCCCTGCATGATGTGGTCCGGGCTGGCAAGGCCCGCTACATCGGCGGATCGGCGATGTTTGCCTGGCAGTTTGCCAAGGCCCAATACACCGCCGACCTGCACAACTGGACGCGCTTCGTCTCCATGCAAAATCATTACAACCTGATCTACCGCGAAGAAGAACGGGAAATGATTCCGTTCTGCCAGGATCAGGGCGTTGGCGTGATACCTTTCTCCCCGCTCGCGCGCGGCGTGCTGGCGCGCAAACCTGCGCAAGGACAGGATGAAACCATCCGCTATCAAAGTGATGAGCTTGCCAAGAGCCGCTATGCCCAGACAGATAACCTGACCACGGTTGAGCGTGTTAGCGAACTGGCTGAAGCGCGCGGCATTCCGATGGCACAGGTAGCCCTGGCCTGGATGCTTTCCAAACCAGTCATCACCGCTCCGGTTATTGGCGCAACCAAGCCACAACACTTGGAAGATGCCATCGCTGCGCTGGCTATCCAACTAACCCCTGAAGAAATCCAGCAGTTGGAAGAAGCTTATCGCCCCCATCCGGTGATTGCCCACTCGTAAAAAATGATCAAACAGGAGATGAATAATGAAAATCGGATTGCAAATTCCATCCTTCAAGTACCCTGGCGGCACGGCTGCCATTCGCCCAAAACTGAAAGAAATTGTCACCACCGCAGAAGAAGCCGGTTTTTATAGCCTCTGGGTCATGGATCATTACTATCAAATCAAAGGCTTGTTCGGGGAGGCCTATACCGACCCGATGCTGGAAGCCTACACCACGCTTGGATATTTTGCCGGGCTGACGGAAAAAGCCTATCTCGGCGTGCTCGTGACGGGTGTTATTTATCGCCATCCTTCCGTGCTGATGAAGATGGTCAACACCCTGGATATTCTCTCCGGTGGTCGCGCGTATCTCGGCATTGGCGCGGCCTGGTATGAAGACGAAGCCAGAGGCCATGGCATCCCCTACCCTTCCACCTCAGAGCGCTTCGAGCAACTGGAGGACAATCTGAAACTGGCGAAGGCGCTTTGGGCTGGCGATGAGACGGCTTTTGACGGCAAGCATTTTTCTGCCCCAGCCATCACCAACAACCCGCGTCCGCTCTCAAGCCCGCATCCACGCATCATGATTGGCGGCACTGGCCCGAACAAAACCCTGCGGATGGTTGCCCAGTATGCGGATGCCTGCAACATTGGCGATTGGGTCGGCGCAGAAAATATGCAGAAAGCACTTGACACACTAAAAAGACATTGTGAGTCTACCGGACGTGATTACGCCACCATCGAGAAAACATCCCTCAGCACCGTGCATCTTTCCGGGGATGATACTGTAGATAGCATCACCCGTCACATCAAGGAACTTTCCGGGATGGGATTCACGCATGTGATATTCAATATGCCGGATGTTTACAAGATTAGCCCGCTCGAAACGTTTGCCAGGGAAATTATCCCCGTCGTGGCGGGACTCTAAGGGATGATTGCGAAACCCTGCACCCGCAATATCGCAATGATTCTGGCAGCCATTCTCATCACCGCCTGCGCGCCTAAGTCAAAAGCCACATCGGGATCTCCAACCCTGATATCTACGGCTGCTGTATCGGGAACCCCCACTTCTCCGCCTGCTTCGTCACCAACCCCACCTCCAAGCCAGGCAGCAGCGACAGCGCCTGCGCGTCAACCAGCAAGCGGTGAAACACCGATCCGGGTAATCTTCGGGAACACTGTCCTGACCGGAAGGTTGTGGGACAACGCTCCGGCGCATGACCTGATCGCCCAACTCCCGCTGACACTGACTTTCAGTGACTTCAATGCATTGGAGAAAATCGCTAACCTGCCACTGAAGTTATCCCTGGAGGGTGTTCCGGCGGGCGATGATCCACTCCCCAATGAGATCGGTTACTATGCTCCGTGGGGCAACCTTGTTTTCTATTACGGCGATGTCGGCTACTTCAACGGCATTGTCAGGCTTGGTCAGTTTGATGGCAACCTGGACGCCATTGTGAACCAGGTTGGCGAATTCACCGTGAGAATTGAACTTGCAGAGTGATTGCCGTTGGGTGATACCACTCGCCAAACCGATATTCCAATTTCATTCAATCGTTCGCCTTGCTGTGGCGAACACTATCAAAAACGATAAAGGAAATCTATCATGAAAGCAACCATGCTCTATGGACCCCGGGATGTGCGTTTTGAGGAACGCCCCGACCCGACAATTATTCAACCAACCGATGCCATCCTGCGTATCTCGGCCGCCTGTGTGTGCGGGTCTGACCTGTGGCCTTATCGCGGCATCGAGCCGACCACCCAACCCAGGCCGATGGGCCATGAGTACGTTGGCATTGTGGAGACAGTCGGCAGCGCCGTCAAAAACATCCAGCCTGGCCAGTTCGTTGTTGGTTCGTTTGCCACTTCCGACAACACCTGCCCGCACTGCCAGCATGGCTACCAATCATCCTGTGAGCAGCGGGAATTTATGAGCGCCGCGCAAGCTCCGTTGCTGCGTGTGCCGCAGGCCGATGGCACGCTGGTGGCTACGCCGCACATTCCATCGGAAAACCTGATTCCCAGCCTGCTCACCGCTTCGGATGTGCTGGGCACTGGCTGGTTCGCCGCTGACGCGGCCAATGTAAAACCGGGTGCGACGGTCGTGGTCGTCGGTGACGGCGCGGTTGGCTTGCTCGGAGCGCTCTCCGCCAAACAAATGGGCGCAGAGCGCATCATCGTGATGAGCCGCCACGAGACGCGCCAAAAACTCGCACTAGAATTTGGCGCAACCGATATTGTCACCGAGCGCGGCGACGAGGGTGTGGCGCGCATCAAGGAACTCACGCGCGGTCTCGGCGCGGACTCGGTACTGGAATGTGTCGGCACCCAGGAGTCGCTGATGCAGTCCATTCGCGCCACGCGGCCTGGCGGTCATGTCGGCTTCGTTGGCGTGTTTCATGGGGTGGAAATTCCTGGTGGGGAGTTCTTCTTCTCGCATGTCCACCTGCACGGCGGCCCTGCCCCGGTGCGCCGCTATCTGCCCAAACTGATTGACCTGATTTTGAGCCAAAAAATCGACCCCGGCAAAGTTTTTGACCTGCGCCTGCCACTTGACCAGGTTGCCGAGGGCTACCGCGCAATGGATGAACGCCGCGCGATCAAAGCGCTGCTGCTGCCTTAAGGGTTTCTTTTCATGCCATCGCAGATGAATTCAGAACCACGAAACTCTTCCGCAAACCGCAAAGTTGCCATCGGCGTAACCGCGATTTTCATCGCGGAGTTTGTCAGTCTTCTTTTTGCCAACGCCCGAAATATTGCCCAACCGGGTATGATCGCCGAGCTGGACGGGATGGCGCTCTTTGCCTGGCTGATCGCCCTGCCCGCGCTGGCTGGCGCAGCCGCCACCCTGCTCTTCGGCAAACTCTCCGATGTGTACGGGCGGCGCAGTATGATCCTGCTCTCAATTGCCATCTTCAGCCTTGGGTTGGGCATCTCTGCCTCGAGCACATCCATGACGTCCCTGGTGATTTCGCAAACCTTTATGACGATTGGACACTTCCCGATCCTGCCTTTGTGTTTTGCGGTGGTTGGCGATCTTTTCCCGCCGTCAGATCGCGCCAAGTGGACGGGGTTGCTCAACCTGCCGGTTGGCTTCTCCGCGCTGCTCGGCCCGGTTTTGGGCGGAGCGGTGGCCGAAAGCGTCTTCGGCTGGCGCGGATTGTATTGGGGCACGATTCCCTTGATCCTGACAGCGGGCGTACTGGTCGCTTTTGCCCTGCCGGATACTGCCCAAAAAGTGAAACCCAAAATGGATGTGCTTGGCACGTTCGTGATGGTGGTAGCAACGACCAACCTTATTCTTGGGTTTTCGTGGTTGGGAACGCCGAACATGGTGGGGATAGGAGCACTCCTGCTTTTCGTCTCGCTGGTCGCATGGATCGTCTTTATTCAGGTCGAAAAGCGGGCAGAAGCACCCATCCTCGATCTGCAAGTACTTTTCAACCGCACCTTTGTCACCGCTGCTGTGGCTGGCCTGCTCTCCTTTTTCGGCATGGTGGCGATCACCGGGTATTCGCCGATCTTTGTCCAGCAAGTGATGGCGATCAGCCCAACCCTCAGCGGCTCGATGTTGACGCCCTTCAGCGCGCTGGTGGCCTTTCTCGGTGTTCCGGTTGGTTTTTTGCTGGCAAAGACAAGGAAGTATCGCTGGGTGTACATTTTTAGCTACACCATGGTGACGCTGGCTTTGCTGGCAATGTGGCGCTTTACAGCCAGCACGCCGATTTGGGTCTATGTGCTGGTGACAGGCATAGCGGGCATCGGCCTGGGCATGATTCCAACCGTCAACACGGTGGTGGCGCAATTTGCCGTTCCCAAACA
The DNA here is from genome assembly GCA_903908605.1 of uncultured Anaerolineae bacterium. Lineage (GTDB taxonomy): Bacteria > Chloroflexota > Anaerolineae > Anaerolineales > Villigracilaceae > UBA5195. The sequence goes on from CAIVSQ010000117.1 coordinate 11,978, forward strand.
CCTGTTAGGCGTGGCGGTTGGCGCAATCTTTTTCTTCCAGATGATCGGCATTGCGGTTTCCCCGGCCATTTTGGGCTTTGCCCAAAACAGCACCTCGGATCCAGAAAGCGGCTTGAAATTGGTTTTCCTGGTGAGCGCCGTTGCGCTGGCAGCCGCGTTGTTGCTCATCCTGACCATTCCTGAAATCTCACTGGAAGTGGCAGAATTTGGAGAAAGTGAGTGAAGCAAATCAGCCGTTTCAACTGAAACTTTACTTTCATAGAAAATAGCGTAGGTCTGGCCATATGACAAACACCAACTTCAATTTAAGGGCACCGGCTTCTCAGACTTGCAATGCCGACCAGATCCTTGCAAAACGGGCCGTCAAATAGTTCGAGGGGAATTACTCCGTCCCGGAGATTATAGCTATTTGCAGCCTGATCGTCCTGTCGCTGGCAGATACCGAGTCGATCCGCTTTTCCGGGTCGCAGATAATCACAATCTTATCGATGCTAATGCTGAGCAAAAGGTTGACATGTGCAGATGGTTGGCCCTGGCGGTTGGATTTGTTAGCGTTCTGCTGATTGTCCGATCTGGATCGGTAAACTTCAAAGAAGGTTCGATCTGTTGTGCTGGTTTCTGTGGTCTTCTATAGCCTGATTGTTATCCTAACGAATGTTCGAGTTCATCATCGTTGGAAGTCTGCTCGTATATTCGCTATCGATTCACGCTGCGTTGATGAAAAGATATTCCTTCTTTACCATATTAACAAACTGCCGGTCCTCTGAATCGAGAAAAATTATGT
>CAIVSQ010000118.1 GCA_903908605.1 uncultured Anaerolineae bacterium
AGATGATTGCATTTTTCTTTGCGGTTGTTATGGTTCCTTTGGTGTATAGCCTGGTAGTTTTTCGACGCCAAGACGGCGATGAAACGGATGGTCCCCATATTGAGGGCCACACCAACCTGGAAATTACATGGACCGCAATCCCATTGGTCATCGTAATTGCTTTAGGGATTATCGGTGCTGATAATTTGAGGCAGGTTCGAGCTGTCGATCCCCAGGCTCTTGAGGTTGGTGTTATTGGTTTCCAGTGGGGTTGGAGATTTGAATATCCACAGGGTTTTTCCTCTAACAAACTATACCTTCCTGAAAATAAACAAGTTGCCTTGAAGATGCAAAGCCAGGATGTTCTACATTCATTCTGGGTGCCGGAATTTCGTGTAAAACAAGACTTGGTTCCAGGCCGCATTGAGGAATATCGCATTACCCCAACCAAGATTGGCGAATACAAAGTCAGGTGTGCGGAAATATGTGGCACATCCCATGCTTACATGGAAGCACCGGTGATCGTGATCAGTCAAGCTGATTATGATGTTTGGGTCAAAGAGCAAACCGCGATAGCCGAGGCTGAGGCTTTAGCCAGTGCAGGAAAGCCTGACGCTAAGCGTGGAGAAAAATTGTATACCGAAAGTGCGTGCAAAACTTGCCATTCACTTGATGGTTCCAAGGGGACAGGACCTACTTGGAAGGGATTATATGGTTCACAGGTTAAGTTAGCTGACGGTACTGATCTATTGGCGGATGATGCTTATCTTTCTGAATCAATACGTCAACCAGGTGCTAAGACTGTTGAAGGATTCCTGGCAGGTGCTATGCCAAGTTTCTCGTACTTAAAAGATGGTCAAATTGCTGATTTGATCGAATTCATGAAAACACTAAAATAGGAGTAACTGATGAATAATAACTCCTCGCGTGATTTTGTAAAATCCCTTTTGTTTCTTGTCATCGGACTTGTAGCAGGAACAGCTGTTGCCCTCCTGCTGCATGTTCTTACCACGGGCACTTTTCAGACCGGGTATCTGCTTGATTTACCTTCTTGGCTGCTCGGGCTGTTGGTTGGGATTGTTGCTTTCTTTTATGGTTTGATCGGTTATCAGGGTCTTGTCAAAGGGTTTGTTTGGCAGGTGATTGGTACTCTCTCGGGCGCTCTGCTGGTTTCGCTGATCAGATTTTTACTGAATATGAAAGTATTCGACAACTTGACCTTTGGCTTTTCAGAAGGTGCCTGGGTTTTTGGGGCAATTGCAGGAGCCTTATCTTTTCTGGCCGGCGTAGGAGCTATGACCGGTTGGTATAAGTGGGCAATTGGAGAAAAGACCTCCGACCATCATGAAGATCATCCAGGCTGGAAAAAATATTTTGGCGTTTCTCTTGATCATAAGGTTATTGGTATACAGTACACCTTTACCTCATTGTTTTTATTAAGTGTCGGTGGTTCATTTGCTTTGATTTTCCGAACGGAGCTGTCACGTTCCGGACTCGAATTTCTGTCATTGCAAATGTACAACACATTGATGAGTCTTCACGGAATCGTAATGATCGTTTCCATACTCTTAGGTGTGTCTGGTGTTATTAATTACCTGGTGCCCATGTTGATAGGTGCCAAGGATATGGCTTTCCCGAGACTTAATGCCTTCTCTTTCTGGGTTGCAATCCCTGCAGCGGTGATTCTTTTATCCAGCCTTGCACTTGGTGGGGTGGATACTGGTTGGACGGGTTACCCTCCACTTTCAGTGCGCGCTCCACTTGGAATGTCAATGTTCTTTGTGGGTGTTTGGGTGGCAGGCTGGTCTTCCATTTTAGGCGCTTTAAATTTGATCGTTACCGTTCTGCGAATGCGTGCAAAGGGGATGGTGGCTTTCAGAATGCCAATTTTTGTGTG
>CAIVSQ010000119.1 GCA_903908605.1 uncultured Anaerolineae bacterium
GGTGCTCGCCTGGCCGCTGCGCGTCATGGGCGTGAGTCTGCTTCTGCCAGGGTTGAGACACGAGACAGGGACGCGCAGCGTCCCTGTCTCGTGAACTATTTTCACCCCCGCCCGCGCGGTCTTCTGATGGCACTGGTGAACATCCACTTCGCGGGCGGGGGACGGGGGGTGGGATTGGGGGATTGGTCCGGTGATATAAAGCCCGCGTTCGGTTGAACAGCTTGGTAGGTTCGGCGTTTTGCCTGCATGTGCAACGGCCCTGTCTCGTGAACTATTTTCACCTCCGCCTGCGCGTAGCCAATTTGCAAAAAGGGTCATTGCGATACCCCACCACCCGCTGCATGAATTCCCGCCCTGGGGGCTTACAGTCCTGTCAGGTCGGCTGACCAGAAGTCCTATTGGCTGTATTTTGTTATACACTAAAATGGCATCCCCGTTCCCCATCCGCATGCCAGCATCACCTGGAGATAATCATGATTATCAAGAAGCGTCAATCCCCGCCCCCTTCACCCAGCACCGCGATGATTTCCGGCACCACGCCAGTGCGCCTGGTGAGCAATGGCCTGCTTGCGCTGGCCATCCTGCTGGCCCTGCTGCTCAGCGCCGCCGGCCCGCTCGGCCCGTTGAATGTCTCCGCAAGGGCGCAAAATTCCGGCCAGCCGGCGCTTGAGCTGGCCCCCGGGCAGGTCCTTGCGGATGGGCAATTTGTCTATGGCCCCAACGCGCGCGATTTCGACCTGCGCGCCTACCTGCAAGCCAACGCCCCGCACCTGCTCGATAGGGCCGAGCTGATCAGCGGGCAGGCCGCGTATTACAGCATCAGCCCGCGTGTTCTGCTGGCGCTGCTCGAGCTCAATGCCCGCCTGCTCTCCGACCCCGCCAGCCCGGGCTTGATCGACCCAACCGGTGCCCAGGGTGCTGATTTTAATACCCGGCTGGATTCGATCGCCAGCCAGATGGTCGATGCCTATTACCTGCACCTGTACAGCTACTCAGCCCTGCCGGCGACCGGACGCAACCTGCCGCCGCTGGTCACTCCCGGCGGGCTGACGATCACCATGGCGTCCGATACCAATGCCGCCACCTACGCACTGGTGGCCGGCCTGGCTGCCATGGGCCAGACCGATTTGCCCACCGTGTTGGATAACAATCAGCCGGGTGGGTTCTACCAGCTCTACCAGCGCCTGTTCGCTGGCAGCGATCCGCTCGACCGCTCCAATCACATATACCTGCCCGGTGAAGTCGGCGCAAGCGCTGCCCCGGCCGCCCTGCTGCAGCTGCCCTTCCTGCAAGGCGTATCCTGGCGTTTCGGCGGGGTTCACAACAGCAATGGCACTAATGTCTTCACCGACGCCTCCTCGCTTGACTTCTACCCCTGGCCGAGCGCCTGGGGTGATGATACCAGCAACAGCTGGGTGGTCGCCAGTGCCCCAGGTGTGCCGACGCGTTTATCTGACTGCGGTTTTATCATCCAGCACAGCGATGGCTGGGAGACCTTCTATTACCACCTCGAGGGTGCCAAGTACCTGACCGGCAGCATCAAGCAGAATGACAAAATCGGCATCCTGGCCAACACCTTTGCCGAGGCCACCTGCACCGGCGGCTCATCGACCGGGCCGCATGTGCACTATTCGCTGCGTCGCAATGGCGCCTTTGTGCCCATCAATGGCAGCTCACTCTCCGGTTGGATGGTCCACGCCGGTCGCTTTAGTTACGATACCGATCCGAACTACATGTGGGTCTCACGGGCGGGCATCATCAAGCATGCCTATAGCGACACACTGACGAGTGAAGGTACCTCCGTCATCCCGAACGTTGTCTCCAGCCTGCGGGCCGATGCCAACCCCTCCACCGCCGCTTCCCTGCGCTTCACGGTGACCTTCTCGCGGCCGGTGACTGGCGTCAGCATGGATGATTTCGCCCTGGTCAGTACGTTGACGGGCGCTGCCATTACCCAGTTGACCGGCTCGGGCGCCGTCTATACCGTCACGGTCAGCACGGGCAGCGGGGTCGGCACCCTGCGCCTGGATGTGATCGACGATGATACCATTGTGGACGCCGGCAGTAATCCGCTCGGTGGGCCGGGTCTCGGCAATGGCAACTTCAGCGCCGGTCAGAAATACACCCTCGACCGCAACAACCGCTTCGTCAGCGCTGCCGCGTTGGATGGCTGGGTGCGCGAATTGAGCGAAAACAGCAGCACGGGCGGCACGATCAACGCCATCGCAACCCTGGTGGTGGGCGATGACAGCCTGAACCGGCAGTTCCGCTCGCTGCTGTCCTTCGATACCTCCAGCTTGCCCGATAACGCCGTCATCACCCGCGTGATCCTGCGCATCCGCAAGGCATCTGTCAGCGGGACCGACCCGTTTGGCACGCACGGCTCGCTAACGGCTGACCTGAGGAAGGGTTTCTTTGGCACCTCAGCCAACCTGCAGCTGGCGGATTTTCAATTTATCAGCGGTCAGATGGCGGTGGGCAGCTTTAGCCCTTACGCGGCCCAGCCGGGCTGGTACCAGCTGCTGGTCAAGCCCTCGGCTTTTGGTGCCATCCACCTGGCCGGTACCACCCAGTTCCGCCTGCGTTTTACGTTGGATGATAACAATGACCTGGGGGCCGACCTCGTCCGGTTTTACTCCGCTGAAAACACCGCCGCCTATCAACCTGCGCTGATCGTGGAGTACACGCTGCCTTAGAACGTTCGTGCCGCCCTGGGGAGGTTACCCAGGGCGGCACGCGCGCGTCAAAGTATTTGAATGGTTAGCAGCCCTATGGCCCGCGCGCGAGAGAATTATTTTTTATGTATATTTTTCGAGGAAATGCACCTCGAAAAATATACTTGCGGAGATCGCCCTGCCGCTGCGCGTCGCGGGCGTGGGTTGCTCGCATGGCCCCAGCATTATCGGGGATGACAGGTGTTGCCGTCATCACGTTTCCGCGCGAGATGATCACCTTCGCGGTAAACAAAAACGTAGTCGCGGATTTATCCGCTGATCTTGATCTTTGGCCCGCATCGCTGCCGGGCGTGGCAATCTCGGCTGCGGCAGGGCCGGCACCACCCTTCGCTGTCTTTTCTTCTTTCTTGTGAAAAATTGTTTAGGGGTAATTTCTGTAGTTTTTAGTAAATTTTTACAGCCGCAATCCCAAAAGGGGTTTAGGATTAAC
>CAIVSQ010000120.1 GCA_903908605.1 uncultured Anaerolineae bacterium
CATTATTGCACCAGCCCCGGCAGTGCAACCCGCCCAACCCGGCTCGTCAGCCCGCACTGCCCGCCCAACCAGCACCAGTCTGGCCAGCCCCAGCCCAACCCTGCTATCCACCGGCACTTTGCTTGCGCCCATCCAGGATCCACGAGCATCGGCCACATTCATCCCAATCCTTCCAAGCGCCACCGCGCGTGATGGCTTGCACCTGGGCAATACCAAGACACCCAAGCCAGATGTGGCCAACAAAACCCCAGGCCCTAAGAATACCCCCGCACCAACGCGAAAACCATAAACCTGGAAATATAAACACACCCTCAACATCAAGGACACCGCCCAAAAAGGCGGTGTTTTTTGCGTTCTGGCCGGTTTTTTTACGACCACCTGCCCTGGCCCCGAAAAAACCTTAATAATCTTTACAGTTTTTTTTTCCTAATTTTTAACGCGCATAACGGATAATTGTAATATCTGGAGAAGCAAGCAAACGCCAGGTCGCATAATTACCCGGCGTCACAAAATTAACCAGTTTCTGATCTCTCCGATCAAAAAAGGATGCTTGTCATGTTTATCGAAGATGGAAATCTCTTATCAAACGCAGCCAAAGCCAAAGATCTGAATGCCCTCAGCATGATTTTTGATCGTTACTCCGCTGCACTTTATCGTTATTCCCTGCACCTCAGCCAGAATGCCGCCCAGGCCAATATCATTGTCGACCAGGTTTATGCCCGCCTGGCCAGCCTGTTATCCACCGGCCGCGTCCCCGCTGGCAACCTGCGCTCTTACCTGTTTAAATCTGCTTATTACCTGGTTTTTGACCATCAACGTAAATCCACCGGCAGCCTGCTGGCGGTAAAAATCACCCCGCCCATGCTGATGGACCTGCCAAACCGGGTTGCGCTCGAAAAAGTATATGTCGGCATCCATTCAGAACTTTCTTCCGAACAACAGCAGGCAGTTGTACTGCACTTCCTGGAAGGTCTTTCCCAGCCCGAAACAGCCGATATTATCGGCGAAGACATCGACCAGGTCATTTTGCTGCAGAAGCGGGCCGTTACCTTGCTGTGCAATGCAATTTACAGCCCTGAAACCCCGCTCGAAGAACAGGATGTGATCGACACGCTGGCCGAACTAAATTACGCCGAGCTAACCATCTACCCAACCGAACAGCAGCAAGATTGCCGCGAGAAGTTCCTGGTTCAGGTGGCAGGTGAAGAAGCGCGCCCGATTATTCACGCCGCTCGCTCCAGCCAACCCTATGCCCAGCCATTCGCTTCTGCTGCCAGGCCGCAACCGGCTGTCCAGGCGGTTGCGCAGGCTGAGGTGAAGACCCAGCCCGCCGCTAAAAAAGAATTCAAGCCCAGCCTGTTTCGCCCATTCCCACAAGTCTGGGAAAACACCCTGGCCTGGGGTGCAGCCATCGCATTGATGATCGAACTGATCTTCGGGCTCTACACCTATGGTGACCGGCTGATCACATTGGTCAACCAGCAGGAAAATCGCGGCATCTCGCTTTCACAACAAAGCCAGGGTACCATCAAGATGAGCCAGACGATGCCCCGCAACACCCGGCCGCAGCTCTCACCGCCTGCCCTCAACGCCACCGCCGCCAACAGTGCGCTGGTCAAGCCCAAGTTGGTTGAGCGCGCCGCGGTTATCGGGCAAGGCCTGGCAGTCGCGTCTGGCGCACAGAGTATTCCCAATAACGATTCGATCAGCGGCAGCCTGAACGCCAACGCTCCGCAGCCCTAAATTCCGACAAAACCTGGCGTACTGGTTCGCCACATTATCCATACAGTACCAGAGCCCCCACTGCCTCCTGCGATCCCCCAATTGCGGGAGGTTTCATTTAATTCACTGAACAGGGATTAGCCCATGGGCTCGCAGGCAACACCCCAGCTCCACTGCGAAGGTCAGTGGGCTCATGGCGGTGATTTTGACTCAAAAAAGAGCCGCCCAGCGTGGGCGGCTCTTTCGTATTTACAAGATTATCTTTACTTCGGCTGGCGTAGCTCCATAAAAATCTCCACCAGCTCAGGGTCAAAC
>CAIVSQ010000121.1 GCA_903908605.1 uncultured Anaerolineae bacterium
CCTCAGGAGTATTTACTGCATCAGGTAAGGCAGTTGCGGTTGGGAATGGGGTCGCCGAAGCAATTGGTACCGCAAGCGTTGCAGGTACAGGTGTTTGCTGATCAAGACTGGCAGAAATGGATGCCTTAATAAGCTGAGGTTGAAAGGGGGTTGGGGTTGCAGTGGCATCCGCAGCCGCACTTATAATCACATAGGCAGAATAAGGCTCGGGCTGAGGGGCAGCCGAACAAGAACATAGCCATAACAACAAGAAAAAGATAATAACGAATTTGAGTCTGGTCATTTAAGGAATAGGGGCGCACAGGTGTGCGCCCCTGGTCTTTCACAGGTTATTAACCCACTCCTGAGAATGGCGTTGGTGTTGGTGTCTCGAGCGGCGGCTCCGAAGTTGGAGGTTCGGCAGTTGGCGGTTCACTTGTTGGCGGTTCAGGTGTGGATGGAGGAATATCCGTCGCTGGAGGTACGTCTGTCGGATAAATATAGGGGGTTGGGGACAGATACGGTGGATTAGTAGCGACATTCGGCACTTTCATTACTCTACCCACCTGCAGATACACAGAAGTACCCATGCAGTTAGCTACCTGCAATTCATACACAGTAACCCCATATCTCAAACTGATCGAATATAGAGTATCGCCAGAAATAACAATGTAATTAACCCACCAGTATGGTGCTCCGCACGCAATGGTGGTTGCAGACGGTCCAAAAGTTGAAGTTGGATTTGGCGTATCGAAAAACGACCCGGGTGTAAGAGAAGGTAGCGATGTAACAGTGGGTAGATTGGTCGCGAGGGTTACCGCCGTAGCCGATGGCAAAGAAGTGAGAGTCGCAGTGGGAATGGTGGGTGCTGCCAAAAGTGTGGGGGTTGCAGTTTGAGTCTCCACAACTTCCTGGGTAGCGCTTGGCAGTTCTGGTAACGGCAGAGGTGGATCCATTTGCCCGGCGGCTTCAGTCGGCCGGTTGAGCAAAACCGGTTGAGTCGCCTGAATCGTTGGACTGGTTGGCCCAGTTTTTTCAGCTGTAGCCAAGGTGAACCCACCGATTACAACCGCAATTGAAATCAAGGCGAGTAACATGCCAGTAAAAACTTGTCTCAGACTTTGCATTGGTTAAGCATCCAATCAGGATTCGGCATTGACGACTGATTTTAAGGGTAGCGATACGCTAAAAGTTGAACCCACACCCAACTCAGTATCGACCCAAATTCGACCTTCCTGGGCGTCTGTCAGGGTTTTGGCGATGGACAATCCTACACCGGTATCCCCAACGCCCTGGATAAGGGCATTCTCTGCCCGGTACAGGCGCGAGAAAACACGTGGCAAGTCTTCCTTGGGGATGCCCCCGCCAGAATCACTCACCTGAATAATCATATATTCATTTCCGGATTCCTCTTGGATCCGGACTCGCAGTGAAACAGATCCTTCCACAGGCGATGCAGCTCCGGCATTTTGCAACAAATGCAATAAAATTTGTTGCAGAGCTTCACGGTCGGCGTGCAATGGGGCGAGATTTTCTGGAATATCTATTCGCATGGCGATATTCTTTTCGCGCATCTGGCCAGAAGTCAGCGCCATGGTATTGTCAATAATCAAGTTAAGATCAACAGTCTCCGGTTTTACTTCAACGGTTCCAGATTCCAGCGCGGTCATTTGAATCAAATCATCCACCAGGCTGCCAATCCGTTCGGTAGATGTACGAATACGCTCAATAAATTTCCGTTGCAAGGCCCCCAAAATTCCGACCGACTCACCAAGCAACAGATCGGCATAACCGATCACTGATGACATCGGTTGGCGTAATTCCTGGGCAATTGAAGCAATCACTTCAGATTGATTGGCACCAGAAGCAAGAGACTGGCGGTTCTCCAACTGCAAAATTTTCTGATTCGATTCAGCCAGCTGATTTTGCAGGCGAGCCATTTCAACCAAAGTCATGCGCAGTTCATTTTCCATTTGGGAATTGGCTGCAGCCTGAACAGGTATGGCAGCGCTGGCTATCCGCATATCGATGTCATCGGCAGGGAAAAGATCGTCGAGCGCTGGCTTTTCTATCATGGTAGCCAGTTCGTCTGTCAAATCCTGTGCTTGTTTTTTTAATTCATCACGCTCCCTGGTTATTTCGGCATTGACAGTTTTCAGGCGGGTCAACTGATCAGCCGCCTCTTTTGCAGAAGAAGTTACCTGCTCATTCTCTACCTCGACCTGGTTAACACGTTTACTACGTTCCAGGATGGGCACAAAGGAAGTGGCAACGCTAGTCAAGACAGCCTGATCATCCGCACTCCAAACCCGGTTTGAGTAAGGTGAGAGTAACAAGATAGCGCCAATGGGACCAGAATCCGCCATGATGGGGACATTCAAGAGATTGCCAGGATTGGGCAAACCAAGCAACTCACCCAGCCCATTGAGATCTGCGGAAGTGGCGCTGGCTGGCAATCGTAAAGCTCGCCCACGAAAGACTGCATTGGCTAGCATGGGAACTGATTCGCGCTTGATAATGCCACCATCCAGATTTTCTTCACGAATCAAGTCATACCCGGCAACAATGTAAAGGGAGTTTTCATCCTCGCCCAGGAAAATGAGGAAACACAGGTCCACCAGCAACGCGTGGGCTGTGGATCGCACAATTAATTGATTTACGCGAGCCGGATCACCTTCTGCCGCCAGGCTGAGCAGGGATTGTAATGTTTTGGGGTCAGTACTGTACCGTCGGCGCTCCCGGGCTTCTTCATCTGCTTCTGCTTCGGTCATCGCTTTTACCGGTGTCCCCGCGCGAAGATCAGCTTCTTCGGGAGGGACCACCATCCGAACCTGTTGAGCAGGTCCGGTAGCCGGGAAACGTAGAGGTAGGCTAAAAAGCAACGGGAAAGCTGTCAGTAACCAAAAACGAGCCATACCCGAGAAATCGCCACCATCCGGTACATAGAAAATATCCATCGAAAAGCCAATCAAGGCCAATAGAGCTACAACCAGACCATTGGCCCAAGAGACAGGTTTTCGTAAGATCAAAGTACCCATGCCAAGCATGGCAATCAGGATGCCGCCGATATCCCAATAAAAGCCCTGGCCAGACCCATTGAATGATCCGGGCGTTGGCTGGGTACCAAGATAGGCGATGGAACCAAATACTGTTGCAGCTGCGATCAACAAACTTAACAATACCGATGCAGCATCCCCTGGGCGGGAAGATTCAGGGAAAGCCCATACCCAGATCATCCATACCAGGCTTAACAACATTACCGCACGATCAATGACCGGCAGCAAGCTACGCGCATCGATGATTTCCTGTTCAATTAAACCGCTGAAGAGAAAGAGAAGAAGCTGTATCCCTAACAGCAAGCCAAGCCCAAACACAAGACGCCCAGCCTGCGGATAACCTGAAATCCTCCATTGACTTAGAGCCCCCTGGAAAGTGCCTATAAGAGTAAACGCCACCGCAAGGATATAAACCATGTTTCCCGGTGGATTTGCGAGAAAGGTAACGAGATCAGTGATAAGTGTCATAGGCCTTAAATGCGGATTATAGCACGCCTTTCCCGAAACTTGGACGTGCGGACGTATAATACTATTCTATATGAAAAGGTCAATTCGAGTATTGGCAATATTGTTAATTTTGGCAATTCTGATTGGCTTGCCACCCGTATTTGCCGGTTATTACCAACTCAACCTGGCAGAAACCCTGCAAACTGGCATGGAAGCATCACTGCATTATGAATCGGCCGCCAGGCTGCTACCTTGGCGCTCGGGTTTATATGAAATGGCCGCACTGGCCAACCGCAATGAAATGGAGCGCAGCATGCGGCTGCTGTTACTTGCCCGCGAAAAAGATACCCTCAGCCCGGCCGGTCAATTAGCCCTGGGGGATGCATACCTGGCCAACTCCAATCCTCAACAGGCCGTTGAAGAATGGAATGACCTGTTCGCCAGAGAAGTGGAAATCCAAAACAGCGCTGTCCGGCTTACACAATTCCACCACCAGACTGGTGATTATGGGGCTGAAACAAAAATACTACAACGCTGGTTAATCCTTGACCCTGGCAACAAAGTAGCCGGCCAGAAGCTCGGCAAATTGTTGGCGTCCGAGGGATCTCCTGATGCACTCGCTGTCCTTCAAACAGCCACACAAGACGACCCAAACAGCCAGCTTGAACCCCTGGTTGCAGCCCTGCTGGAAAGCACATCCAACCGGGCTTATAACCTGACCCGCAGTGGACAGGCGCTGGCCGGACTGGGCGAATGGCCGTTGGCAGAGATTGCATTTCAAAACGCGGTGAACGCAAACGCACAATACGCTGAAGCCTGGGCCTGGCTTGGACTGGCACGCCAGCAAAATCAGCACAAGGAGGCGCTTGCTGCACTGGAAAAGGCCTTGCAGCTTCAACCAAATTCGCCAGCCATCCATACCATGCTGGGTACTGTCTTACAGCAAAACGGGAAACTACAAGAAGCCTTGGAGCAATTTAAAATAGCATCGCAAATAGAACCCGAAAACCCGGCATGGTGGCAGGCCATGGGTGGAGCGTTGGCACCCTATGACCTACCTGGCGCAGTACAGTCTTATGTTCACGCAATCAAGCTGGCTCCAGAAAATGCGAGTTACTGGTATGCCCTGGCAGTTTTTTGCGTAGAAAATAATGCCTTCCTGGAAGAGTACGGTCTGAGTGCCGCCCTGCGCGCATATGCCTTACAACCAGGCAACCCAGATCACATGGATATCCTTGGGCGAGCCCAAATGGCTTTTGGGCAAACCAAAGAAGCTGAAGTGATGTATAAAAAAGCGATCTCAGCAAGCGGACCCGGCAACCCAACCCATATCTATATGCTACACCTGGGCCTGCTCTATCTTCAGACAGGCCGGGAAGCGGAAGCCAAATCCACATTGATACAGGTCAAGACCCTGGATCCAGCAGGAATCTATGGATTACAGGCCAAAAAGCTGCTGGAACGTTATTTCCCGTAATACGATTTTTTGGGTACAATTAAACCATTGTGAAACCTATAACCTTACTTTTCTGCCTTCTCCTTGTCCCCGCGCTGGCGTGCAGCACCACCAGTATTGCGGAAAGCCTGGTTCCCTCAGGTGGAGTGCTGTACCAGGACTATTTCGGAAGTGACGACAGCGGCTGGGGGAAAGTTGAAACCAAAGCCGGCACGGCAGGCTATATTGATGGAGCCTACCATGTTGTCATTAATCAACCAAACGTAAATATCTGGTCCCACCCAGGCAAGCAGTTGAGCACAGTTCGAGTCGAAGTCAGTGTAATGTCCGCTTCTGGCCCGAACGCAAACCGCATGGGCCTGGTATGCCGACTGAAGGACGATGATAATTTCTACTTCTTCGTCGTCAGCGCAGACGGGTATTTCGGCATCGGCAAAGTCAAAGCTGGTCAGGCGAGACTGTTGAATGGCGCCGAAATGGAGCAGAACAATGCCATCCTGACTGGCAACCAAATTAACCGGGTGCGCGCAGATTGCATTGGTAATGTACTCAGCCTGTATGTCAACAATCTGCCGGTTGCCACAGTCAAGGACGATGAATTTACCAACGGCGATGTAGGCATCCTGGCAGGTTCATTCAGCCAACCTGGCTCCGATGTTTATTTTGACAATTTTATTGTTTACAAACCATAGTGGCCAGGGTAAAGAGACAGGTGGGGTATGGATGCCTTGCCTTGCCCTGAAAGCAATTCTGGTTCAATGTAATCTCAGCCCTGCCTCATGAACGTGTTTCTGGACATGGTCGGCTGCCGGTTAAACCAGGCAGAAATAGAGCAAATGGCCCGCCAGTTACGCGCGGCGGGCCATACGATTGTTGCTACCAGTGCTGAGGCGGAAGCAGTGATTGTAAATACCTGCATGGTGACAGCCCAGGCTGCATCAGATTCTCGCCAGAAAATTCGCCAGGCGGCCCGGGCTGGCGCGGAAAAGATCGTAGTCACCGGTTGCTGGTCAACCATCATGCCTACCCAGGCGGCTGAACTTCCTAATGTCCTACGCGTGATCCCCAATCAACAAAAAGACAATCTGGTCCAAGAATTTCTACGGCTCGCGCATTCTCCGACCGTTGAATCCGAGGCAATTTCATCTCAATCGCCCCACTTTGACCTGGAGCCAATTTCCCGCAAGCCAATCCCTGGCCTGCGACAGCGCACTCGCGCCTTCATCAAAGTACAGGATGGTTGTGACAATGCCTGTACCTTCTGTATCACAACTGTAGCGCGGGGCAGTTCAATTTCACGACCTGCCGTTGATGTAATCAGGGATATCCAATCTGCATTAGCAGGTGGAACACGAGAAATCGTTTTGACTGGTGTACATCTGGGTTCCTGGGGACAGGATTATAACCAACACCTGGGCATCCTGGTGGCACAAATCCTGCATGAAACTGATACACCCCGGTTGCGTCTATCCTCATTGGAGCCATGGGACCTGGGACCGGATTTTTTCTCACTATGGGAAGATCCGCGTTTATGCCCACATTTGCACCTGCCGTTACAATCTGGCAGCGCCGCAACGTTAAAACGCATGCTTCGAAAAACCAGCCCAGATGACTTTACTGATCTTGTTCGGTCCGCCCGACGATTAATTCCCGGGGTAGCCATCACCACTGACCTAATCGCCGGGTTCCCTGGCGAAAGTGAAACCGAATTTTTGCAGACCCTCGAATTTGTGAAATCCATTCAATTTGCGGGTGGGCATGTCTTCACCTACTCCGCCAGGCAGGGCACACCAGCAGCGCGAATCAAAGAACAGGTGCCGCACGAAACCCGAAAACAACGCAATCATTTACTGCAAGAAACACTAAAAGAATCCGCCCAAAACTACCGGGAAAGTTTTCTTGGGCAAACATTGCCTGTCTTGTGGGAAGCCTCGGCCAGGCAAACTGTAAATGGCTGGGAGATAGAGGGGCTAACTGCGAATTACCTGCGCGTTACCGCCACCAGCCCACAATTGCGCTGGAACCACCTTGACGCGGTCAAATTGACCGGGATCACGGCAGAAGGTGTCAGTGGTGACATTATTACGATGGATATCTAGCCAATATTCAGAATAACATTCGTTGGGGGGCAATATTTGATATAGAATCATATTATGAAAGCATTTCGCCTGCACACCCCCTCTATCATTGAAGACAATCCACTCCGGCTCGAAGATATGCCTTTACCCAAACCAGGGCTGGGCCAGGTGCGCATCAAGGTCATGATGTGTGGTGTCTGTCACACTGACTTACACCTCGCAGAAGGCGAAATTCACCCCCCCGAGCTACCAATCACCCCTGGGCATCAGGTCGTAGGAATTATCGATGCCTTCGGCCCGCCTTTGCCCACTCCGCCACAATCCTATTCGCGTGGCAATCTGCAAATTGGCCAGCGTGTGGGGGTTCCCTGGTTATATTCCACCTGTGGAACATGCGAATACTGCCAAAAAGGCCGTGAGAACCTGTGCCCTGACGCCCGCTTCACTGGCTTCCATTCGGACGGTGGTTTCGCAGAATATATGCTGGCCGATTCACGATTTGTGCTGCCAATTCCTGAGGCGTTGTCGTTTGAACAAGCGGCCCCATTGTTGTGCGCGGGGATAGTTGGGTACCGCTCATTACGAAAAGCAGACATTCTGCCGGGAGAACAGGTCGGGTTGTTTGGGTTTGGCGCAAGCGCTCATTTATGCATTCAAGTGCTTCATCACTGGGGTTGCAAGGTATCCGTCTTCACCCGATCCTTTACCCACCAGGAACATGCACGACAATTAGGCGCGGTCTGGTCTGGAAGCGCCGGACAGAACCCAGCCGTCCCACTGGACCGCGCGGTCATTTTCGCCCCCACCGGCGCACTTGTGATTCGTGCCCTGGAGTGTGTGCGTCCAGGCGGTACGGTCGCGATCAACGCCATCCACATGAGCGATATTCCCTCCTTTGCTTACAATAAAATATACGGAGAACGCACGCTGCGCTCGGTTGCTAATGCCACTTACCAGGATGGCGAGGAATTTCTAGCCCTGGCCATTTCAGCGGGTATTCAATCCACCGTAAATGTATATCCATTGAATGAAGCCAACCGTGCCTTGCAAGATTTAAAGGCCAGCCGTTTTAACGGTGAAGCGATACTGAAGGTTAATTGACATTTGTCTGACATTTGTCACTATGGTTGAAAAGTGGTACGTTATATAATAAATTAGTGTCGATTATCACAATCAATCAACCGGAGATAAAAATGACCGCCCAATTAATAGATGGAAAATTGATCGCCCAGCAAGTCCGCGACAATGTGGCTACCGAGGTAGCCAAGCGTACTGCTGCAGGGAAACCTCACCCCACCCTCGCCACTGTTCTTGTCGGAGACCGGGTAGATTCAGCCACTTACGTTGCCGCTAAAGGAAAAGCCTGCCAAGAACTGGGGATGGGATCTATCAACCATCACCTCCCCGCCGACATCAGCCAGGAAGACCTGGAAAAAGTAATCCGGGAATTGAATGCAGACAAAACTGTCAGCGGCATCCTGGTTCAACTTCCACTGCCTGGCCACCTAAACGAAGAACGTGTACTCCAACTGATTAGCATTGAAAAAGATGTTGATGGTTTTTCACCGATTAACATCGGCCGCCTCGCCCAAAAAGGTCGCGAGCCTTTGTTTGTTCCCTGCACCCCCTATGGTTGTATTTACCTGCTTGAACAGGCCGGTGTCAAAATCGAAGGGGCTAACGCTGTAGTCCTTGGGCGTTCCAACATCGTGGGCATGCCCGCCGCTCTTTTGCTGATCGGTAAAAACGCCACCGTAACCGTCTGTCATTCACGCACCAAGGATTTGCCGGCCGTGATCCGGCAGGCCGACATCCTGATTGCCGCCATTGGAAAAACGGAAATGGTCCGCGGAGATTGGATCAAACCCGGGGCTGCTGTAATCGATGTCGGTATTAACTCCAAGCCAGACGCCAGCAAGAAAAGCGGCTACAGGCTGGTCGGAGATGTGAATTTTGAAGAAGCCAAGGAAGTGGCAGGCTTTATCACTCCTGTTCCAGGGGGTGTTGGCCCGATGACCATTGCGATGCTGATGAAAAACACCTTGCGCGCCGCCCAAATTCAGCAAGGCGACTAATTTCCAGCAGGAAATATTCAATGAAAAACAGGCCTCCGAAAATAACCGGATAGGCCTGTTTTTTTGCCTGGCTTTCTTTCTTTTGAGCAGCAGTTGTGGCCGCCTGAAATTTTCTACTCGTAACGAAAACGCCATGTCCCTATGATGAAAAATACCAGGGCAAAACCCAATAATACGCCAGCCTCCGGAAGAATGTCCACCATCCCCCCGCGACGTAATAACAGGTCAATCAGCCCCTGCATAGCCCAGGTCATGGGGTTGATTTTCACTATGGTTTGTATGGCAACAGGAAACATTTCAAGTGGATACCAGCAACCACCCAGCAGGGCTAGTAACATGCCAGCCATGATGCTCATACCGTTGGCCTGACCGGAAGTTTTTACAAAAGTTCCCATGGTGGTGCCAATTGCCGCCGCAGCCAGGGCCGAAGCGAGCAACATCACGAACAGGGCTGCTGGATCACGGCCCCAATCCAGCTTCATCACCAGCGCGCCAAATGTGATTAACAAACCCATTTGGACCAGCGCGAAAGTAACCTGTCCGGCAATGGTGCCCAACAGGTAGGTCGCCTTGCTGGTCGGGGTGGTCAACAAGCGGCGAAGAGTTCCAACCGAGCGTTCGTAGGCAAACAATTCTGAAATGCCAAATAAAGGGATGAAGACCCAGGTCAGCATTTGTCCAGCCGATGCGTTAGCGCGCGGGTCATAATCCTGTTCTTGTTGTGTCAGGGAAGCAGTTGTAACATTTACCCGTTGTGGGACATTCTGTTGCAAGTTGATGGATATTTTCAATGCTTCTTCAAAAAAATCCTGTTTTGCCTGAACAGAGGAAAAAGGTGCCCGCTTTTCCTGCTCTTGAACGGATTTGTTAGCCGCGCCAATCGCGCTGGCAACTTTTCGCAAGGCGGTTTGCACAGCCCGGGAGGCAACAGTTGCATTTAAGCTATTGGGTTGCTGCCGAAGCGAAACCTGGGCTTCGCCCGCTTGCAAGGCAGCTTGGTTCAAACCGGCCGGGATGGATAATACCATGGTGGCCCGGCGCTCATCAAACTGGTTCTCCGCTTCGAGACGGTCGACTACCTGCGGGAAAATAGCAGAGGAATTTTCCAATTCAGCAATAATCCGGGTAGAAATGCTGGTCTTTGCTTCATCTACGACCAATAAACGCATGCGCGGGTCCTGATCACCTCCAGGCGTTCCACCGGCCAATAAAAAAGTAAAAATCACGGGCAGGATGATAAAAAAGATTAATTCCGAAAATCCGGAAAACCGGACCAAGGCATCCTTCCAAGCAATCGCAAACACTTTTTTCATAAAGCCCTCACTTTCACATCCGTTATTTTTTCATCATGTTTGAACGGCTGAAAATCAGCGAGGAGAGTAAGAACAATGTCACTCCCATGAATAATAAAGCCGCGATTGGTCTGCCCAAACCAGAGAGCGTTCCACCCAATGCAAGAATGGTGAAACCATCCAGCCCCCAGGCATTGGGAGTGATCGAGCTTATCAAACGGATGAAAGCAGGAAGCTGTTCCAGGCTGATGAAGCTACCACCCAACAACCCAAAAATCAGCATAATCGCCGAGCCCAGGCTGCCAACCTGGCCAGGTGTGCGTGCCAGGGCTGTGATCAATAAACCCCAACCCGTAGCACCAAATACCGTGGCGGCAATCAGGACAACCACCCCAAATGGATCACCCCATTGGACCTGGAAAATTAGAACACTGGCAAGGATTAATATACCAACTTGTAGGAACCCAGTCATGAAGATTCCAAACACTTTGCCTCCCAGTATCTGCATGGAGGTGGTTGGCGAAACCATCAATCGTGGCATGGTCCCCTGGATACGTTCCATCAGGATCGAGCGCCCGCCATAACTGACTGTGTACATCAGGAACATAAGCGCCATACCTGGGGCCATGTATGCCAACGGATTAAAATCCGTTTTTGTACCTGACTCGGTATCTGTTTTCAGGCTTATGGCTGTATTGGCATACGATTGATCAGTAGAGCCCTCAAACATTTTTCTCGCCATGGATTCAACGTCGCCGGGGGCCATCTTCTCAACCCCGGGTAACCCAAACAGGCTGGTGATACCCGCGATACGGACTTCGTCCACCCGGCTAATGAACTCATCAACCACAGCCTTGATCACCCCCGCTCCGGTTGGTCGAGCCGGATTGGAATATATTTCAATCCGGATTTCTTGCGTTGTGAATTGCCGGTTGGATTGAGCCTGGCTTATCATTTCTGAGGTTGGAATCACACTTTCGGTAAAACCATCGGGAATAATTACCGCAGCAGCATATTTATCCTGGTCAATTAATGACCTGGCTTCTGCCACAGAAGTCAGCTCCAGTGGCTCCAATAAATCTTTGAGATCGGCGGAATTAAATGTATCCACCAGAGCATTCCCCAATTGAGATTTATCCAAGTTGACCACCACGACAGGTATATTTGCCAGGGCTGATCCACCACCCTGGTTAAAGCTACCAGTCACCAGACCCAACCCAAGGGTAAGTAAGAAAGGGGCCGCCAACATCAAAATCAAGGCTGCCCGGTCGCGAAAAACCAACCGAACATCCTTCCAACCAATGATCAAAAGTTTTCGCATGGGTCCCTCACTAATCGCGCAAAGCCCGGCCAGTTAGTTGCAGGAAAACAGCTTCCAGGTTGGGTTCTTGGATATCAATGGACCTGATTTTTATGCCATGTTCGTTCGCCTTCCCAACCACTTCTGCCAGGATATCCTCTGCTTCAGGCGTAATGACCGAAACCTGATGGTCCACTACACTCGCCTGTGAGACACCTGGGATATTTGTGAGCGCTTTGACCAACTCATCGGGGTCATCAGACTCACCTAAATGTAATATCAGGGTTTCACTCTGACCCACCTGCTGGGTCAATTCCTTCTGGGTACCCAGGGCAATCAACTCACCATGGTCCATGATCCCTACCCGATTCGATAATTCGGCTGCCTCTTCCATGTAATGGGTGGTGTAGAGAACGGTCATACCCAGATTGTTTAATTCTTTGACCGTTTCCAGGATTGCACGGCGGCTTTGCGGGTCTATACCCACAGTGGGTTCATCCATAAAAAGCAGGCGCGGCTTGTGTAATAACCCCACGCCAATATTAACCCTGCGTTTCATGCCACCAGAATAGGTCTTGACACGATTTTTAGCCTTATCGCTTAACCCAATTTGCTCAAGAACTTCATCCACCCGCAGGTTCAAACTCTTGCCACTGAGGTTATACATTTGACCCCAAAAAATCAGGTTTTCACGGGCTGTTAAATCCTCATAAAGTGCCAGGTCCTGGGGCACAACACCGATCAA
>CAIVSQ010000122.1 GCA_903908605.1 uncultured Anaerolineae bacterium
GTGGGAGTTTCCGTCGGGGGCATGGTGGGGGGGACGAGCGTCTCTGTGGCTGTTGGTGTGGGGGTTGGCACGGTGGGGGTGGGCATGCTCAGGTTAAATCTGATCTGTTTTTCCACTTCAGTTTTATCGCCTACCAGGGTCAGGCGCAGTGAAATAATCCCGTTTGGCAGGCTGGATATATTCCAGGAATAAAGTGTGTCATTTTTCACGGGCTTATCGCTCTCGGTTAGGGTCGTCCATGAAGTGGGTTCGCTGCCCTCGCCATATTCGAGGAACCATTTTTTGAATCCTTCATCTGCGGCTGCGGAGCCTTTGATAACCAGTATTTCAGACGTGATGACTTCGCCGTCGTCGATATTGATTTTAATGATGGGCTGCGGGTCATCGGCGCTGCATTCCCGTTTGGGGGCAAAGTATGGTTTGCGCGGCAAGCCACGATCCTCAAGCCAGGAGCGACCGTCTTCCGTTCCCAGCCAATCGCGTGCCCACTTGTCGGTGACGTTCAAAACCACCTCCTCTTCGGTGGGTCCTTTGCAGACGTCGGATGCTTCGAGACCTGTCCAGAGGTCAATTTTGACCCGGCGGGCAAGGTCCTGCCCTGGCGGAAGCGGAGGTTGGTCAACGGCAAAAATTTCCGTGTGTTGTCTGCTGCAGGAGCTGGATGGCTGTGTACCTGAAAGACTGCACACCACCATGTCCACTATTCCCGCTGGACGGTTGAACGGGGTTGGCGCACCGTTGGTAAGATACGGCACGGCGAACTCCATAAACTGTGACCAGATTGGAGCAGCACCGCTCAAGCCTGACGAACTAACCATCGGTGTGTAGTCGGCATTACCGACCCAGACGCCTGTGACGAGGTCGGAAGTGTACCCCATCGTCCAGTTATCGCGGATATCATTGGTGGTACCTGTCTTGGCTGCAACAGGAAACGATAGATTAAGCGTTGAATTGCGTCCAAAGGTGAAACTGCGCGCTTCATTGTCTGAAAGGATGGACGAGATGAGGTAGGCGTGTTCGGCGCGGATAACCTGCTCACCTGCCTGTGGTTTATATTCGTAAATGATGTTCCCTGAAAAGTCGGTAATTTTGAGGATGCCAATTGACGGCACCCGCTGCCCGCTGTTGGCTATGACCGAATAGGCAGAGGTCATATCGATCAAGCTCACATCACCACCGCCCAGCGTCAAGGAAAGGCCATAGTCGTTACGGGTGAGTGAGGTGATACCAAGTCTCTCCGCCATGCCGATCAAACCGTCTTTTTCGGTTGTGTTTGGGTCGTCATAAATACCGACGAATTCCAGCGTTTTCACTGCGGGGATATTAAACGAGTTGGCAAGCGCCAGCCGCAGGCTTAGCCCGCCGTGAAATTTGCCGTCATAGTTGCGCGGCTCATAAGGCGGGTTTGCGCCATCGGGGAATTGGGTTGGTACGTCCCAGATCAGCGTGGATGGAGTCCAGCCTTTTTCAAATGCTGCTATGTATGTGAATGGTTTGATGGATGATCCTGGCTGGCGGGTGGGACTGGTGGCCATGTTAATCTGCCCTGCAATCGCGTCGTTGTTGAAATCGGGTGAGCCGACCATGGCGAGAATTTCACCCGTGGACGGACGAATTGCAACCAGCGCTCCGTTGTGGGTATTATTGTCCACCATTGCCGCCACTTGATTTGTTACCAGCTGCTGGGCGACATCCTGCATAACAGGGTCGAGTGTGGTGTACACCACAAAGCCGGAACGATAGATGGTCTGTGCATCATATTGCTCTTCGAGTTGGGCGCGGATAAAATTAACCCAGTGCGGATACTTGGCATCGAAC
>CAIVSQ010000123.1 GCA_903908605.1 uncultured Anaerolineae bacterium
ATAGCTCAATTGTAACTTTTTTTGCGCACATGCATCTAAACAAATATCATCAACCAACAAGGGAGAACGGGGCATACCCGTCCATAAAACGTATGAACAAGGAAATGTTATTAGAAAAGATTCAGCAGCACCAACGACCAGTGGTCGTCGACTTTTGGGCACCCTGGTGTGGGCCGTGCAAGGTGACCAAACCCATGCTGGAGAAACTGGCCGAGGAATACAAAGGTCGGGTTGACCTGTGGGAAATCAACGCAGATGAAAACCCCGAGCTGCTGCAGGAAATGAAGATTTACGGTATTCCCACCCTGGTGGTTTACCGTGATGGAAAAGAAAGCATGCGACAGGTGGGGGCCAAACCCGCCACCTCGCTGAAAGCCATGTTTGAAGCGCTCGCCACCGGTGCGGAAGTTCAAGCCGTTGGGTTGCCTGCCCAGGAGCGGATTCTGCGCATGGGGATCGGGCTGGGTGTGGCTGCGATTGCCTGGCTGAACCAGGCCCACTGGCTGTTTATCGTGCTGGGCGGCCTGATCATGTTCAGCGCGGTATATGACCGCTGCCCCATCTGGCGGGCAGTGAGCGGACAAGTCAAGAAAATATTCCGGCAAGGTTCAGAACCTGCAGCCGGGCAAAACTCAACCAAGGGATAAGCCATGCCATTTTATGAATTTCGCTGCACCGAATGTGGCGCCGAATTTGAGCTGATGCTACGTTTCTCAGAATCAGACCGGCGGCCAACCTGTCCAAAATGTGAAAGTCCGCAAACGCAGAAAAAGCTTTCGGCTGTGGTTAGCTTTGGGACGAGCTCCTCAAGCAGTGGCGCAAGTTCGAGCTGCGGCAGCCGGGGAGGGTTTTCCTGAGCGGGCTAAAATAGCAGCGGCCGTGTGTCGCCAGAACACAAGTTACAAAGAGAGAGACCTTCCATAAAGTTGTTCAATGGAAGGTCTCTCTCTTTATCTTTACTTTGATTGAAGCAGGTACTGAGGGAAGAAGGAACTATTTTTCTGGCCCTGGTTGCTGCCTGGCTAATTTTTCGCAAGCAGCGGGGTGACGTACTTTTCGAGCATCGCGCGGTTGATTTCCCCGACCCACATGACACGGATCACCCCAGAGCGATCGATCACATAGGAGCTGGGCAAGTTCTGGTTTTTGAAGGCATCCATGGCGGCCCCATCAGGGTCAAGCCAGACGGGGAAGGTCATTTTATACTGGGTCGCAAACTCCTGGACCTGTTGTTGTGATTCACCGGCTTCGATCGAGATAATGACGAAACCCTCGGCGAGGTGGTCCTGATAATAGGAGACCAGGGTGGGCATCTCGGCCTTGCAAGGCGGGCACCAAGTGGCCCAATTATTCACCAGCACAACCTGGTCGCGGTAATCCAGGAGCGATTCAGTGCGCCCATTGATATTTTTAAGAGAAAGACTGGGGGCAGGCAGACTGACTTCAGCCGGAATGGTTGAACCCGAGCTGGAGGATTGAGTCGCGGCCTGGTCCTGGGTGCGAAGAACATAGAAACTAAACGCCCCGGCCGCGAACAATAGAATACCAAGGACGGCCAGGATAACCTGGCTGGCTTGCTGTTGTTGTTTTTGTCTCATCAAAGCACGTTTACCCATGGTGATGTATTCTCCGGGGAGGACAGGTTTCCAGATGATCGGGCCAGTTATGAAATTTGGCTGGATCCAGGTGAGGTTTTCATCTTTAGCTAGCCAGGGTGATGGTGGACACTCACACATAACCGATATTCAGGCAGGCGCAAATTATTTGATGCGCCGATGCAAGAAAAGTTACAGCGAATTTCACCGGGATAAGATCAGCAACAGATGCGATGAAAAATCACCGCGCAGCAGCAAGACACAACGTGAATGATCAATTTCGGATGTATAACCAGCATTTTGGTTACATCAGTCACTTGATTGTTTGCCCACAACGTTCTAAACTCTACATGCAGGATCTTGTTTCAAAATCCAACAAGGAGAATACTCAATGCAAAAACAACTCAAAGCGCAGCTAGACCGGCTGAAGAAGGCGGGTGCGACCTATGTTGACGCGCGCTGGTACCCGGTGGAGGAAGCGAACTACCTGATGATGTGGAACGGCAACCTCAAAAACGCCGCATCCTCACGCGAGAGCGGACTGGGGATCCGCGTATTACACAATGGCGCCTGGGGTTTTTCGGCCTCGTCGGACCTGGGCAACCTGGAAGGTTTGTTTGACAAAGCGTTTGATAATGCCAACACTGCTGCCCAGCGGGTGACCTTCCCGGTGCGGCTGGCCGAGAAGGAAGCCATCCAGGCCTCTTTTTCAAGCCCCAACAAGATCGACCCATTTGGCATTCCGCTGGCAGAGAAAATCCACTTCCTGCAGGAAATGGATGAGCAGCTCAACCAGCCGGGGGTGATGCAACGGGTGTGCGAAGTGATTTTCATGCGCAAACAAATTATTTTTCTCGATACCGAAGGCAGCGAAATTGAGAAGAATATCATCGAAGTCTTCCCCAGCCTGCAGGTGATGGGTGTGGATGCGGATGGTGAAGCGCATATGCGTAAATTCAGCCCGGCGCGCTCGGGAGAGACCCGCGGTTGGGAGACCCTCGACCGGCAGGTGTTCGAGCAAAACGCCCAGCGTATTACGCGAGAGTTGAACGAAGTGCTGGTGGCAGAGAGCTGTCCGAAGGAAGATCGTTCGGTGATTTTGCTGCCAGGCATCATGTTCCTGCAGACCCACGAAACCATTGGCCATGCCCTGGAGTTAGATCGCATCCTGGGCTATGAGCTGGCTTACGCGGGCGGCTCGTTTGTAACTTTGGATGATTTTGGTAAGCTGCGCTATGGTTCGGACAAGCTAACCGCACGCGCAGATGCAACCCTGCCCAACAGCCCCGGCAGCTTTGGCTTTGACGATGACGGCATCCCGGCCCAGAACAACCTGCTGATCAACAATGGCATCCTGGTGGGTGCCATCAGCGGGCGACAGATGGTCGAGGAAGCCAACGCACGCGCTCGCCGCCCGATCTTTGATGGCAGCGGTGGCGCCAACCGGGCGACCTCTTTTTACCGGGTGCCGATTGAGCGCATGACCAACATCAATATTGACCCGGGCAAAGACGGCAGCCTGGACGATATTGTCAAGAACACCGAACACGGCATCATCCTGGATGGTGAAAAAAGCTGGTCAATTGGCTCAAACCGCGAGCAATTCCACTTTGCGACTGAGATCGGCTGGCTGGTGGAGGATGGGCAAGTAACCAATGTCGTCAAGAATTCCACCTACAAAGGCGAAACGCTTAAGTTTTACAACTCGCTTTCCGCAGTCGGAGATGAATCGACCTGGCAGGTGCGCTATGTGGATAACTGCGGCAAGGGGCAACCCAACCAGATTATGCAGCTCGGGCACGGGGTGCCGGTCTGCCGGTTTGACAATGTCAGAATAGGAGAATAAGCGTGAAAGAGCAAATTCTGCAAATCCTGCGCGAACTGCGCGCTTACGCGCTTGGGAAAGGCGCTGAAGCCATATTTTTCTACCACGAAGAAGACAGTCACCTGATGCGCTTCGCAAATTCGGCCATCTCGTTGAACACCAACGAGCACCTGATCCGGCTGGAGATCACCACATTCGATGGGAAGCGCCGGGCCAGCTATGAAATGATCACCGACCTGGGCAAATTGGACGAAATGAAAGCGGGGCTGGATATTGCGGCGGAGATGGTCAAACACGCCATGCCGCTCAGTTACAACCCGAGCGTGCCAGCCTACCCGGAAACTTTCGCGGATGAAATGAGCTTTGACCCGGCCCTGGGCAGCCTGACCGGCGCCGAACGGTTGGAATTCTTCAACACAGCCTCGCAAGGGCTGGAGACGGATGAGATCAAACTCTCGGGGATTTTCTCCTCGGGCACGAACGTGGTTGCGCAAATCAGCACACGCTCAGAGCACAGCCAGTATTTTAAAAGCTCAGATGCCCAAATCAGCATGGTACTTTCGCATTCGGCGCTGAAATGGGAAGTGATCGCCGAACAATCAGCCCAAAAGAAATCCGATCTGGACCCAGCCAGGCTGCACAGCGAGCTGAGTTTCTTGCTGAAACGCTACCAGCAAGAGCCGGCCCAGCAAATAGAGGTGGGGCATTATGACATCGTCTTCGGCTCTGCAGCTGTTGGCGACCTGCTGAACATCATGAACTGGATCGGTTTTAGCGGCGGCTCGATGAAACGCGGGTTTTCATTCCTCAGTGAGGAACAGGTGGGCACGAAGGTCTTCTCAGAGAAATTTAGCCTGAGCGATGACCCGACACACATGGAGACCTTCCCCTTTAAACGCGACCTGATGGG
This sequence comes from uncultured Anaerolineae bacterium, assembly GCA_903908605.1. Taxonomy (GTDB): domain Bacteria; phylum Chloroflexota; class Anaerolineae; order Anaerolineales; family Villigracilaceae; genus UBA5195. Next base: position 4,331 of record CAIVSQ010000123.1, read on the forward strand.
CATCGAACGCCGGCCCTACCCCCTGTTTGAGAACGGCGTCTTCCAGTCCTTTACCTGGTTCCAGGACGATGCCGATGAATTTGGGGCGCAAGCCACTGGGCACACGGTATTTCACAACAGCCTGGTGCTGAAATGCGGCGAGGTGGATGTTGACAGCCTGGAAGCCCTGGCAAAGATGCCGCGCGAAAACGACATCCTGTATATCCCGTTCCTGCACTACATGAACATTGTCAACCCATCGCGGGCGTTGATAACCGCCAGCTCACGCTTTGGCGCGCTGCTGCTCAAAAAGGACGGCACGATCGTAGTACCGTACAATGTGCGCGTGACACAGAGCCTGCTGGATATTTTTGGCGATAAGCTGGAATGGCTTTCCCGCCAGCAGACGGTCAATAACACATCAATGAGTTATGGCGCACGCAACCCAACGGCCATCCTGCTGCCACGCTTTTTGCGGGTGAATGACCTGGAGATTTCGCACTCGAATACATCCTATTAGGCCAGCGCGGCGCGGCATACCAGCCCGCCCCGACCTGAAACCAACAGATTAGCCCCAGTCCGCCAGCGAAGATAATTCGCTGGCGGACTGGGGTTTTAATCCGCATGGGATTGATATTTGCGCAATTAGGGGGGATGCGGGATAATCGATACAACTTTGGTACGTGGAGAAATAGCGCATGATTAAATACATCAAGTTGTACTTTATTACACTGGTCCCATTTTTCGTGATTGATATGCTATGGCTGGGGTTGGTGGCGAAGAATTTTTATGGCACCTATCTCGGCTACCTTATGGCGCCCAACCCCAACTGGCTGGCGGCAGTGCTGTTTTACCTGCTGTTCCTGGTGGGCGCGCTGGTGTTCGTGATCATCCCCGGGTTGGAGAAAAACTCGTTAATAACCACGCTGCTGCGTGGGGTGCTGTTTGGGCTGGTGACCTATGCGACCTATGACCTGACCAACCTGGCAACCATCAAGGATTGGCCACTGGTTGTAACCGTCGTGGACCTGGCCTGGGGAACAACGGTAAGCACGATGACCGGGGCGTTGGGCTACCTGGGAGGACAGTGGATTGGCTGGAATAAATAACCATGGACATTGACCAGGGGAAAAAAGCATTTAACATTTGGGATTTCCAGGCAAAGCTGACCTGGCGGTTGGCGGCTTGGTCGCTGGGCAGCATGCTGGCCGGGGCGGTGATGTACCCACGCGGCGATTTTATGCGCGGGCTGGCGGTACAATGCGCAGCCTGGGGCGCGATTGACCTGCTGATCGCCGTGTTGGGGGCGGTATCGGCACGAGGCAAGCGGGCGCAAATAAGAGCTGGCGAAGAGGCGCAGGTGGCCGCCAGGGAGACGGGCAGCCTGAGACGCATCTTGTTGATCAACAGCGGGCTGGATGTGCTCTACATGGCTGGCGGGTTGGCTGTGATCCTGATGCTGGGGGCGGACAACCAAAACTGGCTGGGGCACGGCTGGGGGGTGTTAATCCAGGGCGCATTTTTGCTGGTCTTTGACCTATACCACGCACGCCAATGTGACCCTTATCCATGAGGACCAGGCAAGGGGGGAGTAAAGCAAGTTCAGAAAGCGTAAATGAAATAGCCCGCCAGGGCTGAAAGCAGCAGGATGACCAGGATGGGCACCTTGCGGCTGAGGGCCATGCCAAGCGCCGCAAGCATAATCAACAGTCCCTGCCAATCGGCAATGGAGGATTGCAAGAGACTCCAGGAGACGGCCAGGGTAAGGCCGATGACCCCCAGGCTGAGGCCACGAGTGTAGTCCTGGACAAGCGGCTGGTGTTCGATGCGATTATAACTGGCCGCGACCAACAGGATCAGCAATGGCGGCAGGCTGAGTGCAAGGAGAGCCAGACCGGCGCCGGGCCAGCCATAGACCAGGTAGCCGAGGCTGACGGACCACAGGCCGGTGGGACCAGGCGAGAGATTACCGACGGCGATGGCGGTGACAAAATCAGCGGGATGCGCCCAGCCAAGGGCAACCAGGTCCTGGTTGAGGAAGGGCAGGTTGCCAAGCCCGCCGGTGGAAAAAAGCGATGCTTTCAGGAACAACCAGAAAAACAACCAGGCATTCATGGCTGCCGCCCCGGTGAGACTGGCTGTTCACGGGCGGGCATAAGCCAGAAGAGCAAAACAGCCAGGAAACCAGACATGCCAAAAATAAGCAGGGGCGATAGGCTGGTAAAGACCATTAACAAGGCGGCCGCGGCCAGGGTGATGAGATGCGCGCCAAGACGAGCGGGGCCTTCACGACGGGCGCCAGACAGGACCGGCTGGGCCATCTGCACAGCCATGGCAAAGGAGAGGCCAATCGCGGCGGGGATGACGCCTTTCATAATGGCATGCACCCAGGGAATGACATTGAGAACAGCAAAACCGGCGGTCATAAGGACGGTGACAACCGCGCTGGGCAGCAGCAAACCTGCCACAGCTGCCAATATGCCCGGCCAGCCTGCCAGGTGATAACCGATTAAGACGGTCAGCTTAACCAGGTTGATGCCAGGCGAGACCTGCACGAGAGCCCAGGCACGCACAAACTCATCTTCGCTCATCCAACCACGCTGGATGGCGGCCTGGTGGACCAGACTGAAGGTGGAGGAGCCGCCCCCAAAGGATTGTGCGCCGATCAGCAACCATTCTAAAAACATGGCCACCGGATTCGGTGGCTTTTTTACAGGCGTAAGTTTCATCAAATATCTCCCGCGTGCCGGTCAATGAGCGCGCGCCAGGATGGGATCGGCCAGGGATGGAAAAATCAGGCAGTGGGTGGGATCAGCTTTTGGACCAATTCCAGCAGGCTGGCAAGCGGGATCGGCTTGCCGACATACTGGTTGGCACCGGCCTGCAGGCATTTTTCCTCATCGCCGGGCATGACCAGGGCGGTGATGGCAATAATCGGGACCTTTTTGAAATGGGGCAGAGGCAGGGCGCGGATTTTCTCAATAGCCTGCAGACCATCCATGCCAGGCATCTGGATATCCGCCAGGATCAGGTCGGGCAGGCATTCGGGGGCCAGGCGCAGCAGGTCAAAGCCGTTGCTGGCGGTGACCATCTGGTAACCGTTGACAGACAGGAAGTCGGTAAAGGTCTCGGCAACCAGGGGATCATCATCGGCAAGCAGAATGGTGCTGTGTTGGGCGGGCTGGGCGGGGCGGTCGGCATAGTTGGGTTTAGCCACAGGCTTATCGACAGGCAGAGCATCCTGGCTGGGATTATCATTCTGCCAGGGCAGAAGCAGGGTGAAGCGGCTGCCGTGACCGGGAGTACTTTCAAGGGTGACATGGCCGCCGTGCAGGCGGGCCAACTTGTCCACCAGGGAAAGACCGAGCCCGGTGCCGGAATACTGGCGTGCGAGACCGGCATCCAACTGGACAAAAGGTTGGAAAAGACGCGAAATATCTTCAGCACCGATGCCAATGCCGCGGTCCCAGACGATGAAGGCCAGCAGGTGCTGTTCCGGGCGGGCATCGACGGATAGGCCAAGCGAACCGTGCTCGGGTGTGAACTTGATGGCATTGCTGAGCAAGTTGACAAGCATTTGTTTCAAGCGGCGCGGATCGGCACGCAGCGCGGCGCCAGGGATGTTAGTGGAAAATTCGACCATCTGGTGTTTCTGGTGCGCCATGCCACGGGTAAGCTGCAGACTGGCGTTACAAATATCGCTAACCTGGCAGGTTTCGATGTGCAGATCGAGTTTATCGGCCTCGATCTTGGATAGGTCGAGGATGTCATTAATTAAGTCGAGCAGGTGGTGCCCGCTGGTTTCAATATTTTTTAGACCCTTGAGCTGGCGGTCATTAAGATTACCGTGGAATTGCATCTGCAGGGCTTCGGCGATGCCAAGGATGCCGGTGAGTGGCGTGCGCAGCTCGTGGCTCATGCTGGCAAGGAACTCATCCTTGAGGCGCGATGCCTTGGCGAGGGCCAGGTTGGCCGCACCCAGTTCGTCACGGTTCTGGCGCAGGGTCTCATCGGCTTTTTTACGGGCGGTAATGTCGCGTACGACCGCCTGGACCATGACAATGGTACCGGAGGTATCGCGGACCGGGGAGAGGTTGATCTCAACATCCAGGCGGCGGTTATCGCGGGTGGTGAAAAAGCTTTCGTAGAGGGGGATGTTGGCACCGCTTGCGACTGCCCGGACCTGCGGGAGGGAGCCCGTCGAGCCCGTCTGCCCTGCGCGGGTGGAGAAGAGACTGAGCAACCGGTATTCTTCGAGGGTGTAGCCGATCATTTCGAGGGCACGCTGGTTGGCTTTTAACCCATCACCATTTGGGGAGAGCAGGAAGATGCCGTCGTTTTAGTTTTCAAAGAGAGCGCGGGAGGTTTCCTCGCTTTGCCTGAGCTGGGTGGTACGTTCTTCGACGCGCTGTTCGAGCTCCAGGTTGAGCTGTGCGAGGGCGGCCTCGGCATCCATAACCTCGGTGATGTCGGTTACGACCGCCACCTTGCGAACGAGTTGGTCGTCTTCATCAAAAACGGGAGAACTGCGGTCCCAGACCCAGCGGACAGAACCATTCGCGCGCTGGATGCGGTAGCGAATATCGGTGGGCATGCCCCGGTTCTGTTTTTCCATGGCAGCCAGCATGGTGGAACGATCCTCGGGCAGGATGGAGGCGATAAATTCAGCTAAACCCGGGTAGTCAAAATCGTCGGTTACTCCCCACAACTGGGCATAAGCCGGGCTGACATACAGAACGCGGTTATCGCTTGTGTCGATGATCCAGAAGGTCTCCTGGATGGCGGCGGCGATTTGCTCGAAGCGTTGGTTGCTTTCGCGCAGGCGCTGCTCAGTCTGTTTGCGCTCGATGGCGGTGGCGACCTGTGAGGAGACGAATTCCAACATGTGCTGCTCACGGGCTGTGTAAGCCTGGGGATCGGTGCGATGCTCAAGCGCCATGACGCCGATGACTTTGCCAGCCACCACAAGCGGCACCCCCAACCAAACGGCGCAGCTATGCAAGGTCGAACCGGGTTGATAAAGGAGTGAACGACCATGCAGAAAGACCTGCCCGGTAAGCTCGTAGTTAGGATGGGCAGTTGGCTGGTTGGATTCGGCGATGACGAAGACGAAATCGAGGCGGGCCGTTTTTTCGTTATAGAGGGCGATGGAAAAATTACCGACGTCCATGACTTGCGAGACATGGTTCTGAATTTGGGCGTAGAGATCCTGGAGGGATTGAGCGGTGTGGGCGGCCTCGGCGATGCTGTAAACGGCTTGCTGTAACAAGGCGGCGTGTTTGCGTTCTTCGTTTTCCATGCGCAGGGCCTGGAGGGCTTTGCGCATGGCCTGCATGACGTATTGGATGAGGCTGCCGGCAACCAGGAAGACGATGGAGTAGGTCAACCACTGGGGCATGAGAACAAGTATGGTGGGGGCGGGTAACAAGCCGGCGTTTTCGGCCATGATGAGGGCCAGTACGGTGACCGAGATCACCGTGGCCGAGACAAGCACGCCTCCGCGCTGGAAGAAGATGCCGGCAAGCAGGGTTATAAGAACAAATGTATTGGTGGCGGGCGAGGTGACGGAACCCATACTGATGACGACGAGTGTGGTAGTGATGTAGCTACCGAGCAGCAGACCAATGCAGGCGGCGTTGATATGACCCTGGAAGAGCCAGTAGCGCAGCAGCAGAATGAAGATAAACAGCAGCCCGTCAAAGATGACTACGCCAATGGACATTGGTACGCCAAACAGGTAGGTGATCATCACCAACAGTAGATAGATGTTGATGAAGATCATATTGGCGTTTAATAAATTGACCCGCATGGTTTGTTCTGCGTCACCAGCGAGGCTGGGCGGGTCAAACCATGATTTAAGGGTAGTGAGCATTGGGGCGGAGGACCTTTTGAGGACGGGGGACGGGGAAAGGAGGACTGTGGCCAGGGGGGCGGAGGTGGGGGGTTAGATTTCGCCAGCTTGTTGGAGGACTTTGTAGGGATCGAATGCATCGCGCAGGCCGTCACCGATGTAGTTGACG
>CAIVSQ010000124.1 GCA_903908605.1 uncultured Anaerolineae bacterium
ATTCCAGCGGTATGCCCTTGATTGCAGAGGAGATGACCACCATGGCATAGCCTGTTTGAAGCCAGATCATGATCACGATCAGGAACAGGTTATTCCAGGGCGGAAGGCTCAACCAGGGTTGTGATTGTCCTCCAAGGTACAGGACAAAGGCGTTCAGTAATCCGATCTCTTCAATGCCAACACCTTCCCCTTTGTAGGTGTAGACAAACTTCCAGATCACACCGGCACCCACAAAGGAAATTGCCATGGGCGTGAAGATGATCGCTTTGTAAACAGATTCAAAACGAGTCCGGTCAGCGAGAACCGCGATCAGCAAGCCGAGGCCAACACTGAATGAGGTCCCGATGATCATCCACAATAAATTATTGCGGAATGTTTCAAGCATGATGCGGTCGGTAAACGCAAAAATATAATTATCAAGTCCCACCCACTTGACCCCTATGTCATCCTTGAAACTCAGGACCAGCGTGCGCAGTACTGGCACAGCCAGATACCAGCCCATGATGACGACTGCAGGTCCCACGTATACAAAAGGCTGTAAACGCCGTGGCCAGGGGTCCGGTAACTGCTCTACAAACCAGTTGGATACTATGTAAAGCAGCGCAACCCCCGCCACGCCCCAGATGATGGCAACCAGGACGATCACGATTTGAGGGGCTTCGCTGTCACGTAGAAAAATAAATATCTGCCAGAGTACAAGGAAGGTAATTACTGGTACAAAAAATGAGATTAGTATCCGCCCCAGGGTTGCAGCCAACCCTCCAACAATGCCTGCCATTCCTGAATTCTTGTCTTGCGATTTTTGCATGGTCATACCTCCGGGGGATCAAATAGAGTCCGATTGAGGTTCAAAGGAGCGGGAAAACAGGTTTTCCCGCTCCTTTTTATTTTACATCGTCTTACTTAGTTTTCACTATTTGGGCCAGGAAGCGTCGATCTGATCGAGGGCAACGTCTTCTTCTACAGAGCCGCTGACGTAGTCGGTCATATACTTCCAGAATGTGCCTGCGCCGACGGCTCCGGGCATCAGGTCTGATGCATCAAAGCGGAAGGAGGTGGCATTCAAGATGATTTCGGCAACGCCGCGTGTAACCGGGTCTTGGTACCAATCAAGGCTCGAATCATTGTGCGGGGAGATAGCGCCACCGGCTTCGATCCAACCTTTAACGGAGTCACCAGTCGAGAAGTACTGGATGACTGCACGAACTTCGGGGCGGTCATTGAACATGGCATAGATGTCGCCAGCGCCGAGGACGGGCTTGCCGTAGGCCGAATCGATCGGGGGCAGGTAGAAGAAATCATAATCTACGCCTGCGACTTTGGCAGCGGGGAAGAAGGATGTGATGAAGTTGCCCTGGCGGTGCAGCCAGCAATTTGGAGTCGAAACGAACATCGGGATGGGTGCATCACCAAAGAAGGTGGTAGGGATGGACTTGCGTCCGCCGTACACATAAGCATCGTTGAACCAGATGGCGGTCACATACTCAAGCGCTTTTTTGACTTCGGGTGAATTGAACTTCAACTCACCAGCAACCCACTTGTCGTAGTTTTCGAGCGAGGTGGTGCGGAGCATGACATCTTCGATCCAGTCGGTCATCGCCCAGCCAGTGGCAGCACCGGATTCAATGCCGATGCACCAGGGGGTATCGCCATCAGCGGCGATCTGTTCGGTCAAAGCCATCAGGTCGTCCCAGGTTTCGGGGACGGTGTAGCCGGCGGCATCGAACTCAGCCTTCGGGTAGAAGACGATTGATTTGCCGTTGGCGCGCGCCCAAATGCCTGCGGTGATGGGACCATCGGGTCCTTCCATGGTGCCCATGTCAATCCATGACTGGCTGTAGTTTTGCTTCAACCATTCGGGATTGATGACAGCGCCGAGGTCAATTGCCTGACCCTTTTTGACTGCTGTGTTAAGCAGACCGGGCTGGGGGAAATCC
>CAIVSQ010000125.1 GCA_903908605.1 uncultured Anaerolineae bacterium
GATACAGAGCTGGTCCAGACTGTATTCCGCTCCGCGCACACCATTAAAGGCATGGCCGGTATGATCGGGCATCGTCGCATGACGGATCTTACCCACGGCCTCGAAAATGTTTTTGATGGTGTCCGGAAAAAAAGTATCGAGATTTCCACCCCCCTTATTAATGCCTGCCTCGATTCGGTAGATCGCTTGCGCTCGCTGCGCAATGAAGTGGTGACCTCCCAGTCAAGTGATGTTGAGATCGAAGATCTTGTTCAGGAACTAAAAGAATTTGTCCAGGGCCGTAAAGAAGAACCCGCCCCTGTTGTTGCCATGGCTGCCCCAGAGACTGCCCAGCAGGTTGAGCCGGAAACCTCGTCTTCTCCGCAACCACAGCCCCAGGCCCTCGTCCCCCCTGAACCAACCCCGCTTGTGATCGAAGCCGCTCTGAAAACCAGGAACGTCGAAATTCATGTGCTTATTCCCACTGACAGTATCGCTTCTGCTGCCCGTGCATTCCAATTAATGATGGCACTCCAGGAGCTTGGTGAGATCAAAACCATGTCTCCCACCCAGGCTCAAATAGAAACAGCCAGCTCCGTATCTGATTTCGAAGCTGTGCTCAGCACCTCGCAGGATTTCGAAAAAGTTACCTCTAGCCTTCTGCAGATATCTGGCCTCGGTGAAGTCTTTATCGATGGTGTGCTCGTCATGTCTGGGGGCGAAGCGGTATCCGAGAGCCCCAAGACATCAAAAATTGCGCCCGATGCGCAGACCACTGCCTCCCCAGCCCAACCATCCGCAGGCCAGCCCTCCTCCGCAATTGGCAGGCGCTCCACCGATGTCCCTGCCCGGCGTGGTGCCGAATCGTCATCCAGGTCCAGCGCTGATACCAATGGGCGCCGTAGCACCGATATGACCGTCCGCACCAATGTTGAGCGTCTGGATAATCTCATGAACCTGGTTGGTGAACTAATCACCGACCGCAATCACCTCCAGCAAATTCGTAGCCGCCTTGAAGCTGACTCGCGCCTGAATGGCAGCATTGAACAGCTCTCCGAATCTGTTACCCACCTCGGACGTATCACCGACCAGCTGCAGGAAGAAGTCATGCGCATCCGCATGCTCCCCATCGGCAGTGTTTTTAATAAATTCCCTCGTATGGTCCGGGATATGTCACAGAAGGTTGGTAAGCTCATCGACGTGGTCATCCATGGTGAAGATACCGAAATGGATCGCTCCATGATCGATGAAATCAACGATCCCCTCATTCACCTCATCAGAAACTCGGTGGATCACGGTCTTGAAACTCCCCAGGAACGCGTTGCTGCTGGCAAGCCTGAGCGAGGCACCGTCACCCTGACCGCACGGCACGAACAGGGACGCATCATCATAACCGTGGAAGATGATGGCCGTGGCATCGACGCACGCAAATTACGCGCCAGCGCTGTTCAAAAGGGCATGATCACGGCCGAAGAAGCCGCGGCCTTGACCGAAGAACAGTCCATCGACCTCATGTTCATGGCGGGGCTTTCCACCGCGCAAAAAGTTACCGATATCTCAGGTCGGGGTGTTGGCCTGGATATCGTCAATACCAACATCCAGCGGGTTAATGGCTCCATTGAAGTTGAGACCCAACTCGGTTTTGGCACTCAATTCCAGATAGTTTTACCTCTTACTCTCGCCATTGTGCCCTCTTTGTTGGTGGGTGTCAACAATGCCACATTCGCCATCCCCCTGGTAATGATTACAGAGACCCTCAGGCTCCAAAAGTCGGATATCAAGAACATCTATCGAAAACCAGTCACCTTGTTGCGGGGCAATGTCTTGTCTCTGCTTCAATTGTCCGATATATTCGATTTTTCTCAGAATCAAGAACCGGGCAAGTATTTGTTCGCCGTTGTAGTTCATTCTGGCAAACAAAGAGTCGGGTTGATAGTAGATTCTCTGATAGGCGAAGAAGAAGTTGTTGTAAAATCATTGGGTGCTTTCATCGGGGATATTCCAGGAATATCCAGTGCAGCGATCCTCGGTGATGGTAAAGTCGCATTAATTGTCGATGTTTTTGGCCTGTTTAAGCTCGCTGGAATTTAATTAAGGTGGTTAGCCCCATGGATGATACTGTACCATTCGATCGAGATTTGTTTGAGTTGCTAAAATCCATCGCCAGCGAAGGGATAAAAAACGCCGCCCGCGGGTTTTCTGGTATGGTGGGTCACAAAATTGAAGTCAGCAACCCGGTCGCAAGTCTGGTCCCTTTACTGCAAATTGCTCAAATGGTAGGCGGCCCGGAAAATGAAGCGGTTGGAATTTACCTGCGCATCGAGGGTGATTTATTGGGACAAATCATGATGATCATCCCATATCACAAGGCTCTTGAGTTGGTTGATCTCCTCATGGATCTTCCCGACGGCACCACCCAGCACCTCGGTTCCATGGAAAGATCCGCCCTCGGCGAGCTTGGCAACATGTGTGGGGCCTTTTTTCTCAACTCACTTGCAAAAATGGTGGGCGCCAATTTTCGTCCCACTCCACCTGCTGTAATGGTGGATATGGTCGGGGCTATTTTGGATATTATCATCGCCACAACAGGTGGGTTAAGCGAACATGTATTGTTGATGCAGGCTAATTTCATGGAAGGCCTGCGTTCTGTTGAAGCAGATTTTTGGGTAATACCTGATCTCAAAACTTTGGAATTACTACTAAAAAAAATGAATGAAGCATGAAAGATCCTATTAGTGTAGGTTTGGGTGAGCAAGTAATTAGTCGTGATCCTCAGGATGTCCTTGTGGCATACGGATTAGGATCGTGTCTTGGAATTGCCATGGTGGATCCGGTCAGCCGGGTGTGTGGCTTGCTTCACGCTGTCTTGCCCCACTGGTCAAGTGGCATGGACTCCATCGATCCTTTGTCCTCCAAATACGTGGATAGTGGTATTGAATTACTTTTATCCTCCATGGTAAAAGAGGGCGCCATTAAGAGTCGTCTTATAATACGTTATGCTGGTGGCGCAAATATGCTGACAGCGCCCGGTTTGAAGAACTCATTCGAAATCGGTACGCGTAATATCGAGGCGGCGCGCGCAACTTTTCAGCGAATAAATCTCCCCATAAAATCTTATGATGTTGGTGGTAATACTGGGCGTACTGTACGCCTTTATGTTGTAGACACTCGAATGACCGTCAGGGTCATCGGCGAAAAAGAAAAAGAAATATAGTAAGGATAGAGGAGTAAGCATGGCGAAAATACTGATTGTAGATGATGCTGAGTTTCTACGAGTGCGCTTGACCAAAATGCTGGATGCAGATGGTTTCCAGGTTTTTCAAGCTGAAAACGGCTTAAAGGCTGTTCAAGTGTACAAAGAAATCCATCCGGACGTTGTTCTTATGGACGTAACCATGCCAGAGATGGATGGCCTGACAGCGTTAAAGGAAATCGTTAGCTTTGATTCAAAAGCCCGTGTTATCATGCTTACAGCTTTGGGCCAGGAATCCGTGGTTCTCGAAGCAGTCAAATCCGGGGCCCGCGATTTTATTGTTAAGCCCTTCGAACACGATCGTGTTATGAAAGCGATCGGAAAACTTTTGGCCTAGGAGTTTATGACAGAAGCCAAGTTGCCTCAAGTTGCTAAACCAAAATCACCCAACCCTGTGCGCGTCATGGTCGTGGATGATTCCGCTTTTATGCGGTTTTCCATTTCCCAGCATCTGAATGATAATCCGGATATTCTGGTTGTGGGTACTGCCAGCGATGGCAGGGAAGCTATCAAGCTGGTCCCCCAACTCCAGCCGGATGTGATCACGCTTGATGTGGAAATGCCTCATCTCGATGGGTTGGCAACACTGCGCCACATCATGAAAAACTTCCCCAGGCCAGTGATTATGTTTAGCAGCCTCACCAAAGAGGGCGCTGCCGAAACCATCCAGGCGCTCATGATCGGGGCGGTCGATTTTATTGCCAAACCAGATAATCGCCTCGATATTCGCCAGGTGATGGACGAAATGGCTTCCAAAATATTGGCTACCGCCAAGGCCAAGGTCAGGCTTACCGTACCTCAGCAGCAAGCCACTGTCCTGCCGACCTCATCACTCGAAAAAACAGTCAGCCCCTATCTAAAAACATATCCAATTCTTTTTATTGGTTCTTCTACTGGCGGCCCAGGCGCGCTAAATGATATTATCCCCGCATTACCTGCGAATTTTCCATCTCCAGTCATTGTTGTGCAGCACATGCCCGTTGGTTTTACTCGCTCCCTTGCTGAACGGTTGAACGCCATTTCACCGCTCAAAGTAAAGGAAGCTGAAGTCGGTGATAAGCTCTTGGTTGGGCAGGTCTTGGTTGCTCCCGGCGGCTTTCACATGGTCCTTGACGAAGCCGATCGAATTTCCCTCAATCAAAAACCCACAGTCCACGGTGTCCGTCCGGCAGTGGATGTCACACTTATGTCTCTTGTCCAGCATTTTGGAAAAGGGGTTGTCGCGGTTATCCTCACAGGCATGGGCAGTGACGGCACCCATGGCTCGTCACTTCTTCATAGCGAGGGTGGCTACGTGATTGCTGAACACGAAAGCACCTGTGTTGTTTGGGGCATGCCTCGCAGTGTTGCTGAAGCCGGGGCAGCCAATGCCATCTTGCCGCGTCCACAAATTCCACGTGCCATTGAACGTGCAGTAAGAGATTATGCAAGCTCCTAACTTGTTGTATTAAAGAGGAATTTCTAAAAAATGGAAGATGCTGTATATACCCAGGTTAAAACATCGATTAAACGCATCCTGAAGATTGATTTAACGAATTACAAGGATGAGCAAATGAAACGCCGCCTCGATTCATGGTTGGTTCGCAGCCACATGAATAGCTGGACCGATTATTTTAACCTTGTCACTACAGATGCCGCTGAGCAGGAACGTTTTCGCAATTATTTAACCATCAACGTTACCGAATTTTTCCGTGATCCGGGTCGCTGGGACACCCTGCGCGACGAGGTCATTCCCTACCTGATTAAAAACGCCGCCGAAAATCGGCGCATCGATCCTCTAAAATTTTGGTCCGCGGGTTGCTCCATTGGCACCGAGCCTTACACCATGGCAATCATGATGTCAGACACCTTCCCCCGCCAAACTTACTCTTTGCTCGCAACCGACTTGGACCGTGAAGCCCTTCTCAAGGCCAAATCTCGTGGCCCCTTTAGCCAGGATGATATTCGCAACTTGTCGGCTGCTCAGCGCCAAAAATACCTTATGCCAGGCCCTCCTTTTCATGTTAAGGATACCCTGCAAAAAAATATTCGCTTCCAGGAGCAAGATCTATTTGCGGACCGCTTTGAAAGTGGATTTGACCTGATTGTCTGCCGTAATGTCGTTATCTACTTCACAGCCGAAGCCAAAAATGTTCTCTATGCAAAATTCCATGCTGCGCTTCGACCTGGTGGCGTATTGTTTGTTGGAGGTACCGAAATTATTTCGGGTTCCAAGGAATTTGGTTTCCAAAACTTCGGTATTTCTTTCTACAAAAAAGCCTGAAAGGGAATATATGAATTACTCGGTTGACCAGCTAATTCAGGAAGCAGCCAAGCTGCCGCCTATCCCACAGGCGGTCCAAAAAGCGCTGGCATTCATTCGCGATCCAAAATCGAATGCCGCCGATCTTGCGACTGTACTTGGTAATGACCAGGTATTGTCAGCTCATGTTCTTCGCTGGGCCAACTCTGCTCTCTACGGTATGGAGAATCGTATTGCCACCGTGCAGCAAGCAATTGTTGTATTGGGCCTCAATACCATTCAAGAACTGATCCTGGCACATTCAATGTCTGACCGTTTGAATAGACCCATGCCAGGCTATGAACTCAATCGTGGTGACCTCTGGCATCATGCCGTGGGTACCGCCATTGGCGCAAAGATGATCTCCAAAGACCGCCACCTCAACATTGATGAGGAAGCCTACTTCGCTGGTTTGTTGTGCGATATGGGCAAACAGGTCTTCGAAAAGCTACTGCGCACCACCGATACCAGCCAGCCCGAATGGAGCCACCATCCCTTCCAGGAGATGGAACGCGCCACTTTTGGCATCGATCACGCCCTGCTGGGCGCAGAAATGGCTCGTCGCTGGCAGCTGCCCGAAAATCTTCTCGCCGCCATCTCATACCACCATAACCCAGAAGAAGCTCCTCCGGCCTATCGTGACCTTGTGTCTGCAGTTCACATAGCCGATGCCGCCATGATGATGCTGGGAGTTGGGATTGGTATCGATGGTTTGCAGTACACACTTGACACAGAAGCCTTGCAGCGCTTGCGCATGAGCGAACAAGATCTGATTGCCTTGGTGGAGAAAATTTCAGATGAACTGGCTCACGCCAAAGAACTGATATACTTCGGTTGAAATATCCCATTTTTGGTGTAACCGGGTTCATTTATATTTTCTCACGGCCTCTCTAGTGTGTTTCTATGTAATGCAGGTTTTTCCTGCCAGGCTACAGCGAATTGATGGTTTGTCCCGCAAGTGACATTTTTTGGGAGATATAATCTCCGCTCTCAAATATGGATGTACTCCTCGTGTGCGCTCGAGCGCCAACCCAGCACATCCTGTGAGTAAATATGTGTTTCCGAAAAGCAATTGGAGGTAGTAATAAATGGATGTGAAATTATTGAACCCGTTTATTGAAGCTGCAGTGGAAGTCCTCAAGGCTGAGGTAGATGCCAATATTACCCGTGGGCAATTATCCTTGCATAAGTCTTCATTGACCACTGACGATATCACCGTACTGATTAACCTGATCGGTGATGTTTTTGGTGTCGTCATGTATAGTATGCCCACATCTACCGGTTTGAATATGGTCTCCAAAATGATGGGCCAGGAATTTACCCAGCTAGATACACTCGCCCAAAGCGGTGTCGCCGAATTAGGCAATGTTATCAGTGGTCGGGCAACCATTAAGTTTTCGCAGGCTGGTTACAAAGCCGATATTTCCACTCCAACGGTCCTTCTTGGTCAGGGTATTGAGGTCTCCACGCTTGATTTCCCCCGCATTGTGGTTCCTCTCGATACTGGCTTGGGAATGATGACTGTTCACCTGGCACTCAAAATCAAGCCTGTTCTGGCAGGTCAGGGTGCTCATGTTACCGCTGAGGCAAATCCGACCACGGCCGCTGGCCTGGGGTCTTGAGTTGACTACCTTGGGCAGAAAAGGCGAAATGGAGAACCCTATGAATGTAAAATTTCTCAATCCTTTTGTAGAGGCCGCCCACGAGGTGTTGAGCATCGAAATGCATGAAACTGTGCATCGTGGTGACCTGCGCCTGGAGAGTGGTTCGTATACAACAGATGATGTCACTGTAATTATTTCTTTGATTGGAGCAGTGGATGGCACAGTTTTCTTAAGCATGTCCAAGGAAGCTGCCACTAAATTATCTTCCGTTCTGATTGGTGAGAAACTCGAGTTGCTCGATCGTTTGGCCCAGAGCGGCATCGCCGAATTGGGCAATGTGATTGTTGGTCGTGCCAGCATGAAACTCTCCGAGGCTGGGTTTGAATCCAATATTTCCACCCCCTCGCTCATCATGGGCAAAGGCGCCACCCTCTCCACCCTCGATTATCCCAGGCTTGTGGTTCCGCTCAATACCACCGCCGGGCCCATGGTCATTCACCTTGCCCTGCGCGAAGGTATGCAAACGGGGCTCAAGGCCCCCCAAATTGCCATGCCAAAGAGCTACCGCTAAGAACAACCCCACACACTCCGGCTTTTTAAACAAGACACGAGAGACGATTTCAAAAGTCTCTCGTGTCTTGTTTATTTTTATCTCAATTGGCCATGTGGTTCTTGACCGATCTATCAGAATTATGGCACAATTCCCGCACAGGCTACCCCGTCTTTGGGCGCTTCAATGGATTCATCCTTCCATGGCTGCCCGTTATAGGAAATCCGGCATCTGATCTTCCCCGACTGTGTTGGGTTGCCTGCGGTCAGGTAAACCTCTTCGCCACTCTTCACATTGATGGTTCGTCGCCACGGGGTGGTCACAGTCGTTGACGTTTTAATCGCCACACTTCCAGCCTGCAAGGTGATGTTTGCAAAACCACCTGATGACTCGACCTCAAAAAACAAATTTCTACTGGTCACCCTGGGATTCTGCTGCAGCAACAAGGAGATAAAGAAGATGATCATGGTAGTAAAAACCAGTACAAAAGCCAGCGAAATCAAATTTCTTGTGCGATCCGGTAAATTTGAAAACATGGATTCCTCCTCACGTTCTCGTCATGGAATAATTCCAGCACAGGCCACCCCATCCTTGGGTGCGCCGGTGATTTCTTTTTGCCAACTGTTGTTATTAATGACGATACTGCAGGTTAGCGTCCCCGTGTGGGTTGGGTTGGATGCGGTCAGGTAAACCTCAGAGCCCTTTGGTACGCTGATAGTCCGGTTCCACGGGGTCGTCACTCTGGTAGGTTTCGAAATGGATACATTTCCCGCTTGCAGCGTTATGATTGCATAACCCCCCGAGGCGTCAACATGAAATTGAACAAGGTGGCTGCTAGTCACGCTTTTTTTTGATAGCAAAAAGAAAATACCCGCAACCGCCACCAACACGAATACCAGTATGAATGCCACCTGCCTGACGATTTCTGAGTTATTCGCTCTTTGGTTTGACATAATGTCACTCACCTCTAATATTATTATATAATGCCCATGGTAATAAACACACAGCCATATGGCGGTTTTAAGATTAACAGAAGTGCAACCTGCTATGATTCAGTTGGGTACATCAACAGAAACAATGGATATGTAAAATGACGATCGGCTGTCCGGGTTTCGGCCATCGGCTTTTTTATAGCATTTTTATTATGAGAAAATGTATGTATGGTTATACTTCGATAACAAAATCTGATTGATTACCAGGAAAAAACAAAAAAATGTCAGCTGGAACGCCAAAACCTTCTTCTTCGTCGCACAAGCGCACTCCTGTCAACGACATGGTTGTGGTAAACACCGATGGCATGCAAGCTCCACAACCCGGTGAAGGCCTGATCGCCTCTCGTCAGAATAAGATCATTGCCAAACTCGGCGCGAACGCCCATTTGGTCAGTATTTATCTGCTTGGTTATAACCGTCTTGAAAAAACAAAAATCAGCCTTGAAAGTATCTTAAAATACACCACCGGCATTGATTATGAGCTTGTGCTGGTCGATAACGGCTCCTCTGATGGCACCCTCGATTATTTTAAATCAATTGAGTATCCCCATAAAAAAATCGTCCACGTAACCAAAAACATGGGCCTATTTGACCCCACCTCATATCTTGGCGGCAGGTATATTGTGGGCATTCCGAACGATATCTATGTCACACCCAACTGGCTTTCTAACCTGCTGAGTTGCGCCATGAGTGACGATCGGATTGGCATGGTTGTCCCAGTTTCATCCAACGTCAGTAATTTGCAGGACCCCGGTCTTAAATTTAACTCGTTGGAAGAAATGCGAGAAAAAGCCGCCCAGTTTAATATCCCCGATCCCCATAAATGGCATGATCGACTGCGACTCCTAAACGTCATTGGTTTGTTTAAACGTGAAGCACTGGATATGATCGGGAAGTTTGATTATGGCTTTTTTCACGACTTCATCGATGACGATATCACCTTTCGTATGCGCCGGGCAGGCTATCGGACCGTTTTATGCAAGGATACTTTTGTTCACCACGACCACAATTATTCAACCGATAAAGATCCTGCCATTTTCTCCCGTTCACTAGAATCTGGCCGCAAAGACTTTATCAATAAATATTTTGGCGTTGATGCTTGGGATGACGTCAATAACTACGAAACCTTTATGATGTCGCTGGTTGAACCGGAGCAATACCGCAATCGCACAGGCGTTTCCATCCTTGGTGTCGATGTTATGTGCGGCACACCCATCCTGGAACTAAAAAATAAGCTCAGGGAGGGCGATGTCTACAACGCCAGCCTCTCTGCATTTTCCCTCGATGCCAAGTATTGGCTGGATTTGAAAACGATTTGTGACGGAACCGTTGTCGTGGATCGTATCGATTACCTGGGGGATCACTTCATGGAGGAGCGATTTGATTTCATCCTCCTGGGAAAACCCATCAACACCTATGCTGATTCCACCAGGCTCATTCGCCGTCTTCGCCAGTTTCTCAAGCCAGAAGGTCACTTGTTGGTAAAACTCAGGAATACATTGGATATGACTTCCCTGGTGATTACTTTAGGGGGCAAGGTGGATAATTTCAATGCGGGTGTGCCACAGAAATATCAGGTCCGCTTGGATGAATTTCTCGATCAAGCAAGCCAGCTGGGGCTGGTGCATAAAAACATCGCCCTCGATTTTCTGCCAATCAGTGAAAAAGACAAGAATTACTTGCGTGAATTGTTTATCCACGCGAGGCTGGAAGAGGATACCGAGGAAGTTTTCACCCGCGCCGGGGTGCGCGATTACGTCTTTGATTTTGTTCGCAAATAATTACTAATTCTTATTCAGCGCTAGGAGAAATTCACAATCATGAAAGTTGTCATTCTTGCAGGTGGTTTTGGCACTCGCCTGGCCGAGGAAACCGATATCCTCCCCAAGCCCATGGTTGAAATCGGGGGTCGGCCCATTCTCTGGCACATCATGAAGTATTATTATAGCTATGGCTACAAGGAATTTTTTATTGCTCTTGGCTATAAGGGCGAGGTCATCAAGCATTTTTTCTATAACTACTCCCGCATCAGCGGAGACATTTCCATTGATCTTGCCAAAGGCAAGGTGAAAAAACTCAAGGAAGATTGCGAGGAGTGGACCGTCAACCTCATTGAAACCGGCCTCGAAACCTCCACCGGTGGGCGTCTCAAGCGACTTGAACCCTGGTTGAAAAACGAGACCTTCATGCTTACTTATGGGGATGGTGTCGGCGATATCAACCTTAATAAGCTTGAGCGCTTTCACAAAACCCAAAAGAAAATAGCCACCATCACCGCTGTCCGCCCGCCCGCCCGTTTTGGCGGTATTCGTGTCGAGGGTGACCTGGTTACCGAATTCATTGAAAAACCCCAAACAGGGGAAGGTTGGATCAATGGTGGTTACATGGTCATGGAACCCACCATTTTTAACTATATTGGCGGCGACCAGACTAATCTGGAACAAAACGTCCTCGATCGCCTGTCCTCCGAGGAGCAGTTGGCAGCCTATAAACACGATCATTTCTGGCAGTGCATGGACAATATTCGCGAAAAACGTTTCCTCGAAAAGCTCTGGCAGGATAAGCAGGCGCCGTGGAAAAAATGGGATTAATATTGGGGTGAAATGATGTTTGCTTGCCGTTCCTGTGGAGAAGAAAACCTCTTGCCGGTCTTGTCGCTCGGGCAAATGCCGCTTGCCAATGCGCTCCTCACTCCAGACCAGCTCGCTGTCCCCGAAGAATCATTTCCGCTCGACCTGGTCTTTTGCCCGGCCTGCACCTTGCTGCAGATCACCGAAACAGTATCCCCCGACAAACTCTTTCGAGAATATCTATATGTTTCCTCCTTTTCAGATACAGTCTTGCAAAATGCCCGTGAGATCGCTGCCAAGCTAATTGCCATTCGCGCCCTCGATCAAAACAGCCTGGTCGTCGAAGTCGCCAGCAACGATGGCTACCTGTTGAAAAATTACACCGCCCACGGCATTCCCGTCCTCGGCATTGAACCAGCCCGCAATATCGCCACCATCGCTGAAAAAATCGGCGTTCGCACCGTCAATGAATTTTTCGAAGCAGGCATCGCTGATCAATTACGCACCCAGTACGGTCCTGCAGATGTTATTCATGCCAACAATGTTGTCGCCCATGTTGCTGACCTGCATGGTGTTGTCCAGGGTATCTTTAACCTCCTCAAACCCGATGGCGTGGCGGTCATTGAAAATCACTATGTCAAAGACCTCATCGATGGCGTCGAGTTTGATTCAATTTATCACGAACATCTTTGTTATTATTCCCTTACCTCCTTCCGTAACTTGTTCGCCCTTCACGGTCTCACCCTGGTGGATGTTGAGCGTTTGCCGGTACATGGTGGTTCTCTGCGCGTATATTTTCAACGTCAGGATGGCCCCCTGAGTTTGCAAGCGTCTGGTAAGCAGCGGGTTAACGAGCTGCTCCAGTTTGAGGCTCGCTGGGGGGTCGATAAACCCGGGTTTTATCTCCACTTTGGAGAAAAAGTCGAGCGCCTGCGCGTCGAACTGCTCGCGTTGCTTAATCGCATCAAGGCCGAGGGCAAAAGTATTGCCGTATATGGTGCTTCTGCCAAAAGTGCCACCCTGATGAATTTTTATGGCATTGGCTCCGAAATGCTTGATTTTGTCGCTGATCGCAGCACCTTCAAACAGGGTAAATTCACTCCGGGCACCCACCTGCCTATCCTCCCACCGCTTACCTTGCTGGATAGGCATACTGATTATGTCCTGCTGCTTACCTGGAACTTTGCCGAAGAAATCCTCGCCCAGCAAGCTGAATTTCGCCGTCGTGGCGGTAAATTTATCATCCCCATCCCTGCGTTAAAAATAACGTAGCAGCGCTGCTCTGCCGCTTGGACACCCATGCTATTTACCAAAACCTCACTCTCAGGCGCTTACCTGGTCGATCCGGAACGGCATACAGATTCACGCGGTTATTTCGCTCGTACCTGGTGCCAGGATGAATTTGCCCAGATGGGATTAAACCCTCACCTGGTTCAATGTAGCACATCGTTTAACCTGAAAGCCGGCACTCTGCGTGGGATGCACTACCAGGTGGCTCCCTTTGCAGAGACCAAGCTGGTGCGCTGTACACGTGGTGCCATTTTCGATGTCATCGTGGATTTACGACCCGGCTCGCCCACCTATGCCAACTGGCTGTCCGTCGAGTTGAACCAGGAAAATCAACGCGCAATCTATATTCCCGAAAATTTTGCTCATGGTTTTCAAACCCTGGTTGATAATGCTGAAGTGTTTTATCAAATGTCCGAGTTTTATCATCCTGAGTGTTCCCGTGGTTTTTGCTGGGATGACCCAATTTTTCAAATCTCTTGGCCGGAGGTTGATCATCGCACTGTGTCAGAAAAGGACCAAAGCTACGCACCCTATCTCGAGGGTTAATACGGAATTTTTATTTACAAATTCTAAATATTCCGGGATATCCTAATTCACAAAATCACTTGAAATCAGGTGTGGGTGTTATACTTCGTAAAATATGCTATGCGAAGTAATTAATCTGGATCGGCATGAATCATCAGGCTTTACTTAGTACACTGGGATGATTTGTTATTTGCCATCTCGTGGCTCATCACTCCAGTAATCATTTCAGCAAAGGTAATAGTATTACTCCAGGTGGTCGTCAACGAGAGTCTTGATTACAGACGTTTCAGGATTCATCGGTTTTCAAATGACGAGAGCTTTGGTCAAGGCGAATCATGATGTTTTGGTGCTGGCTTTTCCTGGCGATCTATTTTGGCGGTTAGGTGACATAATTCCTTTTATCACGGTTCTATATGGTGACTTCCACGATTTGCACCTCATACAAGCTGAAATTAACCGATGGAAACCCGAGACTTGCATTTACCTGGCGTGGCAAGCCGAACTTGGAAAATATCTTTTAGTAATGTTTCATTGGCATTGGCTGAGTGCAGCTGTTCACATATTGTCGGAGTCGAAACCTGCGCTGAATATGAGATGAAAGCTGAAAAATTTTCGGAAACCGATAAAACCAACCCCGATACTTTATACGCTGCCAGTAAATTAGCATTGCAGATGCGTGGCGAGCAAATAGCAGCGCAGTACGGCATTCAGTTCACCTGTGGAAGAATATTTTACCTGTACTGCAAGCAGGAAGCTCCGCACACTCTTGTGCCGGCAGCCAATTATTACGTTTGAAAAACGAGAGCTTCCCTGCCTCACAAGGCGAACAGGTACGTGATTTTTTATTTGTTGAAGATGTGGCGAATGCCCTGGTTGTCATGGCTGAAAAGTATGAACAAGGAATTTTCAATACTTTTTCATCTTAACCGGTTACCATAAAACAGCCTCTCGCGACAATTGGTATTCTTATTCGCAAATCAGAGCTGTTCAAATTTTGGTCCTTGCCGTATCGAAATTGGGATCCCATCTTCACATGCGGTCATAATTCACACCTGAAATCCACCGGATGGTGTAAACGTGCGTAAAAGGATTTATGATGCGAAATAATTGTCCAATTTGCCAATCAACAGATATAAAAGTTTTTCTTGAGCGCAATAATGTGCCTGTCCACCAAAATTTTTTGTTTGACGATATGAACGCCGCGCAGAAAATTCCCAGAGGAAATTTGCACATTGCAATTTGTCTTAATTGTGGGTTTGTTTTTAATACCGACTTCAACCCTGACTTTATGTCGTATGGCGAAAGTTATGAAAACACACAAAATTATTCATTTATGTTTGAACAGTATGTAAATACCCTGATTGAAGATTTGGTCACAAATAAAGGTATGCAAAACGCAAACGTAATTGAAGTAGGTTGCGGTAAAGGTACATTTATTCGGAAATTGGTTGAAGTAGGAAATAATTCAGGATATGGATTTGACCCCAGCTACCTTGGTCCAAGCGAGTATTTTTCAGGCCAGCTGAAATATATAAAAGAATTTTATGATACAAAACACTCAAGTCTTGTGGCTGATTTTGTCGTCTGCCGGCATGTCATCGAACATATACCCGAGCCAGTATCCATGTTATCTTCGATCTTGCACGCGATGGTAAATTCACGTAGTGCGAAAGTATTTTTTGAGACACCCGACATTGAATGGATATTAAAGAATCAAGTCGTCTGGGATTTTTTCTATGAGCATTGTTCTTATTTTAGCCAGCAATCGATCCAAACTGCATTTGAAAAAGCTGGATTTTCTGTTGACCATGTAAACCCAATTTTTGGAGATCAATATCTATGGATTCAGGCAGCACCATCCCCAAAAAACTTACCGAGTGAAGCAAATGTTGAGCGATTAATAGAATTAACCAATGAATTCGGGTACGCAAATGCGCTGTTGGCAGAGCGTTGGGCACAGAATTTGAAGGAACTGCAAAAACAAGGACCGGTCGCTTTATGGGGAGCTGGTGCAAAAGGTGTTACTTTTGCCAACTTATTTGATCCTGATCAAAAAAATATTACATGCATCATCGACGTAAATCCGAACAAACAAGAAAAATACCTGCCAGGCACAGGTCACCGCATTATAAGCCCCCAACATTTATCAAAATATCAACTTAAAACCGTAATTTTGATGAATCCCAACTATCGGCAAGAGATCGAAAAGCAGATTCGAGAAGAAACCATTGAAACGATTCACTTGATGGAATTTTCAACTAGGACTTCCA
>CAIVSQ010000126.1 GCA_903908605.1 uncultured Anaerolineae bacterium
AATTTACAAAAGTGCAATTTTAAGGTTACCAAACCGACTGTAGTGGAAGTTCTTCACCAACAGCTCATTGGCTTTAGCGTGAACACAAATTCGGCCGCGCCTGCTCCTTGGTTCCTGGTGCGCAAAACAATTACACAATCTTGTTCATAAACATAAATAATCTTTACACTTGGCGGTTAGAATTTGGTTTAAGGATGCAAACTGGCAACCTATCAACCAACATTTATAAGATATCCGGCAATGACCGGCAAGGAGTGTCAATATGTTTAGAAATGTGCTCATCGGGATTGTTGTAGCCGTGCTGGTGTTCTCGCTTGGCATGGTAGCTTTTTATGCAGTTGGGTTCAATGCAACTGCGCCGCTGGCCGGCTTTGGTGCCAGAAATACCGCACAGGGTGGCGGCGCTTATCGGCAGGGTGGCGGCAGAAATTCGGCAGCTGGAACCACAACCAGTTTTACACCTGGCAATGGTAATAGAGCTGGCACCAGCCTGATTAACATCCCCACATCTGAACTCAGCAGTGAGGAAGCTGCAGCCCTGCTCTTTATGCGCGAAGAAGAGAAATTAGCCAGGGATGTGTACAATGCAATGTACAGCACCTGGAAACTGCCGATTTTTCAGAAAATTGCTGCGAGTGAACAAACTCACATGGATCAAATCGGCATGCTGATTGTGCGTTACAACCTGACTGACCCGGCCAAGACAGAGGGTGCCTTCACCAACGCCAATTTGCAAGCACTATACACAAAGCTAGTCGCACAAGGCAACCAATCCATCGGCGCAGCACTTAAAGTGGGTGGTGCCATTGAAGAAATTGATATCAAAGACTTGCTAAGCAGCCAGGCCAATACCGATAATGCCGATATTCAGCAAGTTTATAGTAATTTGACCAACGCATCATACAACCACCTGAATGCCTTTGCCCGCAATCTCAGCAACCAGACCGGCGAAACCTATCTCCCACAATACCTCAGCGCAGATGTGTACAAGACGATTGTCAGCGCAGCGGGAAATGCTGGCGGTCGGCCTGCCTGGGCTGGCAATGCTGGTGGTCAGAGAACAACCCAACCATAGCAGCCATCCAAACGATCAAACCTAAAATAAATGCGGGGCAGCCCTTGTTGCTACAAGGGCTGCCCCAAAACTTTTTATTGCACGCTTCGTTCATGCCGCCGCGCGCGGGGCGGGGTGGGATGACATTCCCATGAGAGCCAATTTACGATGCTAAGTGAATGAGACCCTAAATGAATATGGCTACCAGGCTTCCACAGCTGCACATGCGAGCGCGACCGGGCACTTCTCCATGGTTGTGTGATTATTTTGGATGAAATCCCATATTTCGGCCTGTGTTTTTGTAAGCGGGCTGTTTCGGTTGCGAAACAAGTAAATGTTACGCGCCAGGATCATATTTTCCACTTCGACTTCCACTACTCTACCCATCTCCAACCCGCGTGAAGCAGCCAGCCGGGATACAAAAGCAATCCCCAGGCCTTCTTCGACAGCAATTTCAATCGCCTCGGTATTGCCAAGCACCATGGCGATATTCAGCATTTCTTCGACGATATCGTGTCTGCGCAAGTTTTCGATCAGGACCTCACGCGTTCCAGCCCCCGCTTCCCGTAAGATCATCGCTTCATCCAGCAGGTCATCGGGCCTAATTTTGCGATATTGAGCCCAGCGATGGTTGGCAGGTACGATCAGAATAACAGTATCGGTAAAAAAATCTAAATACTCCAATCCAGGCTGGTCGATTTGTTTACTGGTGATCCCCATGGCAAGTTCGCCAGCATTAATTTTCCGCACGATTGAATCTCGGCTGCGAATAATGATATTGACTCGAACATGCGGATGCAGCGTTCTAAATCGTGAAATCAGCCGCGGCAGCAAGTATTTTCCCGACGCGGTTGAGCAGCCGATGTTGATCTCTCCCATCATTTCACTTTCAAATGAAAGCAAGGTTTCTTCCACGCGGTGGCTGTGGGTCAGCAACTCACGTGCCATCGGCAACAGCGCCTGCCCGGATTCTGTCAGGCCAACAGGATGTTTATCGCGAGTAAAGAGAGGACTACCGAGTTGTTTTTCTAAATTAAGGATTACCTGACTGATGGCTGGTTGTGATTTATGTAAACGCCGGCCCGCTTCACTGAAACTGCCGTGTTCGTTGATCGCGAGGAAAATATGCAGAGCTTCCAGGTTTAGCATAATTTTTATCCATACGTTTTCTTAAAACGGTCTGTGAGGGTGAGACGATCGCTGTATTTATATTTTTTATAGCGATCCATCCAAAAAAATTATACCAGAAAATTACTTATGTCACTAATATTTGTACGAATCGATAGGTATAATGAATTTATTGTGAAAATTAGTACAATCTATCAGGAGATTAAAGATGAGTAAGCTGCAAATGTTGCTATGGACGGGAGCGCTAACCCTGGCTCTGACAGCCTGTACCCAGCAAAGTGTCGCTGAACCTACTGCAACGCTGGAACCTATCCCCAACACCCCTACAGCTGAGATTGTTATTGTGGTTGCGTCGCCAACAGTCCCAGCACCAGACCAGTGTGTCGTTTGTCATACCAATAAGCAAAGCCTGATCGACTCGACGGCCGAGGTGATTGTTACAGAGACCGAATCAAAGGGGGTTGGCTGAGGGGGCGATGTGGCTCCGTTGGAGCCATGGGAGAAGGTTCTGGTCAATAACGAAAAATTCAGTCAAACTACGCACGGAAAGCAAACCTGCAGCGAATGCCACGGTGGTAACCAATCTGCCGATAAAGCCCAGGCCCATGCAGGCATGATCCCGAATCCAAGTTCAGATTCCCAAAAATTATGCTCCACCTGCCACATGGAACAAGTATCCACCTATCAAAATTCGCTGCACAACACTCAGGCTGGGTACTGGACGGCAATAGAAAAACGCAGCGTCCCCGAAAATCATCCGGCCCTGGAAGAGATGTTTGGAAATCACTGCTCCACATGCCATACAACCTGCGGTGAATGCCATGTCAGTCAGCCCGATAATGTGGGTGGTGGCTTGTTCAATGGGCACGTTTTTGAGAAAACACCCCCCATGACACGCTCGTGCACAGCCTGCCATGGCAGCAGGGTGGGCAATGAATACCTGGGTAAAAACGAAGAACTGCCCGGGGATGTCCATTTCCGCGAAGCTCGTATGAATTGCGTCAAGTGCCATTCGGGCACTCAATTGCACGGTTCTGCAGATGATTCCTCTGCTGCACATCGCTACGCTGGTGAAGAACTGCCCACCTGCCTGTCCTGTCACCCCACGGCAGCCCCCGGAGAAGATGAGAACCAGATGCATGATATTCATGGTGAACAGCTATCCTGCCAGGTCTGCCATTCAATTACCTACACGAGCTGCGATGGTTGCCATGTAGCCGTCAGTGACAAGTCTGGAAAACCATTTTTTGAAACCCAGGCAACCTACACCACCTTCGCAATTGGACGCAACCCGCTGCAAAGCGCACAGCGCCCATACAGTTATGTACCGGTCAGGCATGTTCCGGTCGATGAGCAGAGTTATGCCTTCTATGGAGAGAACCTGCTCTCCGCCTTCAACGCAGCGCCGACCTGGGTGTACGCCACCCCACACAATATCCAGCGAAAAACCCCGCAGAACCAATCATGCGCCGCCTGCCACGATAACCCGCAGTATTTCCTGACCGCAGATAAAGTAGCCGCAAGTGAATTACAGGCAAACCAGGCCGTCATTGTCAACGCGCCGCCGCTTGCCAGCGCTACCTTATTGACGATGCTGGCGAAAGCCCCGCCGCTGGCAGAAAGCCACCCCCAGCCAACCTGCGAAAACTGCTGCCAGACCTGTCACCTGGTTGGCGCACCAGGCGCGCTGGCACTGCCCGAGACCCATCAAAATTTCAGCACTACCTCCTGCGATACCTGTCATAAACGCCCGTGAAGAAGTGTACTCTCGCGGCGAGAAAACCAAATTCTACCTATATTCAAGGAGAAATAAAATGAAGAGACAAGTACAGACCCTGTTTGTCCTGTTGGTTGTCATGAGCATGCTGTTGGCCGCTTGCAGCCCTGCAGCCCAGCAGCCCGCTGCTGTGCCCCCCACAGCCATACCAGCTACTGCCGTGCCCCCCACAGCGGTACCACCAACAGAAGTGCCCGCTCCAGATGCGGCTGCGCTCTTTAGCGGACTGTTTGCCGGCTTAACTGGCGATAATGGTTATGGAACCATCTCAGCTGTCAAATTAAATGAAGCACTAGCCGACAAAGCTCCTTTTCTTTTGGATGTGCGTGAAGCAGCCGATCTTGAAAAAGATGGTTATATTGCTGGGGCCGTCAACATCCCCGTGCG
>CAIVSQ010000127.1 GCA_903908605.1 uncultured Anaerolineae bacterium
AAGAGTATTTGCTGAAGTGCCAAACGCGGGACACGGAGAGGCACCGAGGTTGCACGGAGGGTCACTGAGGATTTGTTTTTGGTTCTCGGTGCGGCTTTGTGGAATCTCGGTGCGCTTCGGTGCTTGTCTGTTCAGACTGGCCGGGCAGCACGGCGCGTGGCAGTCCATTCGCGGTAGCCAGCCACCGCCATAAAGAGCAGAATCACGTATAAGAGAGAAATAAACTTGACTTCCTTAACATAATATAACCAGATGCCTATGACATCGACGATGATCCAGTAAATCCAGCTTTCGATCTTTTTGCGTGCCATCAGCCACATGGCGCTGAAACTCATAATGGTGGTCAGTGCATCGAGGTAGGGCAGCGAGGCTGGTTCGAGAAAGAGCACTGGTAACAGCAAGTGAATTTTACTCATCAGCAGGCCGGTGATGAGTGACACAAGCGCTGTGCCTGCCACCCAAACGAGCTGGGAGCGCATTCCACTAAAGGTGACATCTGTGACCTGGTTGTCCTGTTGGGGGGACTGCTTCCATAACCACCAGCCGTAGATACTTGCGCCCAGGTAATAAATCTGTTCAATCGTATCGGAATACAGGTGGATCTGGTAGAACAAGAGCATATAAAGAATGACGCTGATAATCCCAACCGGCCAGGTGAGGATTTTGCGCTTGGCGATCAGCCAGACCGACCAGAGATATAGCAGGGTACCCACCAGTTCGATATAGTTCATTGGGTAGTCCAGGAAAGTAAATGCTATTGCATTAACGCTAAGGATGAAGGGCATAGCAGCTCCTTTAGAACATAAAAGTATCGGCCAGGGAGGAATATTTTTGAAATTTCGCCAGGATTTTTTCGACAGTTTTTACACGTTCATCCAGGCTGCCGCGTAAGGTAATGAAAGGGATTTTTCGCTGCAGCAGATCGGCATAGATTTGTTTTTGGAAAACCAGACGGTCGACATCTCCCGACCGGTCCCAGGTGTCATCGTAAGGAATATCGACGTCGCACAAGAAAAACAGGTCATAGCGAGTGGATGCCTGCCTGGCCAGGTCGACCAGTTGTGGTTGGGCAGTACCGTGGTAGGCCTGGGCAAACATGCAGGTGGTAATGGCATTCGTATCGGTAAAAAGGATCCGGTTGGCCTGGTAGAGCAAGGTTTCTTCGCGTTCCAGGTGACCCTGGGCGATCTCAAACAGCTGGTTGGGGGTCAGGCGGCGGTTGACCTGGTGTTTTTCCCAGTAATCACGACCATATTCAGGCATCCAGGTTGTGTTGAATTCATCGGCCAGGCGTTTGGCAAGGGTGGATTTGCCAGTGGAGGGTGCGCCAAGGAAAACGATATTGGTGATCAGATCGCGGTAGACGCGCGGATGTAGAAACTGGCGTGATATGAAAGGATCGAGCCGAATATCGCTACCGGAAATGGGAATCGTCGCTCGCTCGGGGTCTACCTGGCGGTTTACGGCTGCCAAGGCGCGGCTAACATGCTCGCCGTAAAATTCGCTGGAATAAAAATGAGTAATTTTTTCTGGACCGAGTTTTTTTAGGATATATTGCTCATGCTGGTGTTTGATTTCGGGAGAATCGCCGACCGCAGTAGGGCCATCCCAAGCTTCAAGAACGGTGGCGGCTGGATAAAGTTCGCGCAGCCATGCGGCCCTGATGCTGAGCGGGATAGAGGTGGTTTCTGGGGCATCGTAGATTAGGATGCTTAACCGATCCATTTCTCGCAGGGCGGTTTCGATAACGAGTTGGTGTCCGTGGTGCAGTGGGGCGAATTTGCCTAAAGTAAGACCATGTGTGACTGGCATTGTGGTGTGTGTCCCCTTTTTTACCAAATAGGAGTATCCATGCCTTTGGCCGATAAGTGGTATTGGCAAGTTTCTTTGGCAGACTGCTCAACCTATTAAGTATAAATGCAGCAGACGAGTTGTCAAGCATCAACCTGGATGATAAAAACGCGGATCTCGTGAATTTTTATGCGAAATAGATTGTTGCATTTGGAGAGGAAGGCGGGACACGGAGATCGCGGAGGATGCACGGAGGGTCACGGAGGTTTTTGTTTTGGGTTCTCGGTGTGGCTGTGTGTTTTCTCAGCGGGTTCCGTGTGAGGGTTTTTTTACATATAATACATTATGGAAGGAACATGGAAAAAACCCTATGACGAATCGTAAAATAATTTTAATCGTTGTTGTTATTGTTTGTTTGGTGAGCGATGTTGTGCTTTTTGCGATTTTAGCGAAGGATGCCTGGCTGTCGCCTGAGAAAATAGCGGTTCATATTGTTGTTGATAATCGCACCAGCCAGCAGATTGGGCCTTTTGAGATTTCCGATTCGCAGGATGTGACCCCGCTGCGCATCAGCCCGATTGGAGCTCATTCAGTGGCTGATGTATATTTTAAAAACCCAGAAGCAGGCGGCGAAAATGAAATCATCATGACAGACAGCCGTGGAAATGAGTATTCTGTTGTATCATATTTTGAGCAAGGCCAGAAAGGGCGGGTGGATTTGCGTGTGGAGTGTGTGACGCCAGATGGGGAGCTGGCTGGCAAGAAGCGTGATTTAACCTCCTGGTATTTTTCGTTTGAGTGGTATGCCTGGGGGGCAAGCACGTGCAGGTAGGTCTTTCCACAACAACCAGCGCCAGGTAAAGTTGGCTTGGCGGAAGATGTTTTGAATCTGGGCCAGGCCACCAACACGAAATGATCTGGGTGGTGTTGTATCTGCTAATTGGATTGAACCTATCTTACATTCAAAGGAAGACATGATGAAAAAGACAGATCGAAACTCGTTGATTGCATTTCCGCTGTTGGTGTTGGTCGGCTACCTGGTGGCGCTGGCGGGCAGCCAGGGCGGTATCATCCTGGCGGGCAGGCCGTTGTTAATGTGGGTGGTTGGGCTGGCTTTCCTGGTGCAGTGGCTGGCGTTCATCCCGGCTTATTTTATGCAGACCGAGAAGTTTTTCGACCTGACCGGCAGCCTGACGTATATCGCTGCCAGTAGTTTTGCTCTCTTCCTGAGCGGCAGCCAGGATGTCCGCTCGATATTGCTGTATGCGATGGTGATTGTTTGGGCAGTGCGGCTGGGCAGCTTTCTGTTCGGGCGCATCCGCAAGGCTGGCCGCGATGACCGCTTTGACGAGATTAAGCCTTCTTTCTTCCGTTTTTTGAATGTCTGGACGATCCAGGGGCTGTGGGTCACCTTTACGGCTTCGGCAGCGCTGGTGGCATTGACTTCTGCCGGGAAAAAAGACCTGGATGTGTTTGCGGTGGTCGGTTTTGCGGTCTGGCTGTTGGGCTTTGTGATTGAGGTGGTGGCTGATAACCAGAAGAGCCGTTTCAACGCGGACCCGGCCAACAAGGGAAAGTTCATTCATACTGGTTTGTGGGGGCGTTCCAGGCACCCTAATTATTTTGGGGAAATTTTGCTGTGGATTGGTGTAGCGATTTGTGCGCTGCCGGTGCTGCGTGGCTGGCAGTGGGTGGCGATGATCTCACCGATCTTTGTGACGCTGCTGCTGACGCGTGTGAGCGGTGTGCCGCTGTTGGAAGCCAAGTCCGATAAGAAATGGGGCGGCAAAAAGGATTATGAAGACTATAAGAAGAACACACCGGTGCTGATTCCGCGCCTGTGATGCTTTTTTTCGTGTAGTTGGCTGTGATTAAGGTTACAAAAAGCCGCGTGAGCGGCTTTTTGTTTGCGAGCTTGCGGATTGGTGGCGGGTGAATTGGCCGTGCGGAGGTAATTCACGTTAAAATAGATTAATGACTGAAACAATCTGGAACAATTTGATCGCGGACCTGCCCGAGGCGCACTTGCTGCAAACGCAGGAGTGGGCGCGGGTGAAGGCCGCTTATGGCTGGCAGCCTGTTTACCTGGCCTGGCCGCAGGCTGGCGGCATGCGGGCGGTGGAGGATCCGGCTGGGCTGGCTGGCTTGCAGCCCGGGACTCTGGATGCGGCAGCGCTGGTGTTGAAAAAGCGTGTGCTGAGCCGTGGCTTCGCTGCGCGCCTGTGCATTTTATATTGTCCGAAGGGTCCGCTGCTGCGCTGGCAGGATGCGGCCCTGCGCAAACGGGTGCTGGATGATCTGCAGGCTTTTGCGCGCAGGCAGGGGGCCATCTTTTTGAAAATGGACCCGGATGTGGTGCTGGGGCTGGGCGTGCCGGGCGGGGCGGATGACCAGCCGGATGCATTGGGTGGGCAGGTGCAGGCCGAGCTGACGGCGCGTGGCTGGCAGGTTTCGGAAGAGCAGATTCAGTTCAAGAACACGGTCATGCTGACTGTGGACGGGTCGGATGAGGATCTGCTGGCACGAATGAAGCAAAAGACGCGCTATAACGTGCGCCTGGGCCCGAAGAAGGGCCTGAGTGTGCGCGTGGCGCAGGAGCAGGATTGGCCGGCGCTCTACCGCATGTATGCCGAAACTTCGGTGCGGGATGGCTTTGTCATCCGCGATGAGGCCTATTACCGGGTGGTTTGGAAGACGTTCGCGAGTCGTTCGGCGGCATTGATCGCCGAGGGCGAGGGCGAGGTGGTGGCGGCGGTTTACCTGTTCCACTTTGCCGGGCGGGCTTATTATCTGTATGGCATGTCACGCGATGCGCAGCGTGAGAAGATGCCCAATTACCTGCTGCAGTTTGAGGCCATGCGCTGGGCACGTGAACAGGGCTGCCAGCTGTATGACCTTTGGGGCGCGCCGGATGTATTTGATGAGAGTGATTCCATGTGGGGAGTCTTCCGCTTTAAGGAAGGCCTGGGCGGCAGGGTGCGGCGCACGCTGGGTGCCTGGGATTACGCCCCCAATGGGTTGTGGTACTGGGCTTATACCCGCGTGATGCCACGCGTGCTGGATTGGATGCGTTCACGCGGCAGGCGGCGTACGCAGCAAGGGCTGGAAGCCTGATGGTCAGCTGATGGGCTGCGGCCCAGGTAACATCATTTCAACAAGGAGAAAACCATGAAATCCGTATCGCGTTTGCGTTTTGCACATTTGCCCACCCCAATCGAGGAGATGCCGCGTTTATCAGCCGAATTGGGTGGCCCACGCCTGTTTATCAAGCGTGATGACCAGACCGGGCTGGCGCTGGGCGGCAACAAGACCCGCAAGCTGGAGTTTTTGGTGGCCGAGGCTCAAGATCAGCGCGCGCGCGTGATGATCTCGGCCGGGGCGATGCAGTCCAATCACTGCCGGCAGACGGCGGCGGCTGCGGCACGTTTTGGGATGGAGTGCATCCTGGTGTTGAATGGCAAGCACCCCGAGCAGCCCTCGGCCAACCTGATGTTGGATTTTCTCTTCAACGCTGACGTGGTGTGGGTGGAGGATCGCAAGGATCGCGACGCGGTCTTGCAGCACACCTATGATACCGCCCTGGCCAATGGCAGCCAGCCCTACCTGGTGCCCTACGGCGGTTCGAGCCCGACTGGCGCGCTGGGCTATGCCTTTGCGGTGGAAGAATTGATGCAGCAGAAATTAAAGCCGGATTGGATCATCTTTGGCACGTCCTCGGGTGGTACGCACGCCGGGTTGACCCTGGGGGCGCGTTTGTTTAACTGCGAGGCGAAAATCCTGGGGATCAGTATTGATGAGCCGGTGCGGGCTTTGAAGGCCAATGTCTCGGCACTGGCCAGTGCCGCCAGCGAAAAGCTGGGAGCACGCATCCAGTTCAGCGGGGATGATGTGCTGGCCAATGATGACTACTGCCAGTCTGGTTACGGTGTGTTTGGCGAGCAGGAGCGCGAGGCGATCAACCTGTTTGCTGGCAAGGAAGGCCTGTTGTTGGACCCGGTCTACACCGGGCGGGCGGCGGCCGGGATGATTGACCTGATCCGGCGCGGGGTGATCCAAAAGAACGAGACGGTTTTGTTCTGGCACACCGGCGGGCAGCCGGCGCTGTTTGCCGAAAAGTACCAGCCTGAAATCCTGTGAAAGATGGGGATTTTTACTACCCGCCGGCTGCGCGAATCCTGGCCAGTGCCTTGGTGGAGGATCCTTTTTACGCGGCGATCAGCAGCGATCTTGAGAAGCGCTCGGAGGACCGGCTGGACTGCCTGTCGAGCTATTTTGAGTATTCACTGCGCGAGGGCGAGCAGATTGGCTTGAGCGTGGTGCCCCGGCCGGAAATATATGGGGCGGCCATCTGGAATATGCCGCAGCCGGAGGAGATTCAGCAGCGGGCAGATGCTTTGAAGATGGTGGCTTTGGGCGGGGTGCTGGGTGAGCGCGGCTTTGCGGCTTACACAGCCATCCTGGAGTTCATGCATCCACGCGTCGGGTTGGTCGTCCCGCCAGCGGCCTGGTATCTCTCGATCCTGGGGGTGGACCCGGCCCGCCAGGGTCATGGCCTGGGTGCGGTGATGTTAGCGCCGACCCTGGCACTGGCAGACCGGGCCGGGGTGGCAACCTACCTGGAGACGTTCAGCCCACGCAATATTCGTTTTTACGAGCGGCTCGGTTTCAGCACACGGGCGGTTCATCACGAGCCGGTCAGCGCGGCAGATTACTGGATTATGGTGCGCGACCCGCACGGGTGAGCAGCCAGCCCGGCTGGCAGGGTTAATAAAGCAAAATAATCTCGCCGCAGCGGCTGCTGCGGATGGTTAATGGATCGGGAATAATGATAAAATTCGCCGGTCGATAGACGTTTTCATCCATCCCATTTTCTGATTTGAGAATTTATGAGCACACAAAACAAACCCCTTTCGCGCGCCAAGCTGGGCCTGATTATCATGTGTTACATCGCATTCATCGCACTGGGCATGCCGGATGGGTTGGGCGGGATTGCCTGGCCTTCGGTGCGCGAGCTGTTCGGCCTGCGGCTGGATTCAATCGCGGCGTTGATGGTGGTGGGCACCAGCGGTTATATGGTTTCCAGCTTTTTTAGCGGCAAGATTATCGCAAAGGTGGGGGTGGGTGGCACGCTAATTGCCAGCTGCGCGTTGACCGGTATGGCGCTGTTGGGCTATACGCTGGTGCCAGCCTGGTGGATGTATGTTTCGCTGGCTTTCTTTGCCGGGCTGGGGGCTGGCGCGATTGATGCCGGGCTGAATACCTATGTGGCTTCTCACTTTGGCGAGGGGTTGATGCAGTGGCTGCACGCCAGTTATGGTGTGGGCGTCACCATTGGCCCAATCCTGATGACGGTTGGGCTGAATGTCTTCCGCACCTGGCGTTTTGGTTACCAGGTGGTTGCAGCGGCGCAGGTGCTGCTAGCGCTGACCTTTGTGGTGACGATTAAGATGTGGCAGGATCATGGCAGCGAGCCGGACGTGCATGCGCCCGAGGCCGAGCGCAAGTTGACGGATTACAAGACGCCTTACAAGGAAACCCTGGCGCGGCCTTCGACCTGGATGAACATGCTGTTGTTCTTCCTGTACACCGGGGCGGAGTTTTCATTTGGCACCTGGACGTATTCGCTGCTGACGCTTTCGCGCGGGGTGCCGGTTTCGGTGGCGGCGCTGTGGTCGGGCAGTTACTGGGCGACTTTTACGATTGGGCGGGTGTTGGCCGGCTTGCTGACGCGCCGCTTTGGCAATGAGAATATGCTGCGCGGTGGGTTGCTGCTGGCCTTTGCCGGCAGCCTGCTTTTGTGGTGGAACCCATTCTATTCGTCCAGCATCATCGCGGTAGCTCTGATTGGTTTTGCGGTGGCGCCGATCTTCCCGGCGATGGTTTCGGGGACGAGCGCGCGGGTGGGTGACAAACACGCTGCAAATGTGATCGGTATGCAGATCACCGCGGCTGGCTTTGGCGGCATGGTTGTGCCGGCCCTGGCGGGTTGGATCGGTCAGAACATCAAACTGGAGGGTATCCCGGTTTACCTGGCGGGGGTTTTCCTGGTGCTGGTGGTGGTGTATTTTGGCATGCCGCGGCCGAAGGTGCTGGCAGCCTAGAATAAATTTGCGCTGGTGGTGCCAGGCTTGCTGATTGCCGGGTGCCAATCGGGATGTGATATTAAAAACCCAAACCGCTTTGAAGCCGGCCCAGGCTTCTTAGCGGTTTGTTGTATTGAGGAGGAGAGTGTAACGATATGATACAACACGTAGATGACAGGGGGATGAAGAAAATGTTTCAATCATTCATTTGATTGTGAGAACGCCGATTCTGTGGGGGGCGGTCCGCCGTTATGGGTGGGGATTGGGTGTGTTTACGGGTAAAGGGGGGAATTTAGACATTTGTACAGACATAATTTGTAAAATGTGCTGTAATAGGATTGACTTTCGTCTCAAAATCAGATAGACTCTAATTACTCCGATGGGGAGTAGCCACCCGGCTTTACCGGGATAGACAGTCGTCAAGACGGAAAGAGATTTCCCGGCTGTCCGACAGTAAACGCAAGACCATCGCTTTCTATAAGCTTTGGTCTTTTTTGTTTTTAACTCTTGGAGTCAGTAAGTTCATGGGTAAACAAATTCGCACGGGTGATGGAATTTTTGGTGGTTGGATGCAGGCCGGGTTCGGCTTGATAGATCTTTCTTTGATTGGCGGGCGCATTAAGAAAACTCTGCCTGGACAGGGTATATCTGTAAAGCAGAAAGCGCTGATGATAGCGAGCTACATTAGCAAGTGAATAGGAGAATATTCAAATGGATATTATAGAAGATTTGTTTGATTTTGGTGAGCGCAAGCACCGTAATAAAGGTGGATTTTTCCAAAATGGAGGTCATCACGATGAGGACCACCACGATGACGACCATCACGGTGACCATGGTCATCGTCAAAATCAAGATGACCCATTCACCCAGGGCCCGATGAATTCAACTCAACCTGCAAACCAGCCATTCCCGACAGCTCCTTTGATTTCTTTGGCGGGGGTCATGTGCCGAAAGTGCTCCACGCATACAGTACAGGGTGCTAAATTTTGTCACGTGTGCGGAACGGCAATTGATTTGCTCCAAATTTGTGCCAGCTGTGGATCAAAACTACCTGCCAATGGTTTGTTTTGCGCACAATGCGGATACAAAAATGGATAAACCCTGGGGGACCAGCGTACCCAGGACAGACTGACGCGAAAACTGCAAGCAGGCATGGGCAGTTAATTTATTCAAGCTTGGAGTAGATCAGGTTCAAGGAAAAGGAAATGTCAAAACAAACTTCGGAAGTTGTTCAAACCGGTCAATTGGAAGGCGCGAAAATAACCATCTCAGCACTTCATAACCAAGGGTTGCAGGAGTCTATTACCATCATCAATCATGGGACTGTGGTTCAGCCCATGTCTGGGTGGGTGCTTGCCAGCTTGCGTGGACAGGTTTTTTACCAATTTCCGGATGATTTACGAATTCGGCCTGGAATGAGTGTTGTGGTTATCAGCGGTCAGCAAAAAAACGAAATAATTTTCAACAAACAATTAATGCAGACCGAATTATTTTGGGCAACCGGGCAGGTTTGGAATAACCATGGCGATACCGCACTTTTGTTTGACGCGAATGACCTGGAGATAGACCGGTATTCTTATCCACACGAGCGCGTGATGGGCAGCAGCGACAAGCGCAAAAAAAGTTTAAAGCGTGGTGACAATGGGTTTGAAATTGTCGAGGAAGTGATCTCTCATGCACAAAGAGGAATCCGGAAACAGAGTGACGTGATGTCAAGCCCATCCTGAAAGTGATCACAAAAGGATTATTTAGTATGAATGTCAAGAAAAATATCTTTTCCAACCTGAGCCTGGCAATATCTGCATGGATTGCCAACCCATTTCTGGAGTTGGGTTTGATCAGGGTAGGTATTTTGGTCAAGTCGTGATGGCTTGGGACTGATGTGAGCCAGGCTGGTGTTACGACTTTAGATGAAATTTTTGATGCAAGAATCTGAGAGATCAAATGCAAGCGAATGTAAAAGCAAAATAACGACTTTCTGACAGTTTACGAGAACCATAAATAACACTTAGATTTTACGGAGAATAAATGATTGCGGAAATTGAAACCATCATATTATCGACCATCCAAACCATTTACGATGCCTGGGGCTGGTTTGGTGTTGCTGCGATGTTAATTTTTGAAAATGCCACGGGCATTACACCCAGTGAAATCATTCTCGGCCTGGCGGGCTGGATGCTGATTGCCGAGCATCAACTATCGCCATCGATGATTCTGTTGGGCGGTTTTTATGCTGCCATCGGCAGTGTACTGGGGGCATCCATTACCTATTGGGTGGCGCGCCTGGGTGGCCGTCCGTTGGTAGATAAACTGGCTGGTTGGGTGCGGATTGATCCTGTACACATAAGCAACGCTGAAAAGAAGTTCCAGCGGCGGGGCACCGGTCTTGTGATGGTTGGCCGGGTTATGCCGGGCATCCGTACCCTGATCAGTATTCCGGCTGGCCTGGCGCGCATGCCGTTTGTCACCTTTTTTATGGCTACTTTTGTTGGGTCTTATTGCTGGTGTACCCTGATGATTGGTGCTGGTTATATGCTAGGGCATGAGTGGGCCCTGGTAAGTGCTTATTTGAAGCAATGGCTGCCTTTTCTATTGGTAGGCGGGTGTTGTGCCCTGGCGCTATATTTTTGGTTCTCCTGGCGCACTCCAGCTTATGCGCCAGTTATTCTGAAGGATGAATAATGGCAACTTTCCGCCCGTACTCCGGTTGTTTTCTTGAGATTGATAATGTTAGCGAAAGGAGATTTTCATGTCCAACCATTCGACACATTCCCCTCACTTCTCATTTTTTCGATGGCTGTGGAAACCTGTGGCTGTCACTGGCGTGGGTGGCACAGCAATAGCCTACTGGTTTGAAGAAATTGTGATGTTCGGCGAGGAGATACTGGCCTTGATTTTTCTGCCCATTATGGCAGGAGTGATCTACTTGCTTGATATCCTGATATTTAAATCTCGCATGCCGCGACGCGATAAATGAACCAGGTTTGAACCTGGAAAATTACGAAAAACCGATTATTAACGCAGAAAAAAGGTACCTCATGCAAACTAAACCATGGCATACATGTACAACAGACGAGGCTTTTCAGCAATTTGGCAGCCAAGCCGGCGGGCTGAATGTGGCAGAAGTTGAAATACGCCGGGGACAATATGGGCCAAATGAGTTGAAAGCCGCCCAACGCGTGTCACCCTGGGCAATTTTGTTGGAGCAGTTCAAAAATGTGCTCATCCTGATCTTGTTAGGCGCAACGGTGATTTCTCTGTTTCTTGGGCATGGTGTTGAATCGATCGTGATTGCCGTCATTGTGCTTTTTGCGGTCGTACTGGGCTTTGTGCAGGAATACCGAGCAGAGCGTGCCATCGAAGCCTTGCGCAAAATGGCTGCCCCCACTGCCACTGTTGTGCGCGATGGTGTTGAAATTAAAGTTCCGGCACGGGACCTGGTTCCGGGGGATGTCATCTTGCTGCGTACCGGTGACCGAGTCCCGGCAGATGCGCGCTTGATCGAATCGATCAATATGCAGGTCGAGGAAGCAGCGCTCACGGGTGAATCGGTTGCCGTGGAGAAACATATTCG
Organism: uncultured Anaerolineae bacterium; assembly: GCA_903908605.1. Taxonomy (GTDB): domain Bacteria; phylum Chloroflexota; class Anaerolineae; order Anaerolineales; family Villigracilaceae; genus UBA5195. The sequence goes on from CAIVSQ010000127.1 coordinate 11,449, forward strand.
TGAATTGGAAAACGAACAATTAACGGTCGGAGACCGAAAGAACATGGTTTTCGCCGGAACAGCCGTTACTTACGGGCGCGGGCGTGCGCTGGTGGTTGCCACTGCAATGCAAACCGAGTTTGGAAAAATTGCCCAACTGCTGCAAACGATTGAATCGGGTAGAACGCCGCTGCAACAAAACCTGGATAAGGTGGGCACGGTACTGGCACGCGCGGCTTTTGTGGTTGTGGCCATTATAGTTGCGCTGGGATTGATGCGTGGGCAACCCCTGGTTGAGATGCTGATCTTTGGTATTGCCCTGGCTGTGGCAGTTGTTCCTGAGGCTCTGCCGGCCGTAGTGACAATATCATTGGCAATCGGGGTGCAAAAGATGGTCAAGCGCAACGCGCTCATCCGCCGTCTACCGGCGGTGGAAACCCTCGGGAGTACTTCGGTGATTTGTTCCGATAAAACGGGCACGCTGACCAAAGACGAGATGACGGTGCGCAAGATATTCAGCGGTGGGCAATTGTTCACTGTTTCGGGTGCTGGTTATGCCCCGCAAGGTGAATTTTCTGTAGATGGCGGCACAGTTGTTGCTCCGACAAAAGTGCTCAAGCTGATGCTGAGCGCCGCGACCCTTGATTCGGATACCTGCCTGGTAAGTGCTGATCCTGTTGCGGGTACAGGTTGGCAAATCAAGGGTGATCCAACCGAAGGTGCGCTGGTTGTGGCTGCTGCAAAAATTGGATTGGATAAAGAGGATCTTGAAGCAGAATTTCCGCGGGTACATGAAATCCCCTTTACCTCTGAAACAAAGCGTATGACTACCTTGAACAGGGTCAACGATGGCCTGACTGCTTACGCAAAAGGTGCGCCGGAAGTGATTTTGGAGGATTGCGATTTTGTTTTGGTGGATGCAGGGACTGAGAGTGTGGTTAAGCCGCTAGATGCTGCCGGGCGGGCGCAGATTTTGGCACAAGCGCAAGAGATGGCCGGTGAAGCGTTGCGTGTTCTGGCAATTGCGACCAAACCAAACGTAACGCTAGAGACCGCCGAACGAGGGATGACCTTTTTAGGGTTGGCCGGAATGATCGACCCGCCGCGCATGGAGGCGAAGGCAGCTATCGCGTTATGCGCAGATGCCGGTATACGCCCGATCATGATCACCGGTGATCATCCAGTAACGGCGCAGGCGGTGGCGCACGAGCTAGGGTTGCTGCGCAATGGCGGCCAGGTGGTGACCGGCGCAGAGTTGGAGGCCTTGTCTGACGAGCAGCTTCAGCGTGAGGTGGAGTCGATCAGTGTGTATGCGCGCGTTTCGCCAGCGCATAAATTGCGGGTGGTGACAGCCTGGCAGGCGCGTGGGCAAATTGTTGCAATGACGGGCGACGGTGTAAACGATGCCCCGGCACTCAAAAAAGCAGATATCGGTATCGCGATGGGCATTACTGGCACGGATGTGACCAAGGAAGCCGCTGCCATGACCCTGACGGATGACAATTTTGCTTCGATTGTGGCGGCAGTGGAGGAAGGGCGCGGGGTATTCGGTAACATCAAGAAATACCTGATGTATCTGCTTTCATCCAATATTGGCGAAATTGGCTTGATGGCGGGATCGGTGCTACTGGGTTTGCCCTTGCCACTGACGGCTGTGCAAATACTGTATGTCAACCTGGCAACGGATGGACTGCCTGCCCTGGCATTGGCCGTTGATCCGCCTGAGAAAGATTTGATGAACCGTAAGCCTCGTAACCCGCGCACAGGCATTTTTACCCGTCCGGTTGTGACTCTTATGTTGCTGGGTGGCATCTGGTCAACAATGATCAACCTGGGCTTGTTCACCTGGGCAATAAACTCCGGTCGTAGCCAGGCTGAAGCGATGACGATGACTTTCATCTCACTGGTGCTGATCCAATTTTTTAAGGCATACAACTTTCGCTCTGACCGGCATTCGGTGTTGAACAAGCCATTTGCAAACAAATGGCTGAATCTGGCGGTGGGGTGGGAAATGATCTTATTGGTTTTGATTATTTACCTGCCGTTTTTGAATAAAGCCTTCAGCACCTATGCTCTACCGCTGATTGACTGGCTGATTGTCTTTGGCCTGGCGCTGACGATTATGCCCATCCTGGAAATAGCCAAGTGGATGGAGCGCCGGGGTTGGTTTGGCATTGTTGAGTAGAAAGAATTACTTTCCCCATGGTCAAATGATGATCTACGGGCTGATGAAATGGATTTTTGTTCTGGTTGATCAATATCATTAAAAGGGTTTGACATGCGTATTGCTTATCTTACTCAATCTTATCCTCCTGTGGTTAGCGGAGCTGCGGTGGTGGTCCATGGCCTGGCTGAAGGAATGGCCCAGCGTGGGCACCAGGTGCTTGTTTTGACTGCCAGCGAAAATGCGAATCCTTATGAAGTAGAGACACCCGGGTTGAAAGTCAAACGCTTTCGCTCCATTCGAAATCCGTTCAGGAATAACCATTATTTTGCGCCCTGGCCGCATTTTGAAATTATGAGGGCGCTGCGCGACTTTGGTCCGAATGTGATCCATGCGCATGACACGCTTCAATTTGCGCTCTCATCCCTGGCGTATTGCCGTGCCACGAGCACCTTTGGTGTGATGACGGCCCACCAACTGCCCTGGTTTGTGAGATCCCACCTGCCCAATTGGGCGGCGCTTAAGGATGGAATCGAAAGGGCGCTATGGACATACAGCCGCCGAACGTTATGCCGGTTCAATGCGGTTGTCACGCCAACACGGACAATTGCTAACGTTGTGTATCAGCGTACCGGAATTCGCTCTCGAGTGATTGGATATGGCATCGACCCGGAGTTTTTTTATCAGGCAGCGCTTTCGAAAACGAAAGAAATCGCACTGCGCAAGCAGTTGGGAGTGCCAAAAAATGTAGCTGTGCTGCTGCATGTGGGGCGACTGGATGTGGACAAAAGCGTTGACCGTGTAATCAGAGCCGCCGCCCTTGCCATGACAAATCGCAACGCTCACCTGGTGGTGATTGGTGATGGTACCGAAAAAAATAATTTGATAGCCCTGTGTAATGAGCTTGGGATTGGGTCGCGCAGTCATTTCCCCGGTTTTGTGGCCCGGGAACAGGGCTTGCCCGATATTTTTCGACTGGCTTCGGTATTTGTGACCGCCAGTGAGATCGAGACGCAGGGATTGGTGCTGCTCGAAGCGGCAGCATGCGGGCTACCCCTGGTGGCTGTGACCGCTACCTGTGTTCCCGAGATTGTCAGGGATGGCGTGAATGGTTACCTGGCAGTGTCTGGGGATGTGGCTGGCCTGGGCGCACATATCCAAAGGCTGTTGGATGATCCGGTTATGGCGCGCAGAATGGGGTTGGCGGGCAGCCTGATTAGCCAGGATTGCAGCCTGGAAAAATCGCTGCTGGCTCATGAGGCGCTTTACTATCGGGCCTTTGCCAGGGTAAAGTCATATTATTCGCGGAAAAAAGAACGGTTTGTGCTCAGAACTTCAGAAAAAGACTACTAAACGGATCTGACTGGCTGGAATTTAATTTCAAAATAGGAACCTTTATGAGACCCAAAAATGTGAATGGTACGACAATAGCAAAAGCTCAAAACAAAGTAAATAATGAGGAGGATGGCCGCCGAAATCGGTTAGGGATCATTGGGGTGCGGCTTGCGGCGATTTTTCTGGTGATTGTTTTTCTGGCGAGTGAGTGCGCGGCAATCCTACCGGCGGGGTAGGGGCCGCCCACCGGGCTGGATCATTAAAAACCCAAACCGCTTTGAAGCCGGCCCAGGCTTCTTAGCGGTTTGTTGTATTGAGGAGAGAATGTAACGTTATGATACAGCGCAAAGATGACAGGGGGATGAAGAAATAAGGCTATTTCAAAATTCGTTTATACGCGAAAAATGATCCTGGCTGTGGGATTAGTTGCGATTAGGGGGCAGGTGGGCGAAGTGGATCAGGGTGAGGTGGCGGGCTTGTACTTCGGCCAGGGTGCGGGGGTCGGTCAGCAGGGTATATTCGGTTTCGCGCTGGTGGTTGTAGCTGGATACGGCGGTGAGGGCCGCGTCGTTGAAGCCGGGGTGGCACATGATTTCGGCGCTGGTGCCATCGGGCAGGCTATCGAATATGCGGGTCAGCTCCTGGAGGGTGGCGTTTTCGTCATAGAAATCGGCGAAGAAGCTGGTGGGGCAGGTGGGGTTGAATTCGGCTACCAGCGCGGCGATCTCGCGCTGGATGTAGGGCGTAATTTCGCCGGGCAGGCCGGTGACCTGCCAGCTCTTTTTATCGACAATTGGCAGGCGGATGGGGCAGTGGTAGTCGCGGGCCAGCTCGAGCATGGCGCGAAGCAGGGCCGGGGAGAAATAGGAGCTGTGATGGTGCGAATCGAGGTGGGTGGGTGAGTGCCCGGAGGCTTGCACGAAGGCTTCGATCTGCGCGCGCCATTCGGCTTTCACTTCGGCGATATTCAGCTGGCCGAGATTGGCAATGAATTGACCGAGCTTGAGGAAGCGGCCCTCAGCGGTGATTATGCTGGGCAGTTGGGAAGCGGGTAAGAGCGGGGAATCGGCGGTGAGGGTCAGGTGTACGCCCAGGCCGAGGCGCGGAGTTTCACGCAGGGCGATGGCGATATCTGCGACGGTGTCGGGCAGGTTCATCATGCAGGTGGTGGAGGTCACCAGCCCGTTGAGGTGGGCCTGGCGGATGGCGCGTGAGACGGCTGGGGTGCGGCCATAATCGTCGGCGTTAAATATCAGTTGGATTGGCATGCTTATTTTCCTTTGGCGGACTGCGTTTGGTGGATGGCGGCGCGCAGGTTGTTGACCAGGGTTTGGCGCAGGCCGGGGGTGATCGGCAGACCGCCCTGTTCCATGCCGATCAGCACGGAGCCCATTACGGGGGGTGCATCGAGGGGCAGCAGACGGGCGGCGGGGGCGAGGGCGTGAATGGTCTCGCGCATGGCGGCGGTCATCAGCGGGTTGTTGAGGAACATGCTGCCGACCATGACGACATCAAAGGCGAGCTGTTCAAATTCGAGCTGGCGGGTGACGCTGCAGGCCATTTCGCCGAGCTGGTGACCGGCCCAGCGCATGATTTCGATGGCCTGGGGGTCGCCCTGCTGGGCGGCAGCGATGACCAGTGGGGCAGCGGCGGGGCCGATGGGGTAGCGGTGCTCGGTGTAGCCTTCGACCAGGTCTTCCAGGTCGCTGGCGCCGGCATAGGCAATGAAGGCATCCGAGAGGGCGGTGGGGGCGATACGTTTGCCCCAGGCGTACCCGATGGTGTGCATGGCGCGGATGACGACTTCGATGGCGCCGCCGGCTTCGCCCATGACCTCGCCGTAGCCGGTGACGCGCCCTTCGCGGGTGTGATCTTTGTTCCAGCCGCGGCAGTTGCAGCCGGTGCCCGAAATGATGCTGATACCCCAGCCATCCGTGGCGCCTGCCACCAGGCCAGGGATGGTATCGTTGACGATCTGGAAGTCACCGCCCAGGCCGAGGGTGGCGACGGTGGCACGCATGCGCGGCAGAGCGGAGGGCCAATCATAACCAGCGATGCCCAGCCCGGCACCGCAGATTTGGGCGGCACTGATGCCGGCCTGCCCAAGGGCCTGGCCCAGCCCGCTGAGCAGAGTAGCGCGCAGGCCGTCATAACCGACATGCTGGGGGTTGCCCGGCCCGGACCGGCCGAAGCCGAGAATTTCGCCATCCTGGTTGGCGATGTATGTGTCGGTTTTTGTCCCGCCCACATCCACACCGAGGTAGTATTTCATAAGCATTCTCCAATGCGGGCTATTATATAGCTCTAGCGTTATTCTTGACTCATTTTCAAATTCTGGTAAAATGAAACCGGTACAGTGAACCGGTACACTAAAGGAATTTTACCAAACCTATGCCAAAAAAGACAGGTTCGCCCACCATTCGAGATGTAGCCCGCCTGGCAGGTGTGTCGGTAACGACCATCAGCCGGGTAATGAATGAGCCGGATCCTCCCGTTAGTGCTGAAACGCTGGCGCGTATTCACCAGGCGATCGCGGATTTGAATTATGTGCCGCATGCCGCTGCGCGCAGTCTTTCTTCCAGCCGCAGTAATGCGATTGGCTTGTTGCTGCCGCACGTGGGTTGGGACGATTACTTCCCGCCCTTGCTGCGTGGGGTGGAGGCTGCCGCGGTGGAAAACGGTTTTGACCTGTTGATTGCTTCGCGGCGTGAAAACGGCTCGGGTGCCCGCCCGCTGGGTCCGCACAATACGGATGGGGTGGTGGTGTTTACCGACAGCCTTTCGGATGCCGAGCTGGCGGCCTGGGTTGAGAAGAAATTCCCGGCGGTACTGCTGCACCGTACGCCACCGGCCGGGTTGGGCATTCCGCACGTGCAGTATGAGAACAAGGACGGCACGCGGGCGATGATTGACCACCTGATTGAGAAGCATGGCAAGCGGCGGATCGCTTTTTTGCGCGGGCCAGATGGCAACGAAGATTCACACTGGCGTGAGCTGGGGTACCGCCAGTCGCTTGAGGCGCACCAGATCGCGGAGGACCCGGCGCTGGTGGGGTTTGGCAATTTCAATGAAGATGAGGCGCGTAACACAGTGGAAGACTGGTTGCGGGCCGGACTGGATTTTGACGCTGTCTTTGCCGGCGATGATGACTCTGCAGTGGGTGTGATGCAGGCTCTGCATGCGGCTGGCAAGCGCATCCCGGAGGATGTGGCGGTGGTGGGCTTTGACGATGCCCCGGTGGCGCGCTTCTGTAACCCGCCGTTGACGACGGTGCGTGCTTCGATCGCTGAAGCCGGCCAGACAGCCACGCAGATGCTGGCTGAGTTGATTACTACAGGTAAAACCCAGTTCATGGCGCTCTTGCCAACCGAGCTGGTTATTCGACGGTCATGCGGTTGCGCCTGACCGGTTTTCATCCAAAAGGAGAAGAGAATGAAGGAAAAAATGTTCAAACTTCTGTCCTTGCTGATGGTGGCCAGCCTGCTGCTGGCGGCCTGCGGCGCTCCCGCGCCGACTGCCGCTCCAGAGCCAACTGCCGCCCCGGCAACCGAAGCCCCGGCTCCCACTGTTGCGCCCACAGAAGCCCCGACCGAGGCCCCCACCGCCGTTCCGGCCCCCACTGAACCTGTGACCGTATCGATCATGATCGGTTTCGGTACCGGGGGTGACCCGGGCCAGGTGGAACAGCAGGATGCGATCGAGAAGAAGTTCAATGACAGCCACAAGGACATCCAGATTGACTTTGTGTATGTTAACCACGATGAGGCCCATGCCAAGTTCGCGGCGATGATCGCCAGCGACCAGGCTCCTGACATTGTCCCGGCCGGCATCGCGGGTATGAATGACTTCATCGATGAGTGGATGGACCTGGCCCCGTATATCAAGAAGGATAATTACGATACCAGCGACTATCTTGGCGCAGCGATTGACCTGGTTGCCACGCCTGGCAAGGGCACCCTGGCCTTCCCGCTCGGTGTGTACCCGACCGTGATCTATTACAATGTGGATATGTTCGATGCCGCCGGTATTGATTACCCGCCGCATAAATTCGGCGACACCAGCTGGACCTTCGACAAGGTGACCGAAATCGCCAAGAAGCTGACCACCGATAAGAGTGGCAACAATGCCGATTCTCCCGATTTCAAATGGGAAGATACCACCCAGTGGGGTTGGGCCGGCTTTGGTGGCCAGTATCAGATGGTGGTGGAGCACTGGGGTGCTGACCCGCTTGGTTTGAGCGAAGATTACAAGACCGCTGAATACACCAACCCGTTGTGGGTTGAGGCTTCACAGTGGTACCACGATACAATTTGGACCTGGCACATTCGCCCGACCGAAGATCAGAACTCGCCTTTCGGCTGGGACACCTTCTCGGCCAACAAGTCGGCCATGCTCGAAAACTTCTCCTGGCAGAAGTGGGCCTGGGGCGACTGGCAGCAGAACTTCAAGTGGGACGTGGCGGTTGTACCGGCTGGCCCGCATGGCAACGTGGTTTCCCCCACCAATGCCAATATCTGGGCGATTCCAAAGAAAGCCAAGCACCCCGACCAGGCCTGGGAAGTCATCAAGTGGCTATCTGAACCTGAGAATATGGATGCGATGTGCAAGATCTATGGCTGTATCCCGGTGCGCAAGTCAGTGGCCTCCAACTGGGTGACTGCCCGCTCGGCGGAATACCCGGGTGTCGACTTCCAGGTCTTCATCGACTCGATCGAGTACCTGGATGCCAACCCGAACCTGGAATCCTGGATGCCGAGCTGGGGCGAAGTGTACGATGCCACCAACCAGTTCGATGTCGGCCAGCAGACCGGTGAAGTGAAGAACGTGGAAGAAAGTTTGAACCAACTCAATACCAAGGTCCAGGCCATCCTGGATACGTACTGGGCGAACCACAAGTAGTTAATTAATCCATAGTAGGGGCGCGCAAGTCGCGCCCCTACTATTCTGTTTTATGGCAAAATGTACGCTATGCTAACCAAACTTACCCGACCCTATATTTTTGCCCATCGCGGCGCATCGGCGCATGCCCCCGAGAACACCCTGGCGGCTTTTGAGCTGGCTTTCAGGCAGGGTGCCCAGGCGATTGAATTTGACGTCAAACTGACGGCTGACCGGCAGGTGATTATTCACCACGACCGCACGCTGGAGCGTACCACCAACGGCAGTGGCCCGGTGGCGGAGCACACGCTGGCAGAGCTGCGCGCACTGGATGCGGGCGGCTGGTTTTCGGAGCAGTCCCGCGGGGAGAAAATCCCAACGCTGGAAGAAGTCTTTGAGGCGCTGGGCGGGAAGATTTTTATGAATGTGGAATTGACCAATTATGCCACCCCTGGCGATGGCCTGGTGGATGAGGTTGCGCAGGTGGTTAAGCGGCAGCGCATGGAAGAAGGGATCATGTTTTCCTCTTTTTCGGCTGCCAATCTGGCGCGAGCCAGGCGCTTGCTGCCGGGGGTGGCCTGTGGCTACCTGCTGGATGGCGGTGCGCCCTGGCGAAAACGGCTGGAGGGCAGCTTCATCCGCATGGAGGCTGAGCATCCGTGGATGGAAGATGCAACCGCCGCGGCGGTGGAGAAGGCTCACCGGCGTGGTCGCCGCATGCATGTCTGGACGGTTAACGAGGCAGCCGAGATGCGCCGCCTGCGTTCGATTGGTGTGGATGGCATTTTTACCGATGATCCGCCCCTTGGGCTGGATGTGTTTGTGAATGGGCATGGTTAGTTGACGATGAAAATATCCCCCCGCTGGGCCAGGTTTGCGCCGTATGCCATCTTGCTGCTGGCATTTTTTGTTGTTGCCGGGCAGACGGGTCAAGCGGCGGCGCGGGTGCAGGCGGATGCAAACCTGCCTGAGCCGTATTACGCGCAAGTGCTGGCGGGATACCTGGCGCAAGGCTATCAGTCGCCGCCCGGGGTGGAGATCACCCAGGCAGGTGGCGATTTTTCGGCCAAGGCGGATGTGGATGTGAGTGTGACGGCCGATAAGGCGCTGACATGGAACGAAGCGGACCAGCTAGGCTGGGTGGAGTGGGCCTTTGATGTGCCGGCCGATGGGCTTTACAACCTGGGCATGGAATACACCCCGCTGGCGGGCAAGGGCGCTTCGATTCAACGTGACATGCGCATTGACGGGCAGTATCCGTTTATGGAAGCGCGGCGCCTGGCTTTTGAGCGCAACTGGGTGGATGCCAACCCGCCCAGGCAGGATAACCAGGGCAATGACATTCGCCCGTCGCAGGTGGAAGCCCCGGGTGGGCGCTTTCAGCTGTTTGAAGATGCGCAGGCCATGTACCGTGCGCCCTACCTGTTTTATTTTAGCGCGGGCAGGCATGTGGTGCGGCTGGGGCTGATACGCGAGCCAGTGTTGATCACACGCATAAGCCTGCTCTCGCCACCAAGCGTGCCGACGTATGCAGAGCTGCAGGCGGTCTACCAGGCGCGTGGTTATGCCGAGACCAGCGGGCAGCGCGTGGTGATCGAAGCGGAAAATGCAATCAGCAAGTCCGCGCCGACCCTGACCTCCAATTACAGCCCCAGCCCGGCTGCCAACCCGCAGGCCTGGGGTAACTTTCGGCTGAATGTGTTTGGTGGGTATCGCTGGCAGAGACCAGGTGAACTGGTGCGTTGGCGTTTGCAGGTGCCGCAGGATGGGTTGTACAAAATTGGGCTCAAGCTGTGGCAGGGGGATGAATCGCGCAAACCGAGTTACCGTGCCCTGGAGATTGACGGGTTGGTGCCGTTTGAGGAGATGCGCGAGGTGGCCTTTCCATACGAGTTGAACTGGCGCACCCAGACACTGTCTGATCCATCCGGAAAGCCCTACCTGTTTTACCTGACGGCCGGCGAGCACACGCTCAGCATGCGGGCGGTGGTGGGTCCGGCGGCCGAGACGGTGCGGGCGGTGGAAGAGGTGACCCGCAACCTGGCCGAGATGTCGCGGCGGGTGATCTTGCTGACCGGTTCGCAGCCTGACCCGCAGATGGAATGGGACATGCGCAAGGAAATCCCGGACCTGGTGCCAGGCTTGATCGCAGCCGCGCAGACCCTGGAGGGCGAAGTGGCCCGGCTGACGGTGATGGGCGGTGGGCGGCTGCCGAACACCGCCAATACGCTGGTGGAGATCGCCGCGCAGTTGCGCGATATGGCCAATCATCCCAACACGGTGCCCAACCGACTGACGCAGTTGGGTGAGACCCAATCCATCCTGGGCTTTTGGGGCCTGGAGATTCAGAACGGGCAGTTGGAAGTGGACAGCCTGATTGTGGCTTCAGCGGATGTGCCCATGCCGCCGGGTCGGGCGGGCTTTTGGGAAAACCTGCAATTATCCTTATATAACTTTTTCTCGTCTTTTCGTAAAAATTACAACACGGTCGGCAATGTGTATGACAGCAAGACCAATAAAGACGCGGTGGTGCTGGATGTGTGGATGGCGCGCGGACAGGAATGGGGCGAAATCCTGAAGGTGCTGATTGAGGAAGATTTCACCCCCAAAACGGGTGTGCTGGTGAACCTGCACACCGTTCCGCCTGGTTCGCTCGGCTCGGGGGATATGTCGGTGCTGCTGCTGGCGGCAACGGCCGGCGAAGCGCCGGATGTGGCCATGTCGGTCAACCCCAACCTGCCGGTGGAGTTCGCCATCCGCGGAGCGCTGGTGCCGCTTAACCAGTTTGGGGATTTCTCGACGGTTGAGCCGCGTTTCCCGCAGGGGGCGTTGGTGCCGTACCAATATGACGGCGGTACCTATGCCGTCCCGGAGACACAAAATTTCAACATGATGTTTTACCGCAGCGATATCCTCGATTCGCTCGGTCTAAAACCACCGCAGACCTGGGATGAGGTCCATGACCTGATCTGGGTGCTGCAGCAAAACGGGATGGAGTTTTATTACCCACCCGGCGCGGATGGGCTGACGCCCTTCCTGTTCCAGGCGGGCGGTGAGTACTACAGTGCGGATGGGATGCGCTCGGCGATGGACAGCCCGCAGGCGCTGAACGCCTTCAAGTCCTGGACGGACCTGTACACCAATTACCGCGTGCCGCAGTTTGGGAACTTCTTTAACCGCTTCAAGACCGGCGAGATGCCGATTGGGATCTCGGATTATTCCACCTACATTCTGCTTTCGACGGCGGCGCGTGAATTGAACGGGCGCTGGGCGATGGCACCCATCCCGGGCACGGCCCAGGCGGATGGCAGCATCAATCGCGCGGCGGGGGGTTCTGGCGATGCAGTGGTGGTCTTTCAACAGTCGCAGCACCAGCGCGAGGCCTGGGAATTTGTCAAGTGGTGGACCAGCGCCGCGGTGCAGCGCCGCTATGCGGTGGAGCTGGAAGCCTTGCTGGGTGTGGAGGCGCGCTGGAATACGGCCAATGTGGAGGCTTTGAACAGCCTGGCCTGGCCGCGTGCGGATATCAAGGCTGTTTTGGAACAGTGGCGTTGGTTACAGCAGCGCCCGGTGGTACTGGGCGGCTATTTTACCGCCCGGCATGTGGAGAATGCCTGGAACCGGGTGGTGCTGCAAGGGACCAACCCGCTCGAGGCGCTGGATGACGCGCTGCGGGAAATCAACCGTGAACTGCGCAAGAAGCAGGAGGAATTCAATGTCGGGCAGTGAACCTTTATCGACCCTGGCGCCCGCCCGGCCCGCTTCGCGCTGGACGGCGGTGAAACAGGCCTGGCGGCAGTATCACACCATGTACCTGTTCATGCTGCCGTTTTTCATCCTGTTCCTGATCTTTGTGGTTGCGCCGGTGCTGACGGCCGCCTACTTGAGCTTTACCTATTACAACATGCTGCAGCCGCCGCGCTGGATTGGGCTCTCGAATTACCGGCTGCTGTTTGTGGAAGATGATATTTTCATCACCGCCATTCAAAACACGCTGGCGTTTGCGTTGATTACCGGGCCGGTTAGCTACGCGCTGTCTTTTACGCTGGCCTGGTTTATCAACCGCGTCAAGCTGCGACAGGTGTACACGCTGGCTTTCTACGCCCCATCGATCACCAGTGGGATCGCCATGTCGGTGATCTGGCTGTATTTCTTTGCCAACGACCGCTATGGCTTGTTGAATTATCTGGTGATGAACATTGGCCTGATCCGCGAGCCGGTTGCCTGGTTGAAGGAGCAGTCGACCATCCTGCCGGTGATCATGATCATTTCACTGTGGATGAGCCTGGGCACCAGTTTCCTGGTCTTCCTGGCCGGGCTGCAGGATGTGCCGCGTGAGCTGTACGACGCTGGCGCGGTGGATGGGGTCGGCAACCCGTTCCAGGAGGTCTGGTACATCACCCTGCCGGTGATGCGCCCGCAGCTGCTGTTTGGGGCGGTGATGGCGATTGTCAGTTCGTTTTCGGTGTTTGGGATCGCCGTGCAGGTGGCCGGGCTGCCCAGCCCACTGTACGCCGGGCACACGATCGTGGCACACCTGTATGATTATGGCTTTATCCGCTTTGAGATGGGCTATGCCTCGGCCATCGCGGTGGTGTTGTTCATCGCCACTTTTGTGCTTTCGCGCTGGGTGATGCGCATCCTGGGAGATTCGGAATGAAAAACAAGCGGGCGAGTGGTTTCATGTTGAAAGAGAAGGCCAGCCGATGAAAATCCCGAGGATATTGCGGCGCAGGCGCTTTGAGGCCGGGCTTCCCACCTATATTGGCCTGACTCTGCTGGGCGGCTTTATGATTCTGCCGCTGGTCTACATGGTTTCGACGGCCTTTAAGCCGCTGGAAGAGATGTTCCTCTACCCGCCACGCTTTTTTGTGCGCACGCCCACCCTGCAAAACTTTAATGAGCTGTTGGTGGCGCTCAACGGCCTGTACGTGCCATTTTCGCGTTACTTTTTCAACAGCCTGTTCGTGACGATCTGCGTGACGGGTGGGACGGTGATCATCTCGAGTATGGCGGCCTACCCGCTGGCCAAGTACCCGCGCATGCCCGGGGCGAAGTTGTTTTTCAATATCGTAATTGCCACACTGATGTTTGCACCCGAGGTGACGCAGATACCGCGCTACCTGATCGTCAACCAGCTAAACCTGGTGGATACCTACGCCGGGCTGATTCTGCCGATGCTGGCGGGGTCTTACGGCATGTTCCTGATGAAGCAGTTCATGGAGCAGCTGCCGGTGGAGGTGATTGAGGCCGCCAAGGTGGATGGAGCTTCGGAGTGGACGATTTTTTGGAAAATTGTCATGCCGCTCGTGCGCCCGGCCTGGATTACGCTGATCCTGCTGTCTTTTATTGGCACATGGAACGATTACTTTACTCCGCTGGTCTTTACCCGTTCAGAGCAGATGAAGACCCTGCCGCTGGTGCTGAGCACGTTGGGCGGCGGACCTGGCTCGGTGGCGCGCACCGGTGCGGTGGCGGCCGCCAGCCTGATCGTGACCCTGCCGACACTGATCTTGTTCCTGTTCCTACAGAAGTATGTCATGGAAACCATGGCACATTCAGGGATTAAGGGTTGATATGCGCCGCCTGACGTTTGCCTTGCTCAGCCTGCTGCTGTTGTTTGGCCTGACCATGCCGGTGATGGCTGGCGGCGGCTCGCCAGAGACCTCGTACCTGATCAGCGCGGATGGACGGCGGGTGCCCGCCCCGCTGGGTTACCTGTTTTCGGCACGGCTGGGCAGTGGTTTTAGCAAGCCGCAGGACCTATTTTACGATTCCACCACCGCGCACCTGCTGGTGGCAGATACCGGCAACGACCGGGTGGTGGTGCTGGATGGGCAGGGCCAGCCTGTGCTGATCATTGGCGAGAGCGGTGAGAAATTGAAGGCGCCCGAGGGTGTGTTTGTGGACCCCGAGGGGGGCATTTGGGTGGCCGATACGGGTAATCAGCGCATCGCCGTCTTTGATGCACTCGGTCAGCTGCAGGCTGAATACCGCAAGCCGGTCTCTGACCTGCTGGATGGCTATGAATTTGCCCCGCGCAAGGTGGTGGTGGACCGGCGCAAGTTCATTTTTGCGGTGACCGGCAACCAGGAGAACCTGGGTGTGCTGGTGATGGATACCACCCAGCGCTTTCGAGGGTTCTTTGGGCGGGCGCGGGTGCCGTTTAACCTGACGCGCTTTCTTTCCAACCTGTTTGCCAGCGAGGCCCAGCGCCTGCGGATGGTCAAAATCAAACCATCTCCGCTGGGCAATATTCACCTGGATGCGAATGGATTTATTTATGCCACCTCGCCGGTGCTGAAGGTGGACCAACTGCAGCGTCTGAATGCGGTGGGCGAGAATGTGTACGGCGAGGGCACCCATACCGGGGCGGGCCGGCTGTGGGACAAGCTGACCGGTGGTGAAGGCCAGTCCTTTGGCGAGTGCGAGACCAATGTGTGGGCCGAGATGTGTTCGCAGTTTAGTGACCTGGCGGTGGATGACCGCCTGGGGGTGGTTTCGGCATTGGATTTGAATTCTTCGCAGGTTTACCAGTATGACCAGGCCGGTAACTTGCTGACCATTTTTGGCGGACGTGGACAGCGGGCCGGGCTGCTGGGCAGCCCCACCAGCCTGGCCGCCGGTGTGGATGGGGTGCTGTATATCCTGGATGAGGGCCGCGGCGATATTGAGGTGTTTACGCCAACGGCTACCATGCGCGCCATCCACCAGGCCACCTACCAGTATTACACCGGCAATTACCAGCAGGCCGCGGCACTGTGGAGTGGGATTGCCGGGCGCAATACCAACTTCACGCTGGCGCATTCCGGGCTGGGCAAGGCGCTGCTGCGTCAAAACCAGTACAGTGAGGCCATGAACCAGTACCGCCTGGCGGATGACACCGGCGGCTATTCGGCGGCCTTTAGTGAGCTGCGCTATGCCTGGCTGCGCGAGCATTTTGCCCTGGCCGGGCTGGGGATTGGGCTGCTGCTGTTGGCCAGTGCGCTGTGGGGCAAGCCGCTCACGCGCCTGGGTGGACGGCTGCGGACAAGCAGTCTGGCGGCCCTCGACCGCGCCGACCTGTGGGGTGTGCCGCTGCTGTTGGCGCTGGCGGTGGTGGCCTGGATGATCTCGCTCAGCCTGACCAGTTTTCACTTTCGCACACAGCGCCCCGAGCAGACCCGGCTGATCTTTGAAAGCGGAAAAATCCTGATCCCGTGGTTAAGCTGGTGCATCGCCTCGTATGGCGTCAGCCAGATTTTCTTTGGACGCGGTTCCTTCCGTGAGATCGTGTTGGCCAGCGCGCGGGCTTTGATCCCATTCATGCTGCTGGCTATTCCGCTGGGGTTAATCACCAACCTGCTGACGCTGGGTGAGGCTTCACTGATCCAGTGGGGCTGGATGATCGTTTGGGCGTTGATGGCCTGGCAGTTTTTCCGGCAGGGCGAGGAGTTGCACAGCTTTGCCTTTGGTGAATCGGTGCTGGTCTTTGTGCTGAACCTGTTTGGCATGCTGGTGTTGTGGGCGCTGGCCGCGCTGGTTTATACGCTGAGCGCCGATATTGTGCGCGTGATTGGGCAAGTGATATTGGAGATTTATGTTCGCAGGTTCTAATTATCCCTGCAGGCAGACGGGTGTGCGCCTGCGTGGGCGCGTGTATTTAATGCTGGGTGCAGCCGTGCTGCTGTTGGTGTTAAGCGCCTGTGCTGGCGCGGGCAGCTCGCTGGCGGTGCCGCAAGAAGTGGCGCCGCTGCTCAACCCGGCCCTGGGAGCCCTGCCGGAAGCAGCTGTCAGCTGGCCGGTGATGAAGCGGCCGGACGGGATCCCGCCGGAGTACCAGGCAGCGGCCGAGAGTGAAGAGCTGCAGCTGTTCATCAACCCGAAGAATGCGGCCATCCTGCTGTTTGACAAGCGCAGCGGCTACACCTGGAGCAGCGTTCCGCTGGATGCCAGCACGAACAAAAAGCTGGCCGGGGTCTGGAAGCGCCGCAGCCCGATCCCACTGGTGGTGGAATATACCAGCAGCGACCGTTCGGCCGTCAAGGCTGTGCGGCCCGAGGATATGCAGTTGACGGTCAGCCCGCTGCAGAATGGGGCCAGGGTGGAGGTGGTTGCCGCCAACAACGGGCTGGCGCTTAATCTGCTGTTTACTGTGAGCAATGACCGCCTTGAAGTGACCATTCCGGAAGCCTCGGTGCAGGAGAGCGGTGAAAATGGCTTTGTTTCAGTGCAGGTGCTGCCATTTTTTGGAGCCATGCCAGACAGCCAGGCGGGATATATCTTTTACCCGGATGGGGCTGGCATGCTGGTGCGTTTTGATACTCCGCATCGCAACGAGGTGCAGGAGACTTCGCGCCCGGTTTACGGCAATGACCTGCTTGATCCGCCGACCAACAGGCCGGTGATCTTTACGCGCCAACCGATTGTCATGCCGGTTTTTGGGTTGACCACCGGCGCAGATGCCTTTGTGGGGATCGTTACGCACGGCGATTTTGACGCCAGCATCTCGATGGCGCGCAGTGGTGAAGGCATGCCCTACAACCGCAGCTGGGCTGAGTTTGTTTATCGCCGGCAGGGAATGTTCTCGCTGAATGGTGAGCAGCCGGTGATCCTTTACGAGCCCGGGCGGGTGGGCGGTGACCGGCAAATTCGCTACATGTTTTTCAACGCCTGCGCAGCGCCCTGCCAGGGGCAGGTGGGTTATGCCGATATGGCGGCCCGCTACCGCGACTACCTGCTGGAGCGAGGGGCCGGGCGGGTGAAGACCGATGCGCCGCTGATGAACTTGCGTCTTTTTATGGGCATCGAGCAGCGAACCTGGTTCCTGCGTGATTTTATTGGCATGACCAGTTTTGGAGAGGCGCAGGCCATGTTGGATACGCTGGCGGGTGAGGGCGTCGATCGGCTGGATGTGACCCTGGAAGGCTGGAACAACGGCGGTGCAAAGTCTCACTATCCACAGCGATTGCCGGTGGAGGCTGAGCTGGGCGGTGAGGACGGGTTGCGCGCGCTGGCAGATAGCCTGCATGCGCGCGGGCAGCGCTTGTTCTTGCACGATAATTACCTGGATATTTTGCCCGGGTCAACCGGGGCTTTCCCGATCATGGACGCAGTGCGCGGGGTGGATGGTCTGCCGGTGGGTGATGGCGAGGCGGGTTATTACCTCAACCCGCAGGTGGCGCTGCGCCAGTTTGCCGCCCACGATATGGCCAGCATGGCGAAGCTGGGCGCGGACGGGTTGTATTTGCAGGATTTCGCCGCGATTGCCGTGCCGGATGGTAACCTGCGCTACCCGCTCAGCCGTGAGAATTTCGCCGCCACCTGGATACAAATTGCCGGACTTTCCAGTTCGGCGTTGGGCAACGCTGCGTTGGGGGGTGGCAACCTGTATGCATTGAACCATGCCGCGCGGTTGGAGAATGTGCCGCTCGAGAGTACCGGCTATGACCTGAGCAATGAGTCTGTGCCGTTTTACCAGATGGCTGTGCATGGCCTGGTGCAGTACAGCGGCGAGGTGATTAACCTGGGCAGCGATGCGCGCCGGTCTTTCCTGCGGCATGTGGAGTACGGCGCCATGCCGGTCTTTGCACTGACCTGGAACGATACGGCCCTGCTGTACCGCACGAATGCCAATGCACTGTGGACCGGGCAGTTTTCGACCTGGAAGGATGAAATGGTGCGTGATTACCTGTCCCTGCTGCCGCTGCAGGCTGTGCAAGGCCAATTTATGAGCGGGCATGAAAAGCTGGCCGAGGGTGTTTTTGAAACCCGTTATGATTCGGGTGCGCGGGTGATCGTGAATTACAACGATAATCCGTATGTGGCCGGATCGATCAGTGTGCCGGCCAACGATTTTATTGTGGTGCCTTAATTGACAGGGTTGTGCCAGGTGTGGATGTGTGATGATTGCCAGCAGTAAGGATGCCGCCACAATGATGGTCAAAAGAGGATTTCTATTTGCAATCCTGGCTGGCTTTGTGCTGGTGCTGGTGGGCTGGGGCCTGTATCCGCAGATCAGCCTGCTCGGTGTGGTTGGTGTGAGCCTGGTTTTGTTGGCTTATGCAGCCGCTGGTTATGTTGGATTTGCGCGGATTGAACCCGGTTTGCTCAGGCTGGCGAGTGTTTTTGGCCTGTTTTTTCTCTCGGCCCTGCTGGTGACGGCCCGCGGCAAGAGCATCAAAAATGGTCTGGGCGTGGCGGTGATGACGGCCATGCTCAGTGCGGTGGCCTGGTTGGTTTGTGTGCTGCTGGTCTTTTACCTGTTCCGGGGCAGCCCCCGGCAGGCACTGGTTTTTGCGGCCGAAGGCAATTTGGAAGATTTCGCCCGCAGTGGGATGAGCGATTTCAATACCTTCATGATGGAAGATTTTTTGGGGGCAGGGTTCTTTCACCTGCTGCTGGCCCCGCTGGTTGCAGTCTTGTTCGGCACGCTGGGCGGTTTGGCTGGCAAGGGTTCCTGGTGGATCCGAAATCGGCGCAGCGTTAATAACGGTAGCAACGAGGGCTAACCCATGCCATGCCGCTCGTGTGTTTATTGTCGTTTCGGTAAGAATAAGCCCGTACCCGGATTGTAGTGGAAAAAAACATGCGCCTGACACTTCGACAAAGACAAGCTCTTTCTGGTTATTCCTTCATCGCCATCTGGTTGGTGGGGATCAGTGTTTTCCTGATGTATCCCCTGATTCGCAACCTGCTGTGGAGTTTTACGGATGCCGCCCTGAACAAAAACATCGATCACCCCAACTTCATTGGGGTGGCCAATTACGTGGAAGCCTTTGTGATCGATGCAAAATTTGTCCCGCTGCTGCTGCAGACCCTTCGCAACCTGCTGGTGGATACGCCGATCATCCTGTTGTTTTCGCTGGCGGTGGCGATCCTTTCGGAGCAGAAGGTGCGCGGACAGGGCTTCTTTCGGGCGATCTTCTTCCTGCCGGTGGTGATCGGCTCGGCGGAGGTGGTTGGGCGGTTGTTCCAGATACAGGGCAACCAGCTGACGCTGTTCCAGGGCGAGCAGATCAACACCTTCCTGCATATCTTCCTGGGCGCTAACACAGCGACATTTTTGGAGTTTGTCAATCGGATTGTGTTTGTGCTGTGGCGCTCGGGCGTGCAAATTATGATTTTTATTGCCGGGCTGAAGGGCATTGACCCGGTCTTGTATGAAGCGGCCCAGATGGATGGGGCCACGCCCTGGGTGCGGTTTTGGAAGGTAACCCTGCCGATGCTGACCCCGGTCTTGATCATTAATGTGGTCTATACGATCATCGATTCATTTACCGATTACTTTAACGCTGTGATGGGCTACATTCGCGATGTGACCTTTGTTTCGCAGCTGCGCTTTGGCTACCCCTCGGCGCTGGGCAATATTTATTTCATCATCATCTTCGCGATCGTGATCAGCATCTTTTTGGTGCTGAACCGGCGCGCCTATTATGGAGGTGAGCGATGAACCTGCTGCGAACTCTGCTGGATGGACAGCGCCTGAAGCGTGCGTTTTACCAACTGGTGACCTTTGTGCTGCTGCTGGATGTGGCTTTTATCTTCCTGCTGCCGCTGCTCAGGCTGGCTTCGACCGCCATGATGAGCCCAACCGACCAGCACGACCCGACGGTGGTCTGGCTGCCGCATGAGATCCACATCGAGAATTTTGTGCGTGCCATCGCCGCGTTGGATTACTGGCAGGCGCTGAGGAACACGATGCTGGTGGCGTTGGCTGCCGCCGCGCTGCAGACCATCTCGGCGGCGGTGGTGGGTTATGGTTTTGCGCGTTTGAAGTTCCCAGGGCGCGATGCGCTTTTTGGGTTGGTGCTGTTCAGCCTGATTGTGCCACCGCAAACGATCATCATCCAGCTGTTTGTGCTGTATGGCAAGCTGGACTGGTTGGATGGCTACCTGCCGTTCCTGGTGCCTTCGGCGATGGGCATGGGGCTGCGCGGGGCGTTGTTTATCTTCATATTCAGGCAATTCTTTAAGGGCATGCCTTATGAGCTGGAGGATGCTGCCTACATCGATGGGGCCAGCCCGCTGCGGGTCTTTTTGAGCATCATGCTGCCGCTGGCCCAGCCGGCCATCCTGGTGGTGTTCTTGTTTTCGTTTGTCTGGCATTGGAACGATAATTTTGAGCCTTCGATTTACCTGACCAACCCGGATAAGTTCTTCCTGCCTCAGCACCTGAACAACCTGGAGGCGATGATGCGCGCCCTGCACATGCTGCTGACCGGCAATACGGGCGCGATTATGGCGGCGTCGCTGCTGACCTTCCTGCCGCTGCTGGTGATCTACCTGTTTGCCCGCCGCTATTTCGTCGAATCGATCGAACGTACCGGCCTGGTGGGGTAGCGCCTTTGCGAGCCCTGGCGCGTACCCTGACGCTGCTGGCCTGCGGGCTATTGTTTGCCTGCCAGGTGCCCGCCAGCCAGTCCACCCCGCTTCCAACCACTGCCAGGTCAATTAGCATGCCAACCAACCCTCCAAGCCCCATGCCCACCCAGGCGCCAAGCCCATACCAGATTGAGATTATTGTCCGGACGGCTGAAAATTTTCACAGCCGTGAGGATATCAGCGCTTTCGTGGCGATGGCGGCCCGGCACCAGGTAAAGGTGATCAGCGTGTTGGTCAAACAGGACGAGGATGGCTTTATCTCCTCCGGGCAGGTCTTTTATCGCAGCAAGATTGCGCCGATTGCGCCTGGTTATATGAGGCTGGATGTGCTGCAGGTGATGCTGGAGGAAGCGCACGCGCGCGGCATACAGGTGCGGGCGTGGATGCCACAATTCCACGACCAGGTGGCGGCGCGCCAGCACCCGGAATGGCAGATGATGGCGCTACGCGATGGGCAGGTGCGCGCGTTTAGCGGCTCGGGGAATGAGGAGTATTTTGTGAACCCGCTCAACCCCGATGTTCAGCAGTACGAGCTTGGGTTGATCCGTGAGGTGGTCGAAAATTACGCGGTGGATGGCATTATGCTGGATTGGCTGCGTTTTGACGATTTCAACATGGATATGGGCGAGAGTACGCGGGCTGCTTTTAAGGCCAAGACCGGTATCGACCCGCTGGAGATTGACCTTGCCAGCGAAAACCCGGCGCGGGCCGCCTGGAACGAGTTTCGCACGGATGGGATTGGAGCTTATGCGCGGGCGGTGCGTGCCAGCCTGCCAAAGGGCATGCTGCTGGGGGTGTATATTTTGCCGCCCGAGTTTATTGAGTGCGGGCAGGACGCGGCAAAATTTAATAACCAGGTGGATTTCATCTCGCCGATGTGCTATAACCGCGATTGGGGCTTCCCGCTGGATTGGATTTGGGGCAGCTGCCTGCAAACGACGCGCCAGAAAGCCGGACCGGCCGCTGTGCTGCCGACATTGGAGATTGGCACGCGCACCACGCTTTCGGCCAGTGGGACGAGCGTGCCCAACCTGGGTGACGAACATTTTCACCAGATTTTGACCCATTTGCGGTATGATTACCCCCAGATAACGCGCCTATCGTGGTTTTTTCACGAGAGTTGGACCGAAGAACTGCTTCAGCGCATCGAAATCATCAGTTCATGGTAAGGAAAGGGAAACCATGCTTATTCACGCTAACAGCAAGCTGCTTTTTATTGGCGATTCGATTACGGATTGCGGACGTGAACGTCCATTTGGCGAGGGTGGGGGGCTTGGTAATGGGTATGTCAGCCTGGTGAATGCGCTTTTATGGGCGGCCCAGCCCGAAAACCCGGTGCGGGTGGTCAACGTGGGCACCAGCGGCAACACGGTGCGAGACCTGGACGAGCGCTGGCAGAAGGATGTGCTGGCTCAAAACCCGGACTGGCTGGCCATTATGATCGGGATCAACGATGTCTGGCGGCAGTTTGATGGGCCGCTGCAGAAGGAGTGGCATGTCTCCTTGGAGGAGTACGCCACCACCCTGGAGCGTTTGATACAGAACACGCGCCCGAGCCTGATGGGGCTGGTGCTGATGACGCCCTTTTTTATTGAACCAAATAAATCGGACCCGATGCGGGCGATGATGGATGAATATGGTGCCGTGGTGAAGCGCCTGGCTACCAAATACCAGGCGGTCTTTGTGGATACGCAGGCGGCTTTTGATGTGGTGCTGCAGCACAGCCACGCAATGGGGATTGCCTGGGACCGGGTGCATCCTTTCTTGCCGGGGCACATGGTGATTGCCAGGGCTTTTGTACAGGCGATTGAGGCGTAGGGGCACGGCAACGCCGTGCCCATTACGGGGTGTTATTTTGCAGGAAAGCGGTTACAAGCGGCCAGAAGGCGGCTTCTTTTTGTACGGCGTGGCCGGATTCCAAGATGTTATGTTGGTATGAGAACGGGTGGTGGTTGTCGGCCAGGCGCTTGAGGATTTGTTTGCTCATCGGTGTGGATGGCCAGATGGTATCTGCACGGGCTGAGATCAGCAAGAGTGGCCCACGCATCTGCTCGACCGGGATGGTGGCGGTTGCGACCTGTTTTTTGTTGAGGAGGGCCTGCTCGTAGACCTTTCGGTAACGGGATGTGAACAATGCCATGATGAGTGCGGGTGAAAATGGCAGCGAGACAAAGGGGATGTCTTTGCCGGCGTAGGACCAGGACGATCCGAGTGGGCCTTTGGGAGCGCCGTTTGGAATGCCCTGCCAGGTCACGTGGCTGGGCACGGAGGCGATGACGGTCCTCACCTGCTGGTAACGACTGGCCAGCAATAAGGCCAGCTCAGCGCCCTTGGACCCGCCAAGGATGTTGTATTGATGGGGGATGTCCGTTTGCCGGGAGAGCCAGTCAAAGGCTTGCTCAAAATACTCAAGTGGAATTTTCTCGAGGGATTGCGGCAGTCCTTCTGTTTTGAAATAGGCCAGGCACAAGACCGGGTGACCCAGGTCGAGCAGGGGTTGGAGTTGTTCCTCGTGATCGGCAAAGGGCAGCCCGCCTTCAGAACCCCCCAATACAATGATTGCCCGGCCTTGTTGGCCGTCAACCTGATAAAAATTGGCGCGTAAACCATTTTCGGTGACATATTGTTTTTGCATTGTTTTTCTCCAGGATGCGTTTTGCGATGATTGGGCTGCTGTGAAAATGTACCGATCTGATGATTAAGTTATAAAAAGCGGTGCTGTGTGCAACCGGGTGACGGTTGGGTGGGACCGCCAAAGGGGAATTGGTGTGGGATGACTGGTTAAAGGAATTCGCCCTGGGCTACGATGACGCTTTTGCCGCCGACGGAGATATTGATGATGCCGTCATTTTGTTCGGCTCGCAAGAGCAAGAGCGAGGGTCTGCCAATTTCATAGCCCTGTTCACTGCGGATATCGAGCGTGTCTTTGCCAAAATAGCGATATTTCAGCAGGTAGCCGGCCAGGCAACCGTTGCCACTGCCCGTAGCGGGGTCTTCGGGGACACCGTAGTAGTCGACAAAAACCCTGACGCTGACCTGGTTTTGGGGTTGATGTGCTTCGGGACAAAAGACCAGGATGCCCTTTGCAACGGTATTGTTAATCAGCTTGAAATACTTTTCGCGCTCAACGCGGGCTTTTTTTAGGGCGGCCAGGTTTTTGAGGGGCACGATGAAAAATGGCAGGCCGGTGGAAACTTCTTGAATGGGAAAGCGCTGATCGATTTCAGCCACTTCCAGGTTGAGAACATCCGCCAGGGTGTTGGCCGGGTGTTGTTGGCCAAATACGGGTGGAACCTGTTTCATCCAGCCATAGCCATCCGGGCTAAAGCTGACCGGAATTTGGCCTATCTTCAGATTGAGAACGAGGTGATCGGTTTTTCGCTGCAGGATTTCGTTGTGGATGATGTGCGCGGTGCCTAGCGTGGGATGACCCGCAAAGGGAACTTCCTCTTTGGGCGTAAATATGCGCACATCAAAACCAGCCTCGGTCTGTTCATCGGCGAGGATAAAGGTGGTTTCGGAAAAGTTGATTTCGCGGGCGATATTTTGCATTTCGTCGCTGGAGATGTTGGCTGCGCGACGAAAGACGGCCAACTGGTTGCCTGCAAATTTTGATTCGGCAAAAACGTCCAGGATGTAATAAGAAAGTTTGCTCATGGCTTGTTTTTCCTCGGTGGATGAATGGATGGTTGGGTCTGCAGCCTGGAGATCAGTGTCGACGACATCGATTGCACCGAGGCAGACCTCGCCCTCCACCCGGGCATTGCCCCCGGTCCCTTTGTCCGGCTGTCGGTGGCTGACACCGGCCCGGGCATCGCCCCGGAAATCAGGGACAGGATCTTCGACCCCTATTTCACCACCAAGGGGGTGGGCAAGGGCACCGGCATGGGGCTAGCCATCGTCGATGGCATCGTTCGCGGCTCCGGCGGCTTTATCACCTGCGAGAGCGAACCCGGCAAGGGGACGGTCTTCGCCATCTACCTCCCCGCCTGCAACACCGAGGCGGTTGACACCGGCGATTCGACCGACAACATCACCAAAGGCAGCGGCCATATCCTTCTGGTCGATGACGAGGAGATCCTCACCGAGATGGGCCAGACCATGCTCGAACGGCTCGGCTACTCGGTGACGATCCGCACCAGCAGCCTCGCGGCCCTGACCACCTTCCAGAACGATCCCCATCGCTTCGACGCGGTGATCACCGACCAGACTATGCCGGGCATGACCGGTCTCGACCTTGCCCGGCGCATGCTCCAGATCCGGCCCGAGCTGCCGATCATCCTCTGCACCGGCTACAGCAACCTGATCGACGAGGCCCAAGCCAAGGCCTACGGCATCAAGGGCTTTGCCATGAAACCGCTGACCAAAAAAGATATTGCCGCTTTGCTCCATGCCGTGCTCGACCGGAACCACGCGCCCGCGGCCGGTCCCTTCATGCCCCGCGACGCCATCAAGGAGGCCATCGATGAATAGCTCCGCGACCGCCCGTTTCGAAAACGGCCTCCAACCGGCAGCACCCCGCTGGCTTCTCCGTCTCCTGACTGCTATCCTGACCGCCGCCTTTCTCGGGGGGCTGTTTTTAATCAGCCTGTACAACTTTCTCCTGTTTCATGTTGTCGTCGAGCTGTGCACCATCGGCATGGCTATCGCCATCTTTACTGTCGCCTGGAACACCCGTCACCTGGTCGACAATGATGCCTTTCTCATCCTGGGCCTGAGCTTTCTTGGTGTTGCCCTGATCACCCTGCTCCACACCCTCGCCTACAAGGGCATGGCCCTACTCGCCAACACCGGCGGCGCCAATATGGCCACCCAGTTCTGGATCGCCGCCCGTTTCCTCGAGGCAACCGCCTTGCTCGCCTTCCCGCTC
The DNA here is from genome assembly GCA_903908605.1 of uncultured Anaerolineae bacterium. GTDB lineage: Bacteria > Chloroflexota > Anaerolineae > Anaerolineales > Villigracilaceae > UBA5195. The sequence continues at coordinate 37,038 of CAIVSQ010000127.1, forward strand.
TCGCTGCAGCGCCGATATCCGGCGATGTTCCATGTTGTGCTCTGGGGTGTGCTGCCCGTGCTGCTCGTGTTCTCCATTATTGGCTGGCCGATTTTTCCCGACTGTTTCATCGAAGGCACGGGGCTGACCACCTTCAAAATAGCCAGCGAATATCTGTTCTGTCTGGCGGGACTCACTGCCCTTGTCCTCCTCCACCGCCGCCGCAGCCACCTTGACCGCACCGTCTACCTCCTCGTCTCCCTGGGGATTGCTCTCTCCATCGGTGGCGAACTCTTTTTCACCCTGTACACGAGCGTCACCAGTCTTGTGAACGCCACTGGGCATTTCATGCATCTGGCCTCTGTCTTCCTTTTGTATCAAGCCCTGATCCACTCCAGCCTTAAACGGCCGCTGGA
>CAIVSQ010000128.1 GCA_903908605.1 uncultured Anaerolineae bacterium
ATCGTGCCGAATCTCTTACGGCACATCGTGCCGAATCTCTTACGGCACATCGTGCCGAATCTCTTACGGCACATCGTGCCGAATCTCTTACGGCACATCGTGCCGAATCTCTTACGGCATCGGGCTGCTGTAATTCGTCGGTATCGCGTATGCCGCATTACCAATACGCCGAACCAAAACGCCCACGCGATTCCAGGCACCAAAACCTGCATGCCGTTCCCACTGGCTTTCATAAAACGGGTGATCGTTGCGTTCCGCAACGCGCGCGAAGCCCTGCAAACTCGCCTCGCCATGCTGGCGCATGCCGAGCGGTGGTTCACCCTGGGTGGTGACCATCGCGTAATAATTGCTGGGCATCGCCTTCCATTCACAGATCCACACCTTATCAACATAGCCAATCAGCTTGCCGGGCAAGCTAACACCCAGGTTTCCCACCAGCTGGTTTCGAGTGCTGGCTAATTGGATGTTGGGATCACTGACCGGCACATAATTGCTCAGCCCTTCAATGCTGCTTTTCAAATCGCTCGCCACCAGTGCCACAGCCTCGCCCCCGTTCTCCGGGTGCTCGGTCAGCTCGGTATAATCCGCCGAAAATGGGTTGGTTGCGTCAGCGATCGCGGCAGCCTGGGCTTTGAAATGATCATCGGTCGATCCCGAATCGGCCCCGGTCATCACCAGGTACACATCAGAATCACCGTTCGCCGGGCCCTTGATCGTCAGCGCGCCATGCTCATCATCGTTGAAAGTCCAGGTGCTATTATTGAAAATCGCAGCCAGCGCATGATCACGCATCCAGCGCATATCGGCCGAGATCAACGCCGCTGTCGCGTCGTTGGCTTCTTGCACAGTCATTTTCTCGCGCATGATCCGCGTCGATCCCCAGGCCGCCCCGCCCGATTGAATCGGGAAAGACACGTCATACTTGCCCAGCGTCTTAATCGGCCTGGCGCGCCCGAATTCGTCCAGCCCCTGCAGCCTGGCGGCTGTCGGGGTGCGGTAGGTGACCTTGAACTCCGTTACTGGCTTCGCCAGTAACGCCATCAAGGCGCCCATTTGTCGGTTATGTTCCTGAACCGATTGGGTGATCGCCGTATTCACCAGGCCCGCGCCGATCTCCGTCACCCGCTTGCTTGCCAGGTCCTTCAAACTTTCAAAACCATATAAAAGAGCCATTTTGTAACCTCCTGCCTAAAGGCCCACGTGCAACAGCTTGGCGAAAGATCCGCCCAGCAATTCAGAAGCCCCGGGCACAACCCGACCCACCACAGTGCTTACCGTCCCGGCCGCGTCAGCCAAAGTACCATCGGTATCCGACAGGTAAATGGCAGCGTCATAAGCCTGGGGAAAGGTGTAACCATCCAGCACACCACGCCTCACAGCGGTGACGGGCATCCCCGCCACAATCGAATGAGTGCCGGTGGCAATCCCATAAATGCGCGCCTCTGCCGCCAGGGTGGCATTGGCGTTGGTAAATTTCCCGGTCGTGGTATCCAGGCGGACCGGCGATCCCGGCACGATCGTTTCCGCAGCCGGCAGGGTCATTTGTTCAATACTCTCCACCACCTCAATTCGGTTGGCGGTTACAAGCGCAATATTGGCCATGCTTCAAATCTCCTATTTTTTCTTCTTTGACTTACACTTTTTTCGGGCCATCTTCCAACCTCCGTTTAATGCCACACATAGTCCCTTGTGGGATAATTTGTGGCCCTTAAAAATTAGAATACAGGCTCGCCTGCCCACGCCGGGCAGCTTCCAATTCTTCTTCGCTTAGGCTGCGCTGCTTCGCGTTAGGGCTGGCTGGCACACCTTCAACGCGCCCGCTCCGCCCAAGGGCTTCACGATTCAACGCCAGGTATTCAATTTGCTCTACCACATCCAGCTTTTCCAGCAGCACCAGCACGTGCTTTGGCAGATCTTTTTTCTCAGCTTCCAGGTACTTACCCAATGCACCACTCAACTTCGTCACCTGGTCGCTCAAGGGTTCCAGTTCGCCCAGCTTCGCCTGCAGCTCGCTTGCCTTCGCAGCGTTCCGCTCCGCCAAAGCCTGCCACTCCTGGTTTTTCTTCAACGCATCAGCCTCCGCCTCATCCTTCGCTTTGGCCATGGCCTTCTCACGGGCTGTTTTCTCCCGTTCCAGACGATCCTTTACGATCCGATCTACATCCGCCTGGCTAAAAATCATCGCCACCGGCCGATCCCCGCTTTGCGGGGCATCGCCCCCAGCCGAGACCCCCGCCTGGGTATCCGATCCCGGCTGCGGAGCAGATCCCGCCCCCTGGGTCGGTTGGGACACAATACCTTGTGTCCCTGTTCCTTCTTCAATCAAACCATCATCTTTCATGCCTTCTCCTCCGCGTTTAACCGGCCGCGTACCGTCACTTTAATTTGTACAAAACCGCCGTAAAACATGCCTTTCAGCATGAATTAATGTACTGGCGCAATACCTTGCGCCTCTCTCCCTTGCGCCTCATCTCTGCCGCCTCCTCCCTACAATCCATTACTCCCCACAGAGCCCCGCGCCTTTGGCTCCTGCTGCCCATGGGGATCATTCAGCCTGGGATCATTCGCCGGGTTCATATCCCCGGCGCTGCTGGCAGACGAAACCCCGGCCGCCTCATGGCATCGTCCCGAATCTTTTACGGGGCTGAGATCTTCCATCATCCGCTGTATTTCCGACTCAGCCCAGCCGCGCCGCCTGGCCGCCGTCTCCAAAGGCACACCTGCAGCCCGTTCCAGGCTCATTGTTTCCGCCTGTTCCTGGGCAGAGAATGGGATCACCTCCCTTTCAGCGAAACTATGTTCAAAATCACCCTGTTCATACGTCCCAATTCCGCCAAACAAACCAGCCTTTACACCCATGCTTAACGCCATCATATCCGCCCGCGCCAGCGCGGTTTCAATATTCCCGCGCGCCTCAAGCGTCCTATCCACCGCCTGCGACAGCAGCAAACGCACAGCCCGGCCACTGATCCCGCTGCCCAGCTCTTTTTGCCGATAATACGAAAGCTCCGGAAGATCTTCTTCCAGTTCTCTCATCTGCGCGTTGATCACATCCAGGTGCGCCTGATAGTTCAAATTCGCAACCAGGTATTCCATCTTACTGTTACCCGGAAAGCTCTTTACATCATCGTCATGCTCGTCACTGATCCCGGTCGATTGATTCGGCAGCTTCGGCGGGGGTAGGGGACGACCGGCCGCGTCAGTGCCATTCGCCAAAATTGCAACGGTCGGCTTGTTATACCGGAAAATCATTTGGTGTAACCGCGTTGCCATCCGGTTGGCTTCGTCGATCTTATCCAACGCCAGGGTAAAAACACCAATGCCGCGTTTTTCGCCCATATCCAAAAAGCTGGCGTGAACAAACGGAACAAAGTCAATTCCAAAGGCAGAAAGGGCGCTGGTGGAGATGGGGGGGCCCAATTGCTTGACGGGGGTGGCCGGCTCGCGTGAATTGATGAAGATCTTTACGCCGCCATCGTCCCATACTTCGGTGTGATATTGCTGCGGTCCGGTCCCATTCGCCAGTGGTATATCCAGCCGCAGTGATATGATGTTCCCGCGCTCGTCCTTCTCGAAGTCCGTCACATACTCAGGCTTGATATTCTGCAGAAAGACTCGTAGTATCTTTCCTGTGTTCTTGTCTGTGCTCGTCGCCACCTTGCAAAACCAATCACCATACAGCGCAAACCAGCGCGCCGCCAACTGCTTCTTAACTCCCCAATTGGACCAGCCCCACATTTTATACAAGGGCTCAATGATCCTTCTATTCTCGGTGACTACCGGCAGCGCACGTTCAAGGTTTCCAGGCCAAATGTGCGTAACATGAAACTCCACAGATCTCTTAGCTGGGTTGCGAAGCGGCTTCATGCCCGCCGTCCAGATCCCGTTCTCATACATCGCCTGCATCACCCCATCATACAGACCATTATTCATGTAATACGATTCCAACATTCGGTAAAACTCCAAAGGCGCAGCCTCCGGCCCCTGCAGCCCACCCATCAACATAGCACGTGACCAATACATCTGCGCCGAAGTGATCATCTTCCCTCCGCCAATCTTGCCCGTTGGTTATCCATATCAATAATGTAGAACGGAAACCCGGCACGCACAAGTCAGTAGATTAACTGTCAGGTCATATACCCACATATGTAACCATGCCAAAAATTAAATAAAAAAAACCGCGTGAAGGTTCCACGCGGCCATTATTTATTACTTATCTATACGCAAATTAATTCGATTAGTCTTCGGTTTCCATCAGCCGATCTTCAATTTCCCAGGCATGGTCAAGCGTGTGCCAGGCCAGGTTGCGCGCATACTGGCGCGCCGTCCAGACCACCCCACCCCGGGGACCGGCGGAGGGCATTTTATCCAATGCTGCCCGGGTAAAAGCGTTTAACATGGCCTGGCGCAGACCGCCCAATTCGTTGACAGGATTAGTGGGGTCGGGCAGGCGGTAGCTTGCAGCCAGGCGCGGCAAGTCACCGGCATCCGAGTTGATTAAATGTGCCATAATCCCGAGCAAGTCGCGGCCGCCCCCACGCGGGCCCTTGCGCAGTTCCCGCCCGCTGGCAGAAATCACTGCTGCGTCAAATGCCTGCCAGCAAGCCATGATCAACGCCTGTAGTCTCATGAACTCTGTTTCATTTAATATGCGGTTATCATTGGATGGGCTTATGTTTGGAGCGCCAAAATCGGTGGTGCCATTACCCACCAGGCGTTCAACCACAATAAAAGAAGAAAGGTCAAGCGGGGCCTGGAATTCGATCTGGGCAGCCTGCATCACGGCAGCATAACGAGGCATAATAGTAAATAGAGCCTGCAGCGCCGACTCCTCGTCGTCGCCCATCCGGCACCAACCCGGCCAATCAATAGCCCCGGCAAATGTTCGCCTGCGACCATTTTCGAGATACACCAAAGTCTGCCCGCCAAATGCCTGATTCATCCAACACTCCGCTAAAGAATAATTTCTTATTCTAGTATAGCACATCCCCCCAACCCGGCCCCCTTCAGCGAAAAGCAGGCTGTAAAATGGCTAGAAAATCCACACTTTGTTACGCCCGGTATTTTTTGCACTATAGAGAGCCGTGTCAGCCGCGCGCATCAACTCATCCATGTTGACCCCATGCTGGGGATATTCTGCCACGCCAATCGAAATGGTCGCCGCAAGCCGCAGCGGGCCGATAACAATATTGCTAAAATCATCCCGGATCACCTCGGCCCGCCGGTGAGCGTCATCCGCACTGGCCCCAGGCATGATGATCACAAACTCCTCGCCACCATAGCGGCAGGCCACATCGCTCTCGCGGATATTAAGACGCAACAGGCTGCTCAACGCCACCAACACCTGGTCACCAGCGTCATGTCCATGCTGATCATTGAAATATTTAAAATGATCGATATCCAACATCAAGACACTGAATATACTGCCTTGCCGGTTGGCTCGAATCACTTCACGCTGAAGAGCGTCATCCATAAAACGCCGGTTATACAACCCGGTCAGGCCATCGCGGGTAGCCTGTTCCACCAGCAGGGTTTGCAAGGCCTCGTTAGCCACCAGTTGCTGCTCCAGGCGCCGGTTGGAGCGCATCAGAGCCTCCTCCGCCTGTTTCCTCGATTCAATATCGACATGTGTGCCGATGATGCGCAAGGGTTGGCCAGATTCATTCCGCCCAATCACCTTGCCACGGCTAAGAAACCACTTCCAGCTCCCATCCAGTGTCCGCAGGCGTAACTCAAATTCCCCGCTCTCCGCACGCCCTTCCATCCAATCGGAAGAAACACGTTCCACCAGGGCACGGTCCTCCCTGTGCACCAGTGATAACCAGTCATTAAAGCGCGCCGGCATATCTTCAGGCCGGTAACCCAGTTGCTGTGAATACGCCGGGCTGAATTCCAACCGATCATCCCCGGGGCACCAATCCCACATGCCATCGTGCGAAGCCTCCATGGCAAGCCTGAGCTGCTCTTCACTGTGAACCAGCGAAAACTGAATGCGCTTCAACTCGCTGATATCCATGACCGTACCGGTCACCTTCAGCACCTGGCCATTTTCCACCACCGGGGTACCGCGTGTCCGCACCCAGGTCGGTCCACCGGCATTTTTACTCTCATCCGCCAGGCGCAGCTCCAGGTCAAATGCCATGCCATTTTTCAACGCTTGTGCAAAAGCCATCTCCAAAGCATGGCGATCCTGGGCATCGAACCAATCCAAATACTCCGTCAGCTGGTGCGAAGCGCCGGCCATGGTCGTTTCGAGGAGACGATCCAACTCGCGTGTCCACGACATGCTCTGGCTGGCCACGTCATATTCCCACCCCCCCACTCCGGCGATCGCCTGGGCTTCATTTAATAAAGTCTCGCTTTTCTTGAGTGCTGCCCGTGTAATGCGCACTTCAGCCAGGGCTGAACTGAGCGTAAGCGCGCTGACCAACATAATCAGGATATAAATCTGCACCAAAATGTTCAATGGGATGGCTGCTTGTGAAAAATCTGGGAACTGCCCCAATCCGTAATAAGCCCCCCGCACAGCCGTCACAGCCAAAAACACCAGCGTCAGGGTTACAAATCGTTGGTCAAAACGGACGGCCGTCCAGGTCAACAGCGGGAAAATCAGGCACAGGCTCAAAACCGGGTCAACCGGCAGCCTCAGCGGTCCCAGGAAAAGCACCCAACAAGCCACCAGCAGGGAACCGATCAAGAACAGGGCTTCCAACCTGCTCCATGGCCCATTAAACCTGCCCGGGGCAAAAGCCAGCAAAGTCGGCACTACCAGCAGGTAGCCCACCAGACTCGCAAGCCACCATCCCGGCCAGTTTTCCAGCAAACGCTCCCTGCCAGAAAAAGCCATCAGCAGCGCGCCAGACGCGCTGCCCAACACCGCCAACCCAAAGAAAACCAGGGTGTGATTTATTTTTCGAATATGAAAAGGCTTTTCCAATAAACGGTCCAGCAGCCAGGCACATAACCAGGCCCCCAGGCAGGTGCCCACGGCCAAAGCCAGGCTGCTGGCAAACGTTTCGCCAAATAGCAAACCACCACCACAGACCGCCAGGCCGCCCCCACTCAACAGCAGCAGCCGTGAACTGCGCTTAACCAGCATCAGCGCACCAAGCAACATACCCGCAGGCAGCCATAACCACACCGCCCCCTTCGACCCACGGTAGGACAATCCAATAAGCGTTGAAAAAAGTGTGAGAAAAGTAATAGCAACCGGAATCCAAAGCTCGTGCAGCGCCTGGCTAAATTGAAAACCCCTACCGGTCACAAAATTTAACCCAGTCCTCGTCATTGAGGTCCCCTTCACGTCCCCCTCAAACGTGAGGGGAAAAGAATACCAACAATAATTCTACCTGACCGGCAACCACGAGAGCATCCCCAAAAAGTCCTACGCACATTCACAGACTTGGCTAGTCGCGATTTCCAAAAAACAATATCTTGATTTAAAATACAGCTGGAAGACTTAATTACTATAAGCCTTCCAGTCATTAATTTCAATTCCCAATTTTTTTTAAAAAGGCGCTACCCGCACACAGTTCCGCCCTTCAGCCTTGGCCACATACAGCGCCGAGTCGGCCGCCCGAATCAAGCTATCCGCATCCCCACCGTTTTCAGGGAACATGGCCAAGCCAACGGAAATGGTAGGCGCAATGCTCAAACCCTCAACCGGTAAGGCCAGGTTGCAAAACGATTGCCGGATCAATTCCGCGCGGTGGGCAGCATCTTTCAAATTAGCCCCTGGGAATACCACCAAGAACTCCTCACCGCCAAAGCGGCAGGCAATATCGCTCTCGCGCACCAGGTCCTTAAGCATCTTCCCCATCGCGATCAACACCAGGTCCCCGACTGCATGCCCGTAACTATCATTGAATTTTTTAAAGTGATCAATATCCAGCATCATCACCGCCACCGGACCATCTTCTCGCCGGGCACGTGCCAGTTCGCGTTCCAACGTGTCATCCATAAAGCGCCGGTTATATAAGCCGGTCAGCGCATCGTGTGTGGCTTGCTCAATCAATAATTCTTGCATTTTTTCATTGGCGCGAATCTGCTTCTCCAGCTTTTGGTTGGATTCCAACAAGGCTTCCTCCGCCTGTTTTCGTTCCGTAATATCCACATGCGTACCAATAATTCGCAGCGGTTTTCCATAATTATCCCATTTCACCACTTTACCGCGGCTGAGAATCCACTTATAGCTGCCGTCACTGGCTCGCAAGCGAATTTCTATTTCACAGGCGTGAATCCGGCCTGAAAGCCAATCGGCATTGGTTCGGTTCATCAGGTCAAGGTCATCGGGATGAACCAATTCCAACCAATTCTCCATCCCAACCGGAATTTCACCGTTTTCATAACCCAGCATGGTGTGATATTCGCGGTTGAAGGAAGATAGGTGATCCTGGCAGTGCCAATCCCAGATCCCATCGGTCGAGGCTTCCATGGCCAGCCTGAGCTGTTCCTCGTTGCGCGCCAGAGAGGCCTGGGCATATTTTAACTCGCTGATATCCATGATGGTACCGATCACCTTCACCACCTGGCCTTTTTCAAACACCGGGGTGCCATTGGTACGCACCCACAACAGTTTCCCCTGGGGGGTCATCAGGTGTAAATCCATATCATACGATTGTCCGGCATTCACGGCATTATCAAAAGCCTGCCGGATTGCCTGCTGATCCGGTTCATCATAAAAGCTGATATTCGTTTCCACATTATTAGGGTCAAAATCTTCCGGCACACCATAAATCTGAAATACTTCGCGCGTCCAGCTAACATGCTTGGTCAGGCAATCATATTCCCAACCACCCACCTTCGCAATGGCCTGGGTCTGGTTCAGCAGTCGTTCACTACTCGCCAGGGCTTGTTCAAATTTTTTGCGCTCGGCCACATCCCAGGCCAGGTCCGCCAGCAGCCCCACCATCGCCACATCACGCTGGGTATAGTCCCTGGCCTTATTGCCTACTCCCAAAATGGCCACAATCTGGTCACCGCGCATAACCGGCACCACCAACTCGCGTATTAGGGCAGCGTGGCCCTCTGGTAAACCACGTTTATGCCGAAGCGCGGCGTAGTCATTATGAATAACCGCCCGGCCCTCCCGGATGCAATCCACCCACACACCGGCCTGGCTGACCGGGTAATGCGCGCCTTTGCCTTCGGCCTTGCAATATTCAGCCTTGGTCCGCGTGGACCAGTTTTGCAGGTGCAAGGTTACCTGGTCCGCTTCCAGGAAGTGATAAAAACCAATTCGACTGCCTGTCAACTCTTCGACTTCATTCAGGGTAGCCTCCAGCAGTTCATCCAGACTGTGGCTCAAGGAAAACTCCAGCAAACGCGAGCGCGCCAATGAAATTTTTTCGGTCAGTTTAGTTTCCGAAACATCCACAAATTTCAGCACCACAAAGCCCGGGTTGGCCTGGAATACATGCACATCATAAAAACCATCCAGGCTCACTTCTCGGTAGGGCAAAACAACATGGTGCAATTCCACTTCACCAAGGGCCACCTGCCGGCAAGTTTCGCAAAAACCGCTCTCAATGAAGCCCGGGAAGATTGATGCAATCGGTTTGCCCAGGATATCCAGGCGTGAAATATTCAACAGGCGATCAGCAATCGGGTTGGTATCCACCAGCGCAAGGTTACCATCCGGCTGCAGCTCATACAGGTGCATGGCAATCGGCGAGGAATATACGATGCTCTTAAATTTCTGCACCGTTTCAGCCAGGGCCAGCTCAACCTGCCTGCGGTCAGTGATATCTTCCACAAAACCTTCCAGGTAAGAAAGGCCACCATCTGCCCCCAGCACAGTGCGCAAAGACAGTCGTCCAACCATCAGGCTGCCATCCTTGCGCCGGTATTCCACTGTGTCATACACCCAACCATCCGCCTGCAGAGCCTTCACCAAGTCATCACGGTAGCGGCTCGAGTCCACAAACACATCACGTGAAATATCTTTAACAGAAGCAATCAACTCCTCGGGTGAGTTGTAACCAAGCATGGTAGCCAGGGCCGGGTTGGTACGTAAGAACCCCTTACCCGGTGCAAAGTGAAAGATGCCCACCGATGCGTCCTGGAATAAATTGCGCAGTTCCACCTCACTACTGGAAAGCTTTTCGCTGGTTTGCCGAATTTCATATACAGCCGAGATGATCATTCGTGAAACAAATACCAGTACCCCCAGGTAAAGTTGCACATCCAACAGGCGGTTGGCAGGCATGCCGGCACCGGCTACCGGAGCACCCCAACCATTCACCACACCCACAATCGAAACAGCCCCGGTCGCAGCCAGCAGGCTGATCATAAAGCGATTATCAAAGCGCAGCCCGGCCCAGATAAAAAATGGGAACAGCAAGTAATCACGCAGAACAGAAAACGTCGGCCCGTTTTGTGGGTACAGGTAAAAATAGGTGCCGGCCACCGAAATACAACCCAGCAGCAGGATTGCCTCCAAGATTTTGGCTGTTCGCCATCGGAACCTCTCCTGGGCACCCGGCAACCAAATTAGCAGCAGCGGTGTAACCAGCGCAACACCCTCGCCCTTGGTGATCCACCATTCAAACCAGGTATTGATAAATGTCATCCCCGGCCGGGCGCTTAACAATAGCACGCTCAAACCGGCCGCCAGCAACGCCATCAGGGTATGCACAAGCGTAATCAACACATAATAATGCAACGTAGCACTTAACTTTGGCAGATTTTCCGGGCGAATTTCATAACGCCCGAGCAGCGCAGCTGTCAGGGCTCCTTCAGCGCAGTGAACCAACGCAAAACCCAGGCTGGGTAGAAACGCATAACCTACACTCAGGTAAGCCGCGAAACTAATACCAAAAACCAGCGCCAGAATCGCCGGCCAAAGCTGCCGCCGGCTGATCACCAGCCCGGCCAACGCTGCTCCCCCGGCCAGCCAGATTTCCGGGCCAGCCTGTGGACGATAATTAATTGAGATGCTCAGGAAAACCAACGCCAGGTACACAACCCCAAACACCAATAAAAATGCCAAATCACGCCAGCGACCTGGTGTGATTTTTTTTGAACCATTAATGCCTTGCAAAATATTATTCAATCAGTTCCCCTTTTCCTTTTAACTACCAAAAGGAAGCCAGTGCCATTGAAAACTTCAAAATTAACTGGTCAATCCATTACACTTGCATTTTGATACCTTTTTTATTTTAACCTTTTTTTCCCCCCAGAGAAGAAAAACGGCGTAAAAATCAGCTAACATTTATGTAAAGCTCCGGGTGACCACGCTTGGTATGTGAGCGCGGTTTATCCCAATCTAAAGGTAGTTGGTCACCGTCCGGGTCTGATCTTTCATGGCTAAACCAGTAAAAATTCTACCCAAAGCGATCCCCCAGGCGACACAGGGCCTGGATGGTCAGCGAAAGCTCCATCAGCTCCAGCGGCTTGCTCATATATTCATTCGCACCAGCTTCCAGGCAGCGCTCCCGGTCCCCGCTCATCGCCAGGGCTGTGATGGCAATAATGGGCAAGGTGGCAATACGCTCATTTATATTCTTACGAATGGCACCGATCACATCAATCCCGCTCATACCCGGCATTTGAATATCAACCAGCAGGATGTCCGGCTGGACAAGCTCCACACTTTCCAACATCTGCCAGCCATTACTGACGCTGTTAACCTGCATATTCTGACCGCGCAAATAATCAGCAACAAGCTCAGCAAGCATCGGGTTATCATCCACAATCAGCACCGCCAGCTTTTCTCGGGCTGGTTGGGAAGACGAAGGCAGCCCTGCAGATGTCTCCGCTGGCACAGCCGGCGAACGGAACGCCAGGCGCTGAAGCTCTGCATGCAGCTCATTCTGCGCAAACGGCTCCAGCAAGAAACCATCCGCCACCGATTTGGCCTGCCCGGTCCGATGATCATTGCGACTCAACACGATCACCGGGATATCCTGCGTACGCGGATCTGCCTTCAACTTGTTCAGTAAATCTTCCTCATTGTTCGTCCCTGGTGATTCGCGCAGGAAGATCACATCGGGCCAGGTCTGTACAACCGTATCCAAGGCAGTGCTCGTTTTTAAAATCACCTGGTTTTGTAAACCGACCGTCTTCAACAGGCTGGTCAGGCGGGCAGCCTTCTCCAAATCCTGGTCAATCGTCATGGCGCGTTGCATACGGTCGCTCACCCGCCGGTAAAACTGCAATGGCTGGGTGGCATCCACCACCCACGGCAGCAGAATGGTGAAGCGACTGCCAGAACCATACGTACTTTCCACGCTGATCTCGCCGCCTTGTAATTCAGCCATGCGCTTCACCAATGACAGCCCCAACCCGGTGCCCGAATAATTACGCGCCAGGCTGCTATCCAGCTGAACAAATGGTTTAAACAGGCGCACCAAATCTTCCTCGCGGATGCCAATTCCATTATCCCAAACGGTAATGCTCACCTGCCGGTTGCCTGGCGTTCCAGCCACCACAATACCCAGTTGACCATCCTCAGGCGTAAATTTCACCGCATTGCCAAGCAGGTTAACCAGCATTTGCTTCAACCGGCGCGGATCGGCACGCAGCACAATCGCTGGCGGCTGAATGCTGTAACTGATATTCTGACGCTTCTGGTTGGCCAGGCCCCGCACCAACTGCAGGCTGGATTGGCAAATCGCATCCAGTGAGGTCGGTGCAAACTGCATCTCAAACATCCCTGCCTCGATCTTGGAAAGATCGAGCATGTCATTAATCAGCGAAAGCAGATGCCGGCCACTGCTCTCAATATTCTTGAGTGCCTTCAATTGTTTTTCACTCAGGTTGCCATACGTAACCATCTGCAATGCTTCCGAAAGTCCCAGGATGCCCGTCAGCGGGGTACGCAGTTCGTGGCTCATGCTTGCCAGGAATTCATCTTTCATGCGCGCAGCTTTTTCCAGCTCCATGTTGGCAGTCTTCAATTCCACGGTGCGGTCAATCACACGCTGCTCCAACTCGGCGTGCGCCTTCAACAGGGCCACTTCCGAACGCTTGCGCTCGGTTATATCCTCGGTCAGGACCACCACCTTGCTGACCTGTCCACTCTCATCCAATATCGAATAAAAATGCGTCGAAACCCATTCCGCCGCTCCCGGCCTGCCATTCAGATTTCTTAATTCAGGAAAGTGCAGGTTGCCACCTTTAGTAAAAACTTCAATCACATCATCAAAATGAGGCGCCAGATACGGGTTATCACGCTCAAGTATGGCGCGATCCTTCACTTGCTGTATATCTTCCGCCATCAAATAGTCAGGCGTGGCCCAAATTTTCTGCCAGACCTGGTTGGCAATCAACAGGCGCCCCTGCGGATCTCGCACAGCAATGCCAATTGGTGAGTTGTACAACAGCGCCTGGCCAAAAGCTTCGCTCTCGCGCAGGTTGCGCTCGGCCTGTTTGCGCTCAGTAACATCCTGCACCAGGCATTGGATGGATATCATCTTGCCATTTGTATCAATCAGGGCCGAGCTGTACCACTCGCAAACAATGATGGTCCCATCCTTGCGATAATTCCGATTAGTCTGAATGTTGCTTGTGCGCCGGGCTTGCAGTAATTCATCAATATCGCTGCTGACGGCCTGGCTATCTTCCTCATACACCCAACGCAAATCATCAATCCCCTTGCCAAGCACCTCGGCCTCATTCCAGCCAAAGATACGTTCTGCCCGATCTGACCAACGCTGAATGTGATACTGGCTGTCAAACTCAATTAACGCCAGCGGGGAATTCTCCACATGGAATTTCAACTGCTGCAGGGTGGTATGCAATTGTTCATCCATGCGCCGGTTATCGGTTACATCCTGAAAAACCTTCAACAGCGCCCGGTGCCCCTGGTACCACATCCCCGTGTGAGTGATATCAAAAATCCGGTCGCCCATCATCTTACTGGAACGGGTTACAATGGTTTCACCGATCTCAATCGGCCTTAATAGCGGGCAGTCTTTGCATTTTTCCTGGTTGTCCGGGTAGGTTTCCCAACAGTAACGCCCCAGCAGTGGCATGCCAATCATTTTTTCAGCCCGGGGGTTGACATAAATAATTCTGCCACTCTCATCCACAATATCCATCTGGAACGGCAGAGTCTGGATCAATGTCATGTTGAATTCGTTGGCTTCACGTAGAACTGCTTCTGCCTTCTTTCGCTCGCTGATATCCCGTACCAGCCCCTGCAAGCGCCCATCTGCTAATTGTTTTGCGCTCACTTCCACCGGCACAAGCTTACCGCCCGCATGGCGGATTTCGGCTTCAAAAACCAAAGTCTGGCCTTGCACCAACGCGCGAATCTGGCTGAGATCCTCCGGCACCGCCGGGCTCGCAATCAGCTCACGCACATTAACCCCACGCGCAAGAAATTCTTTGGGCGATATGCCCAACAGAATACTGCCGCTGGTATTAATATCCACCACCACCCCATTACGGTCAAGAATGAAGATACCATCCGAAGCCTGCTCCACCAGGGTGCGGTAGCGTTCTTCACTGGCCCGCAAACTATCCGCCGAGTTTTTCCTTTCAATTGCATAGCGGATGGAGCGCTTGAGAATACGCCCATCCACATCACCCTTCAGCAGGTAGTCCTGCGCCCCAGCTCGCATCAAAGACTGGGCCAGTTCATCATCATCATTACCGGTCAAGAGGATGACCGGCACCTGCCCTGCGTGTTCATTCAGACGCAAGAAGGTGGCCGAACCACTCGAATCGGGCAGGTTCAAGTCCAACAACACAGCATCTACAGGCTGTGCACTTGCCACCGCACTCTCCAAAACCTGCAAACCCTGCGAGAGGCGTTCTACGTGCGTCAACCTCACCTGCGGCGACACATGCGCATCCGCAAGCGCAATCTGAACCAGCCGGGCATCGCCAGGATTATCCTCGATCAACAGTACGTGCACCAAGGCAATGCTCATTTACTCACTCTCGATCTGTAACTCTCTGCATGAGGCAAGCGGGCAGTCTCCAACCAGAAATTTTCTATGCTGCGCACAATTTTAACAAAGTGATCGAGGTCTGCAGATTTGGCGACATAAGCACTGGCATGCAGTTCGTACATTTTCAGGATATCGTCCTCCAACCTGGAACCGCTCATCACAACCACGGGGATGTGCCGCAGTTTGGGGTCAGCTTTTATTTCAGCCAACACCTCCATGCCATTCATTCCAGGCAGACCAACATCCAGCAATATCAACCCGGGCTGGCTCTCATGCCTGTAATTCCCACGAGCGTGCAAAAAATCCAGGGCGCTCTCGCCATCTGGCACCTGGCACAACTGGTGAGCTACACCCGTTTCAGCAAAAACCTCACACACCAGGCGCGCGTCGGCCGGGTTGTCTTCCACTAGCAAAATTTTTACAGATTGTTCTTCCGACAAATTCATCCTTCGCCCTCCCCACCATCTGCCAGGCTAAAGGAAAAAGTTGTCCCCTGTTCAGGAACCGATTCAACCCAGATCTGCCCGCCATGCCGCTGAACAATTTTCTTGCAAATTGCCAGGCCTATACCCGTGCCCGGGTAAGCGGAACGTTCATGAAGGCGTTGAAAAAGCACAAATATTCGTTCAAAATATTTCGACTCAATACCGATGCCATTATCCTGCACCGAGAAAATCCAGCCTGGTTTGTCAGCCGGGGCTGATTCGTCCCATACGGCCGAAACTTGCACTTGTATTGGCCGGTCACTGTGAAACTTAATCGCGTTGGCCAGCAAGTTTTGAAATAGCTGAACAAGCTGCGAACCGTCCGCCATCACTACCGGCAGCAGGCCCGCAGTGATTACAGCCTGGTTTTCCTCAATGGTCATCTTTAGATTCACCATCGCCTGTGCCAGAGCTTCGGCACTTGCCACCGGTGCCAATAATTTACCCTGGGTGCCCACCCGCGAAAACATCAGCAGGTCATTAATCAGGCGTTGCATACGCACCGCGCCATCCACCGCGTACCCAATAAACTCATCCGCATCCTGGTCCAGGCGGCCCTTATAACGGCGCTCAAGCAGTTGCATATAGCTGGATACCATCCGCAGCGGTTCCTGTAAATCATGCGAAGCCACATAGGCAAACTGTTCCAACTCGGCATTAGAACGTGCCAATTCTTCCTTCTCAAGCGCCAGTAATTTTTCAGCCTGTTTGCGTGCGGTAATATCCAGGGTAAAACCCACAATACCACGCACCTCCGATCCATCCCTAATCGGTGCAATAATCTGGTGTTGATAAAACTCCCTGCCGTTCACCACCACGTGTGACTCCCGGTCCACAATATTGCCTTCCATGGCAAACTGGTTAATCTGCTGCCATTCTTCAATCACCTCAGAGGGTTGCTGGATGGTTTCTGGGGTCTTACCCAGGATGCTGCCGGTGGCCAGGATGGTGGCCGGGTTCTCCAGGATGCCAATTCCATCCTTATCGCGCGCCCAAATCTCAAATGGGGCGTTATCAATCAGGGCTCGCAGCAGGTTTTCCCGTGCCAGCGTCTCACGCTCTGCCTGTTTGCGTTCACTGATATCCCGTACAATGCTCAAGAAAAACAAGCCCTGCTCCAACCGGATGATCTCACCGGACATAAGCGCATCAATATGCTTGCCAGACTTGATCCGAAAAAGGGTTTCGAAATCCAACATGCGGCCTTTGGTGCGGATCTGCGCAACGTAATCTTCACGTTCCTGCTCTCGCACCCACATATTTAGTTCGACGGTCGTGCGTCCGATCATATCCTCGCGTGAAAAACCGGTAATGCGTACGGCAGCCCCGTTGACATCTAAAATTCGTCCATCCGGCACACTGGTCAGCAAAATCGCATCCGGACTGGATTCAAAAATAGTCATAAATTTTTCTTGCGAAGCCTGCAGTGCTTTTTGCGCAGCACGCTCCTGCTCCTGTTCGCGGAAGACCAATACCACCCCGCTAAGCAGTTTCGCTGCCTCACCTGCATCCAAATCCTGGTGGTCTAATCCGCCCCCGGGATACGCCAGAATCGGTGCGGCGCTATCGGCAATGGCCCGCTCATTACCAGCCCGGTCCACCAATAAAGTATGGTTGGCCAGCCCCACCACCTTGCCCTCGCGCAGCACCCGCTGAACCGGGTTATCCACCTTGTTGCGAGTTTCCTCGCTGATTATCATAAAGACCTGCTCGAGCGGTTTGCCAACCGCCTCGGACTCACTCCAGCCGGTTAATTTTTCGGCCACCGGGTTAAGGCGCGTCACCAACCCATTGGCATCGGTAGCAATCACGCCATCCCCAATGCCGTACAATGTGGCCCGAATTTCTCCCTGGACCCTGACTCGCTCCTTTTCGGAAAGAAACAAGCGCTGGTACATGGCTCCCTGGCGCGAAGTAGCCCACAAAGCCACCAGGCTGCCTGTCATCAGCACGCTCAGAATCGCCAATATCAGGGTCATGCGCTGGTGATAATCTGCCTCGGCCATAATCTCAGCCCGGTTGATCTTGGTGACCATAAACCAGTCCGTATCTGGCACTGCTCGCAAGTCGGCCAATACGGCTGATCCATTGTAATCAAAGCCCTCCATAATACCTGTATGCCCCAACACGGCCTGTACCGCAGGCACATCGGTCTCTGAAAGTGCAATCCACAAACTGAGCGGTTTATCCGTCCTGTGCCGCAGGGCGTTCAAAAATAATGCATATTCGCCTTCGCGCCGCACCAACAAAGTTTCCGCGCTCACGCTTGGGGTTGGCCAGGATTGCACCAGAGGGTAAAGATATTTTTCAGGGTCTGACCTTAAAATCAAAACTGCCACGGGTTTATCATGGTTGAGCAGCGCGGCGGCAGTATCCAGGTACACTTTTTCATTATTTTGTTGGATGGCAAAATCGCCAAACAGCGCCTGCTTCTCTTTCACGGCTTGCAAAGCCAGCTTCTGTCCGGCCAGATCCAGCTGCCCGCTATTTTCCCGGGCACTCAACAGCAAGCTGCCATCCAGGCCTGCCAATAGTACATCCTGGTATCCATAAGACTCGCTCACCTTTTTTAAATAATCCTGGATCCCTGCCCGCAATTCCGTATCGCCTGGTTTCTCCATCCACTGCTGCAGGATATCAGCGAAAAATTCATTTTCCGCTTGCGCTTTAGCATCTCCCAGCCGCTCTTGCCGCCAGGCACTGATCTGGCTCACCTTTAATGCCGCGATGGCTGCCAGGTCGTTATATTTTTCAGTCCGAATCCGTGTCGCCTCATCGCGGTAATACTTAACCCCCAGCACAATGGCCGCCAATGCAAAAAACACCAACCCCAGCAGCAATAACGCTGAAAGGTTGGCATTTTGTATCCTGGCTTTTCTTTGGGCAGTTGGTTCCTGGGAATCGGGCATGCATTCAACCTGAATAATTCATCTGCGCATCCCCGGGAAAGGCCGGGTCCCACGGAAAAGAACAAATAGAAAAAGGGGGGGGCTTTCTAAGTAAACCTATTATACGTCATGGCAAACAATTCTGAATTGTTACAACATAAATATGGAGTAAAAAATTCGTTTTACACAGGTAAAAGCAAACCTCCCCATAGGGAGGTTGAACAAACAAGGAACGATGTTATTTGTTTTTCAAAACATCAACAGGGAGCTGCGCACCATCACCAGCATGGCCCCCAGGATGCAAACCAACAAGAAAACCAGTGCCGATATGACAAAACGCTGAAAAGCGTTCATGCCCAGCACAACTCCACCTCGTAGATTAAACCCAATGCCTTTTTTTTGCGATTTTTTCAGCAAAGGCTCTAACTCGGCGTCGTTGTCCTCGGTAAATGGAGGCTTGTTATCTCCGTTGTTCCTTAAATCATCAAACATGCATCACCTCGCGTGGGATATCACATAAAGTATATCACACCAAGCCACGGTCCTTCCCGGCAAGATCACTGCTCGCTAACAACCCTTCTATCACCACCAGCAGGTGCTTTAGCTCTACCGGCTTGCTCAAATATGCGTTCGCCCCGGCCTCCAGGCAGCGCTCACGGTCGCCTGCCATCGCCAGGGCAGTCACCGCAACAACCGGCAGCCCCGCAATGTGCTTATCCGCATGCGCGCGAATATACTGGATCACCTCAATGCCATCCATGCCTGGCATCTGTATATCCATCAGCACCACGTCCGCCTTCATTTTCTCCAACAGCTCAATAAATTCGGTCCCACTCACGGCCGAAGACACCCGGTAATGCCGCAATCGAAGAAAATCGGTCATCAATTCCAACAGCACCACATTATCATCGGCCATCAACACCAACGGTTCTTCATCTGATACACCGCTGCCCACTGCCGTCAACGAGTAACGGACAGGCTGCTCAGGTTCTTCTTCTGCCGCTGCATCCAACCAGGGTAGCACCAGGGTGAAACGGCTGCCTTTGCCTGGCTCACTCTCCACCTCCACATGCCCGCCATGCAGTACGGCCAGGCTGTGCACCAACGAGAGACCCAACCCGGTACCGCCATACTGGCGCGACAGACTGCTATCCAACTGGGTAAAGGGTTTAAACAAGCGCGGTAAATCCACCGGCTCAATGCCAATGCCTTCATCCCATACGGTGATTAACAATTCCCCATTTTGCACATCCGTGCGCACATCCATCCCCAGGTTGCCACCATCCGGTGTGAACTTGATTGCGTTGCCCAGCAGGTTAACCACCATCTGTTTCACCCTGCGCGCATCCAACCGCGCCACAATCCCGGCCGGATACATGCGAAATTTTACCGACTGGTGCTTCTGCTGTGCCATGCCCCTGGTAATCTGCAGGCTGGCCTGGCATATATCCCCTACCAACGCCGTTTCAATCTGCAAATCCAGCTTTCCGGCTTCAATTTTAGATAGATCCAGGATGTCATTAATCAACGCCAGCAGATGCCGCCCGCTGGCTTCTATATTCCTCAAGGCATGCCGCTGCCTGTCGGTCAAGTCACCGTAGGTCACCATCTGCAGCGCCTCCGAAAGACCCAGGATGCCCGTCAGCGGGGTTCGCAGCTCGTGACTCATGCTCGCCAGGAATTCATCCTTCATGCGGGCCGCCTTCTCAAGGGCCAGGTTGGCCTCCTGCAGCTCGCGTGTCCTCTCTATGACCCGTTGTTCCAATTCGGCATGCGCGCGCAGCAACTCTGCTTCGGCTAATTTGCGTTCACTAATATCATGCAGCACAATCTGGATACTTTGCCGGCCTTCTTTATCAGGCCTCGCCAGGCCAGTCGGTACAAGCGCTGCCGAAACTTCCACCGCCAACGGGCTGCCATCCAGGCGAAGCACACTTTCCTCGTGAATGGTAGCGGTTGACCGCAAAGTCGCTATTTTTCTGAAACGTTTGTAGATATCCTGGTTGTTCTGTGGGTCAAAAAACTCCAATAGCAACGTACCCAGCACCTGCCCAGGTTCACTCGCCCCCAACAGCCGCAACCCGGCCGGGTTAATAAACACAACCACCTGATCGCGAATCAACATAATCGCATCGGGCGAAAGATCCACCAGGCTGCGGTAACGCTCCTCACTCTCGCGCAAAGCCCCCGCCGCCAGCTTCTGATCTTCCACCATGCTCAACAACGCCCGGCGCGATTGATCCGCCAGCCCCAACAAACGCTCGGCCTCTGCCTGGGCGGCTTTAAGTGTCTCATCCGCCTGCTTACGCTCGGTAATATCACGCAGCAGGGCCTGCAACCGGCCATCCGGCAATTGATGCGATTTTATCTCCACCACCAGCCGGCTGCCATCCTTGCGCACCATGCTCCGTTCATAAGGTGCATCCTTCATATGAAGATTTAAGCTGACCAGTCGTTGGCTAAAATTTTGCATTTCATCAGCAGCAACCAAATCCCGCAGGTTACGATGCAGCAGTTCGGCGCGCTGGTAACCCAACATATGCGCGTAATTTTCATTCACATCCAGAATATTTCCGTTTGAATCAGCCAACACTATCGCATCGGCTGCCTGTTCAAATAACATACGGTAATTTTGCGCGCTCGCCTTTAGTTCTGCCGTGCGAATCTTTACCAGGCTGCTCAGGTTGGATTGCCGCCGGGCGATAAAATACGCCAGGCTGCCTGCCAATAAGGCAATCACCAGGCTTAACATCCGGTAATTGCGAAGTGTGGCTTGCGAATCAACCAACCAACCTGCTTTTGGTGCGGCGGCCAGGTCCCATGGCCGGTCTGGCAGCGGCACCCGGAAAACCACCGGGGCATAATCATCAATGCCCGCATCGCCAAAAAACACCCGGCCGTTTGCATCTTTAAGGCCCACAACCAGCCCACCATCCGTGGGGTTGAGACCAGGGATCTCCAACAGGGGCGGCAGGTTCATCACCACCGCTACAAACCCCCAAAATTCACCATCCCGATAAATCGCCTGGCGCACCACCAACCCAATGCCCCCTTGCTTTAGCTCATAAGGCGCACTAAGCACCAGCTCGCGGGTCAGAATCGCTCGCTCCAAATCAGCCTGTTGTTCGGGTTCAACGCTGTTGATCAGATCCTGCAAGCTATTTCCAACCACCGCCTCATTCCCTTCGAGTGGGTAAACCAGTCCTGGACCCTGTGGAGGGAAAATTTGTATGGCCCGGATAGCCGGGTCATTGTCATACAGGTCAGCAGCGTAATATGTAAATTCCTTTTTCAGCGATGGGGTATCCCAATGCGTTTTTACAAAAGCCAGCAGTCCAGTCAACAACGACTGCCGTTCGTGAATAGAAGAAGCCAGGTCCGTGCCAATCACATCCAGCCGGGCCAGGACGGCCTCACGCTCATCCTTCATCAAGCTCAACTGGACCTGCTGGATAAGAACCCAGCCCAACCCAAATGAGGACAACGCAACCAGAAACGCCAGGCTCAACGCCGATAACCTCGGGTGTATCCAGGTTTTAATCCTTTGCATAAGCAGAGCCAGTTTCATACTTTAGCTCCAGAATCCTGCTCAAACGCTTTATGCGAACTCACCGAAGGTGCTTGTTTTAGCGGAAAAATCGGGTGGGTAACCTGGTCCTGCAGGTCAGTTCCGGCATAACGCGCCGGCAGCCCGGCCTGCGCCAACAATTGGTTAATCTCATCTTTCAATTCCAGCACACGTTCTTCGCGCCCCAGCGTGATGGCATGCCATCGGCGCAGCTCTTCGTTTTGCTCACGCAGCAACAGCTCATTGATGCGAATTTCGGTCAGGTTAATCCCAATCCCAATGCTGGTGCCATCCACCAATCCCACAATAATCCAGGATGTTTCCAGCAATCGCCCATCGCGCGCGCTCATGCTGAAATCGGCCCATGTGCCAGCCCGTTGGTAGAAAAACTCCTGTACCCGCAGCCTGTAATCCGGGTCCGGGTACAGGCTGGCGCGCACATCCCCAATTAACACCTCCGGCAGCGACCAGCCCAGCGTGACTTCAAAATGGTGATTGACATACAGGTAATCAAGCTCCGACGAAAAAACCACGATCATCACCGGTATGTTATCCAGGATCACGCGCATACTTTCGTTGGTGCTGCGCAGTACTTCCTCAGTCTTGCGCGAGTCAGTCACATCAATCCCCAGGCTGGCAATCCCTTGCACCCGTTCGTGCGTATCACGCAGTACGTAATTATTAAACGCCACCAGCCGTTCAACACCGGCACGGGTTAACCTGCTTTCGCTTTGCGCCGGGATATCCCCCGCAGCGATTAAATCCTCAAGTTCAGCAAGCGTTTGCCCGGGCTTGAATGCCGAAAAATACTCAAACCAATTATGCCCCAGCACCTCACCAGGCTGGCTGCCAAGCAGGCGCGCCAGGTAATTGTTGCAAAAAATTACATTCCCATGCCGGTCCACGATCAGGGCAATCTGCTCTACACCTTCCAGCATAGCGCGAAAGCGCGCCTCCGATTCAACCAGCGCCTGTTCCGCCTTCCGCCTGGAGCGGCTGCCCGTGTACACCAGCAGCGTTAAAGAAATCAGGATGATGGTCGCTATCCCCAGTACCTGGCTGAAAAATTTGACGCTTTCCAATTTAACGACATCCAGCTCTGTCTCCAGCCTGGCATCCAGGTCTCGGGCGCGCTCCTCCAGGGCCAGGAAGACATCATCCAACCGCTTGCGAAGAATCACATCCTCCTGCGGTGTGATGGCCCCAGCAGGCATAGGAGTTGCGCTCACCAGTGCCTTGCGAAATTCCTTCACCGACTCAATGTAATCAAGCATAATCGCCCGTGTCATCGTACGAGGGTTCTGCGTATGAATCTGCAGAGCCTGGCCCATCTCTTCCAATCCCTGGTCAACCAATACCACACCCTGCAGATGACCAATACTGGCCCGCCCCTCCGGATCCTGAGTATGCGCCAGGTAACCCTTCACCAGGTCAATACGCGCCTGGCGCAGCAATGCCAGCTCTTGGGCATACTGGTTGGCGATTTTATATTGTGAAACCATCTGAACTGAAATACCCCACGTAACCGAAATTGCCACGAGGATCACCAGGAATACCCAGGCAATCAGGCTCACCCTACCCAGTAATTCCGAAATTTTCCGAACCATCGATGCTAAATTCATATCGCTTTCCAGGGTGTGATCAATTCGCTTCCAGTGTTATCAGGTTGATTGTGAACCAATTGATCGAATCATCTGTAACAACTCCCGCAATTGGACGGGTTTGCTGATGTATTCATTCGCGCCAGCTTCAAGGCAGCGCTCACGATCCCCATACATTGCCAGGGCCGTTATTGCAATAACCGGCAGGTTGGCGATGACCGGGTTGGGGTGCGCGCGAATGCGCCTGATCACCTCCAGCCCGCTCATACCCGGCATCTGAATATCCATCAAGACCACATCCGGGATCATGTGTTCAAGTTTATCGAGGAATTCCTGCCCGCTGAGCGCCAGCTCCACCCGAAACTTCCTGGATACCAGAAAATCCGAGAGAATTTCCAACACTATCTCATTGTCATCCGTCACCGCCACCAGGGGAGCGTTTTTTCCCTCGGCTACGAGCGGCGCGGTGCCGCCTTTGGTCATATTTTTATCACCCGCAAACACCAGCGCGCCCGTCCCTGGCAAACGCACCAACTGCCCGCTCGTGCCCACTACTTCACGCCAGGGCAGCATAATTGTAAAGCGACTGCCCATTCCAGGACTACTTTCCACATCCACCCGCCCGCCATGCAGCTCAGCCAGGCGCTGCACCAGTGAAAGCCCCAGCCCCGTGCCCGAATACTGGCGAGAAAGGCTGCTATCCAACTGCGTAAAGGGTTTAAACAGACGGGTAAAATCCTCTGCGCGAATGCCAATGCCCTCATCCCAGATCGTAATCTGGATCAGTTGCTGATTTTCATCTCCATTCACTTCAATCCCCAGCCTGCCGCCATCCGGGGTAAACTTTATTGCGTTTCCCATCAGGTTCACAATCATCTGCTTCAGCCGGCGCGCATCTGCCCGCAGATTAATACTGGCTGGGATCATCTGAAAATTCACTTGCTGATGTTTTTGAGCCGCCATGCCTCGCGTCAACTGCAGGCTGTTCTGGCAAATCTCGCCCAATGAACAGGCATCAATTTGCAGCTCAAACTTGCCCGCCTCAATCTTGGAAAGATCGAGGATGTCGTTGATCAGGGCCAGCAAATGCCTGCCGCTCATTTCAATATTCTTCAAGGCCCGGCGCTGTTTTTCGTTCAATTCACCGTAGGTCACCATCTGCAGCGCTTCTGAAAGCCCCAGAATGCCCGTCAATGGGGTGCGCAGCTCATGACTCATACTGGCCAGGAACTCATCCTTCAGGCGCGCGGCTTTCTCAAGTGCCAGGTTGGCATCGCGCAAATCGCCGGTACGTTCCTCCACGCGTTGCTCCAACTCACCATGGGCCTTGCGCAGCGCTTCCTCGGCCCGTTTCCGCTCGGTAATATCCTGGGCCACCCCGCGATAACCACGCAAGTTGCCATCCTTATCCAGGATCGGCACCCCATTGGTGAGCAGGCAGATCAGCTCCCCATTCTTCTTCACATTCCAGTTTTCCATATTGCGAATGGGCGCCTTACGCATGGTCATATCGTAAAAGATCGGCGCAACCCGCTCGACTTCCTCTCGTGGCATAAAGTCAAAAGGCGTCTTGCCGATGATATCCTCGGCTGATGAACCAAAATAATCCACCGCCCGCTCCGAACTGAATGTGTAAACCCCATGCTCATCCACTTCCCACACCCAGTCACCCATGCTGAAGAGAATATCTTTGAATCGTGTTTCGCTCTCCCGCAAGGCATTCTCCGCCTGTCGTCGCTCGGTCACATCCTGCACAGTACCGATGCTTTTAAGCGGTTTTCCATCCTGGTCAAGCATCATGCGGCCTTCACCATACACAAAGTGGATCGAACCATCGCGGTGCACCACGCGGTACTCCAACACCGGTTTATCACCACTTTCCTTATTCGTGGACACCGCATCCAGGTAAATCTCCACATCGTCCGGATGAATGACCTTCATCAGGGACTCAGGGCGTCCATCATAAGTTTTGGGGTCCAGGTCAAAAACCCGGTACATCTCTTCTGACCAGATTACCAGGTTGGTACGCAAATCCCATTCCCAGCTACCCGTCCGGGCAATCTTCTGCGCTTCACGCAGGCTGGCCTCATTTTGCCGCAGGGTTTCTTCAATCTGCTTGCGCTCGCTAATATCCTGGCGGATGGCTACGATATGCAAGACCTCACCCAGGTCATCCAGCACCGGCGTATAGCTGACTTGCTCAGTATACAGTTGGCCATCCTTGCGCCGGTTGGTCAACTCACCGCGCCAATTGTTCCCCGCTAATAGGGTGCGTTCAAGTTCATCATAAAAGGACTGATCATGCACACCCGATCGAATCAACTGATGGGTTTTCCCGATCGATTCTGCCAGGCTGTAGCCGGTCAGCTCTGTCCAGGCCGGGTTGGCCCATTCAATTGTTAGATTTGGATCAGTCACCACAATCGCACTGCTCACATTCATCAATGCGGTGCGCTGCAAACGCAGGGTTTCCTCGGCCTGCACCAACTCGGTGATGTTGCTGATCTGGGCAATGTGATAAAGCGGCTGTCCCTGGTCATCGCGAACCATCGAAACGCTCAACATCACCCACACAATGCGCCCAGACTTGTGAAAATTACGTTTCTGCATCTGGAAGCTATTGAGCTCACCCGAGTTCAAGCGCTGGTTCAATTCCATATTTCGGACCATATCATCGGGATGGGTTATCTGCCTGAAGTTGATATTTAGCAATTCCTCTTCGCTATAACCAAGCATATCGCACAATGCCCGGTTGACCTTAATCCAGTTACCATCCAGGCTGGTCAAGGTCATCCCATTAGGTGCATATTCAAAAGCGTTTGAAAAACGCTGGTTGATCTCAAATAATTCTCGCTGATTCTTGCGGCTTTCGGTCACATCGCGCGCCGTACGCAGGATGTGGCTGCAAACCCCTTGTTGATCCAATACTGGCACCAGGGTGATATCCAGCACTTTTTCTCCCAATGGGGATTGATAAGCCGTTTCATGCTGAATAACCTGCTGCCGGTCACGCACAGCCTGGTAACGCGCCAATCCCTCAGCGATATCTATCTCAGGCACCTTCAGCACACGCAGGAATTCAGCCCGCTCCAGGCCGGTTAATTGGTCTGCCAACTCCGGAAATTCCAGCCCAATTTGCTCAATACAAGCCCTGTTAATCATCTGGATGACGAAGCGATCATCTTGCAGTACCCGGTACAGTATTTGCGCATCGGATGAACTGTTAAATACCAGGTCCAACTGGGTGGCATTATCCTTCAGC
The DNA here is from genome assembly GCA_903908605.1 of uncultured Anaerolineae bacterium. GTDB lineage: Bacteria > Chloroflexota > Anaerolineae > Anaerolineales > Villigracilaceae > UBA5195. Next base: position 26,705 of record CAIVSQ010000128.1, read on the forward strand.
GCAGATTCGGCTTTTTTGCGCTCACTGACATCATTCACAATTGCCACCGTGCGGTTGCCATCTGCCATACTGATGACGAATGCAGATATATCCACCCACCGCCGCGTGCCATCTGCAGAGATAACTTCGTTATCAAGGCGCTGGTTCATCACCAGCGGCATACCAGTTTTCAGCAATTCGAGGATCCTGCGCTGGTGAAATTCCTCATCTACGCTTTGCTGAACCTGAAGAGGCAAGATGCGTTTCTGCACCTCCCAACCAGATATCCCCAGGACGTCCTTGCGTTTTAATCCGGTGATCTTCTCCAGCGCCTGGTTCCATTCAATCACCTTCCCAAGCTGGTCCAACATAAGGATACCGCTTGGTGACTGTTCCATCAGCCGGCGGAATTTCTCCTCGCTCTCGCGCAAGCCTTCCTCGGCCCGTGCCTGCTCACTGATATCCAAGACCTGTGAGCGCAAGGAAATCAGCTTCCCATCCATATCCAGCAGCGCAGAGTTATACCACTGGCAAATAATGGCCGTTCCGTTTTTCCGAAAATTACGCAGTGTAAAAATGGAACGCGAAACCACCTGCGATTTCAGCACATCCAAGCCACCCTTATTAAACCAGCCCAGCCTGGCAAGGTCCTGCCCCAACACCTCGGCCTCACTCCAGCCAAACATCTCTTCCGCCCGTCCTGACCAGGATGTAACCCGCAGGTCACCATTAAATTGCACCACAGCCAGCGGCGAATTACCAATATGAAAATTCAATTCCTGCAGGGTTTCCTGCAGTTTCTCCTCCGTATTAATGCGCTGGCGGTCATTCTCAAGCATTTCCAGCGCATAATCCACATTTTCCATTAAATTTTCAAGCAGGCTCACTTCATCCGGGTTAAAGAAAAAAGGTTCCCCGGCGTACATCATAAACGCGCCAATCACCTTTTCTCGCACCACCACCGGCAATGCAATCGATGAACGGTAGCCGCGCGCCAGGGCCTCATCACCCCAAACCTGCATCACCGGGTCGTTGGCAATATCGTTGCAAAAATAAGTCTGTTTCGATCGGATTGCGCTGCCAGTTGGGCCGCGCCCAGCCGGGGAATCGCTAACCGAAATCTCTTTGATCATCTCCAGGTAGCCCAGTTCCTCACCGTACCAGTGAACCGGGCGAACAGCCTGGCGCGATTCTTCCACCAACCCCAACCATGCCATGCGAAAACCACCCGCCTCCACAGCAATACGGCATAAGTTGGCAAACAATTCACGTGAATCGCGCGCATGCACCACCATCTGATTAACATGGCTAATCAGCGCATACACCCGGTTCATACGCCGCAGGGCTGCTTCTACCCTCTTTCTTCCCGAGATATCGCGCGCCACGCCCTGTATATGCCCATTCGGTTGCATTTTCGCACTTAATTCAATGTCCAGCAGACTGCCATCTTTGCATTTCATCCTGCGATGCACAAATGGGGTGCCCATCGTCGAATCAACCACCCCCAGGTGCAAATCTTCGAGCGGAGCCAGGTCAAGCAGGTTCATCTTCAATAATTCTTCCAGGCTGTAGCCAGACATCTGGCAGCCGCTCTGATTTACATCAATGTAATTGCCTTCGCCATCTGTAATGAAGATGCCCTCCGAAGCCTGCTGAAACAGGCTGCGATAGCGCTGCTCACCTTCACGCACAGCCAGTTCGGCCGCCTGGTGTTCCCGCCTCAGGCGCGTCTGCCGCAATTCACGTTCCAACACGGGCGCAAGACGCGCAAGATTTTGTTTGTGCAAGTAATCATGCGCGCCAGCCTTCATCAGGGCTACCGCGCGCTCTTCATCTATTTCTCCCGTGATGATGATGACCGGAACATCCAGGTTATTTTTCTGCACCAGGCTCAGTGCCAAGGGGGCATCGAAGACTGGCAGCGAATAATCCACCGTGATAATATCCCACCCGGGCTGCTCATCCAGTGCTAATTGCATTTCAGCGGCAGTTTCAACCCTCCGAGACACGACTTTATACCCGGCCCGGTACATCTGGCGCAAAACCAGCCCGGCGTCGGTTTCTGAATCTTCCACCATCAGAACACGCAACGGAATTGACATTCCATCCTCTAGGTTTTATTTGCTACTGAATCGTCTATATGATTATATATTGGCAGGCGTTTTTGTGGGGGTGCAAATGGCCCAATGCCCCGCAAAACACCACTTTCCCCCGTAAATTAATCCTAAAAATTGCTTCAAATTCCTCCATCCCAAACCAGCGTGGTCCTAGCCGCCCACATTCTCAAGCGCTTGTTTCGCAACCACCAGATTCCTACCGCCAGCCTTGGCCAGGTAAAGCGACTGGTCGGCCAGCTTTATCAATTGGTCACGCCCAAGTTCACCACCCGTTAAGACAGCCAGGCCCATACTGATGGTTAGGGTACTTCCTGCAATACTGGCCCGGTGCGAAATTTGTAACGACTGCACCTTGGCCCGCAGCATGTTACCAATCGCCAGCCCACCTTCCAGCGAAGTATTGGGCAGGATAATGCCAAATTCCTCGCCACCATAGCGCGCCACCAGATCACCGGGACGCTTCAACACGCTGCTCATGGCATGGGCCACTGCTGCCAGGCTATCATCACCGGCCTGGTGACCATAGCTATCGTTGTAAGGTTTAAAATGATCGATATCGCAAATACACACCACCAGCGGGGTGCCATTGCGACGCGAATATTCATATTCGCGCGTCAGAGTTTCTTCAAAATATCGGCGATTGTAAATCTTGGTCAGCCCGTCGATGGTGGAAAGGTTTTCCAACATCCCCATGTTATCGGCCAGCTTTTTTCCGTAGAAAAGAATCATACCGCCACCCGTCATAGCAATCAGCAAATGACTGAAGAGCAGCACCCAGGGCTGTTCCACCCCCACCGCATAAGATACGCTAATTCCCCCGCGCACATCTCCCATTTTATAGCCTTGCTTCACATGACATTTCAGACAGCTTTCCTCAACCATCAAAGGCGCCATATAACGAAATTCGGTATATTTCCCGTTATTAAAATAGGCGTGATACTCTTTTACATTGCGGTTTTCAAAAGAACGCAGGGCCTGGGCTTCCCAATCCACTGCAGCATTGGCCGGGCGAATAGGCTTCAGACTGGTAATGTGAAACTTAATATTATGCTCGCGCGACGATAACTCCGCCACCAGGCGCGTCATATAGGCCGGGTTGATCAAGGTTAACGCCATACCATCGGTGGTGGTCACATCCCGTTTGGGCACTTCCAGGTATGGGTTGGGCTGCACACCCGGGCTGACCGGTACATACACACCCCCATACTGTGAATTCCACGCCCGCATAATCAGCAGCTGATTAAAGAATGCTCGCGCGCTTTCCAGGTGGGTATTTTCCTGGCTGCGCTGCAACTGCGCCATATTCCAGGCGGCCGAAGATCCAATCAACAGCATCCACACACAAAAAACCACCGTAATGTAAAGCCTCGGTTTTGAAACCATCGGACATCCGCTCATAGAGAACAATAGTACTGCCAGGAGCCTTCCGTTCACGACAGGCGTTCATTTTTCGCTTTTTACCAAAATTACGCTAATACTGCTAGCTCAGCTGCAAACCAACCCAATCTTTTGGCACAAAAAAAGGCCCCTCGAATTTTCGAGGAACCCCTTGTTGTCGATCGTTCTGCCAGGCTCAGGCGGTTTGTTTCACAAACCGGTAGCCTGTACCATGCTCGGTTTCAAAATACTTTACATTCTTTGGGTCCGGTTCCAACTTCTGGCGCAGGTGGGTCATGTACACACGCACATAATCCGTCTCATCGCGATAGGCATACCCCCACACACGCTCAAGAATCTGAGTGGCAGTTACCAGGCGGCCAGAATTTTCCACCAAGTACTCCAACATACCATATTCCTTGGCACTCAACTTCACCGGTTCGCCCTTCACAAGCACACGATGCTGGTCAAGATCAACCGTCATATAACCATCGCTGTAGATTGGGGCTTGCGAGGCAGCACTTGCCTGCGAGGCGCGCCTCAAGGCAGCTCGAATACGTGAGAGCAATACCTTCGGATTAAACGGCTTGGTAATATAATCATCGGCGCCATGATCCAGGCCCATCACGATGTCCTCATCGCGGCCTTTGCTGGTCAGCATCACCACCGGCGTATCAGCCATCTGGCGAATACCATTCAACACCTGCCAACCATCCACATTGGGCATGACAACATCCAACAGCGCCAGGTCAGGGCGCACCGCGTAAAACTGGCGCAATCCATCCTGACCATCCTGGGCTGTAAATACTTGATAGCCCGCATCATCCAGCACTTTCTTTGCCAGAAATCGCACGGTTGGATCGTCATCGACAATCAGAATTTTTTTGTTGAATGTCTCGCTCATCAGGCCTGTTCAATCCTCATAATATAAACAAGTATAATTATAGCATAATTGACCCCGTTGCCTGCCTTTACATGACATACCATCCCCCCGTTCAGAACTTGTCACAAACGCTCATGGAAGGTCAACCATTTCTAAACAAACCCGGGATAACCAAACAAATCAGACGGAACGCCGGTTGCCAGTACACAAAAAACACGATTTACCGTTTGCTCCAAACAATGCACCACATTACCTGGCAACGCATGCCTTTCGCTGGTAACCATCCACGTAGACTTTTCGCGCAAATCTCCACGCTCAAAAATGTCCGGTTCACTTTTTCAGGCGCTTTTCATCCTACCTGCTCCAACACTGCCGAAACCTGGCCCACCCACCTGAGGTTTAATTCATGACATCTTCCAACCCTACCCCCGGCTCATCCAAAAATCTTCTTACTCGTTACACTTGGGTGATCTTCCCCGGCCATGAATTGCAGAGCATGCTTAACCAGGTTATCTGGCAAAACCTGCGCTCCACAGCATTTGGGATCGGCCTGTTTTACGCATTTTTCTGGACGGTTCCACTCATCTTCAATACCCCCAACCAGCTTTTTCAGGTATTAGCAGATTCCAGCCTGGCAGCCATCCTGCTGCTGGCATCAAGATGGCTCAAGATCACCACCCCCCGACCGGCTTCCAGCCCAGCCATCGGCACCCTTCTGTTGACCCTCATCGCCGCCAACTCGCTCTTGCATATTTCACTCGCTGGCAACATCAACCAGACTACGCTCATCATCCTGGAAATGGTTTGCACCGGTGTGCTCATCCTCTCGCCCGCCTGGTTGCTGCTGGTCTGTTCCCTGCTGTGGGCTGGCTGGCTGGCTATCGTCCTCCAGTTACCCTCTGGCCAGGCCGATGTGCTTCACTACGCTTTTTCACTGGCCATCGCCACGCTGGTAAGCTGGTTGGTTTATTACCTGCGCTTCTCTGGCCTGCGCAGCACAGAGCTGGCCCGCGCAGCAGCCCGCGAACAAGAAGAAGAAAACAGCGCCCGCCAGCGGCAGATGATCAACATTCTTGAAAATATGGATAACCCGCTGTGGTCCATCCAACTACCCGAACCACACCTGTTTTATATGAACAGTGCCGCCTGCCACGTCTCTGGCGGCACCCTGCAAGAATTCCAAAACGATTTTAAGCGTTGGAATACAGTGCTATCCAACACCGATCTTGACATCGTTATAAATCAATACCAGCAGATCCTTTCAACCGGTGTTAGCAACGAGAGCGAAGTATGTATTCGCCAGGCCAATGGCAGCGAGCACTGGTTACGCGTGCACATGCACCTCAGCCACCAGGATGAACATCACTCGCGCCTCGATATCATTGCCAGCGATGTCACCGAACGCAGGCAGTATGACGAAACCAACCGCCGCCTGGCCGCTGCCATGCAGGCTGCCGGCGAAGGCATCGCCATCACCGACCCGCAGGGCAACATCCTGGAAGTCAACCCCGCCTTCGAACATCTTACCGGCTATTCATCCGCCCAGGTCATCGGGAAAAACCCAAGCTTCCTCAACAGCGAGCCGCCGGGTGGGCAGGTCCACAATGACTTGTTAAATACCCTCTGGGCTGGTAAAGACTGGCGCGGGCGGATGCTCAACCGGCGCAGCGATGGCACCCATTACCATGCCCACAGCACCATTTCGCCTATCCGCGACCAGGCAGGCCGCGTAAATAGCTTCGTCTGGACCCACAGCGATGTCAGCGAGGATGTGCGCTCTGAACTGGAAGTGCGCGCTCGTTCCGCCCGCATGGAAGCCCTCATCGAGAACCTGCAATCGGGTGTTCTGATGGAGGATGAGCACAGCCAGATCGTACACATCAACCAGCAAATCTTCCACCTTTTTAACCTGCCTCCCATCCAGGGCAAAATCGTACCCACTCACCTCTGGCAAACACTGCGTGGCTGTTTTGAAAACCAGGATGATGTCCACCAGCGAGCGATCGAAATATTAAAGGGCCGCCTGCCCGTTTCTGGTGAAGAAATCCGCCTGCGGGATGGCCGCATCCTCGAGCAAGATTACATCCCCATCTTTGTCGATCAGCACTACTACGGTCACCTCTGGCTGTATCGTGATGTCACCGGGCAAAAACAGGCCGCCATTGCATTAAACAAGTGGACCCAGCAGCTCAAGACCCTTTACGAAACCTCGCTGGAAATCAATGACCGCCAGGAAATTACCGCTCTGCTCGAAACCATCGTCCAACGCGCCAACCACCTGCTTAATGTCAGCTGCGCCAGCGTACACCTGACCCAACCTCAAACCGCCCTGCTCGAAATGGTCGCCGCCACAGGCTGCCTGGCAGAATATGCCGGCTCCACCTTGCAACCCGGCGAAGGTTACCCCGGTGAAATCATCACCGCTGGGTCTCCCCTGGTCGCCAACGGTGACCAGGTCTGGCAATCTGGCACTCTGTCCACTCAAACCACCCTTCCACAGCTGGCCCTGGGTGTACCACTCAAGGCCCATAACCAGGTCACCGGTGCCATTATCGTCCTGCGTGAAGAACAAGCCGGTAGTTTTAGCGAAGAAGAAATTCGACTGTTCAGCCTGTTCGCCGACCAGGCCGCCATCGCGCTCGAGAACGCCCGCCTGCTTGCCCAACTGCAGCGTGAACTGCTGGCCCGCGTCAGCGTGGAAGAAACCCTGCGCTACCGTGTCCGCCTGGAAGCAGTCGGCACCAATCTCTCCACCCACTTCGTGGCACTCGAACCCGGCGAAGTGGATGGCGCCATCAACCACGAACTGGCCGTCATCGGCGACGTAACCACAGCCGACCGGGCCTACGTCTTCCTGTTTTCAGCTTCGGGCGACCAGATGAGCAATACCTACGAATGGTGCGCCCCAGGCGTGGAGCCGCAGATCCACAACTTGCAGGACCTGCCCACCCAATCCCTGCCCTGGTGGACCGGCCGCCTGCAAAACTTCGAAGACATTCACCTCCCCAGCCTGCGCCAGATGCCCCCCGAAGCCCATGGTGAGCGCGACCTGCTGATGGAACAGGGCATTCAATCCCTCATTGTGGTGCCCATGCTGGTGGGGCGCGAAGTGGTGGGTTTCCTTGGCCTCGATTCGGTCCACACAGAGCGTACCTGGTCCGCAGATGTGATTACCATGCTGCGCCTGGCCGGCGAAATCATCGGTAGCGCCCTCGATCGCAAACGATCAGATGAAACCCGCCGCCAAAGCGACCTGGTCTACCGCGCCTTGTTCGACCGCACCCTCGACGCCATCTTCATCGTCAGCCTGCGCGGCAAATACCTGGCGGTCAACCAGCGCGCCAGCCAATTACTCGGCTACAGCCAGGCCGAGCTGATCGAGCTTAACTTTCAGGATGTCTTCCCCCCTGCCGACCAGGCCGATGCCGGGCTGCTGATAAGCACGGTACAACAGGATGGCTCGCTGCCCATCCACGAACGCACCTATCGCCGCAAGGATGGCACCCTCATCCAGGTTGAAATTAACTCCGCCCTGGTGCGCGACCCTGAAGGCACCCCGCTGCACATTCAAAATATCGTACGCAATATCAGCGAACGCAAACGCGCCGAGGAACAGCTTCGCAGCAGCGAAGAATTCATCCGCAAGCTCTACGACACAGTCTCAGACCAAAACACCAGCTTTTCTGAAAAATTGCAAGAAATTCTTTCCATGGGTTGCCGCCATTTCAAGCTGGAAAACGGTCTGCTTACCAGCTTGCTCCCTGCAACCGCTGGCCCTGCACCAGTCTTCACAGTGCTCGAACACTTTTCAAACCAGCCCCAATTCCCAATTCACCAATTGGCCATTTTCGAGCAAGCCGCCGCCCGCGATGTAATGCGCACCAACTGGACCCTCAGCCGCGAACAGATCCCGCCCTCAAGCAACGGGGGTTACCAGGCCTATCTCGGCACCCCAGTACTGGTCAACGGCCAGGCACGAGGTGTACTTGGTTTCTCCAGCTTCAACCCACGCCCCGAAGCATTCCAATCCACCCACAAAGAATTCCTGCGCCTGATGGCTCAATGGATCGGCGCCGAAATTGAGCGTGTAGAAAAAACAGAGCAACTCAGCGCCTATACCGCCGAGATAGCCGAGACCAACCAGGCCCTGGCCCTCGCCCGCGATGAAGCCCTGCGTGCATCCAATCTTAAGTCCGAATTTCTCGCCACCGTCAGTCACGAACTACGCACGCCGCTCAACGCCATCATCGGCCTCAGCGGTCTGCTACGCGAGACTCAGCTCGATGCACGTCAGTACGATTTCGCCGAAACCATCCGCCAAAGCAGCGAAAGCCTGCTCATCATCATCAACGACATCCTCGACTTCTCAAAAATCGAAGCCGGGCGTCTCGACCTCGAAGAACAAGTTTTTGACTTGCACGACTGCCTGGAAGGCGCCATTGAGCTGCTGGCCTCCAGGGCACAAGAAAAGGGCCTCTCACTAAGCTACGAAATCGCCCCTGGCACCGTCCTCGGCCTGGTCGGCGATGTTACCCGCCTGCGCCAGATGCTGGTCAACCTGCTCAGCAACGCCGTCAAATTCACACCCCAGGGCTATGTTCGCCTCACAGTCTCAGCCATACAACCCTCAGCAGACCTGCAGGAGCTGCGTTTCAGCGTCTCCGACAGCGGGATTGGCATGACCCCCGAAGAATTGGAACGCCTCTTCAAACCCTTTAGCCAGGGCGATGCCTCAACCAGCCGCCGCTTTGGTGGCACAGGTTTGGGCCTGGTCATCACCCAGCGCCTGGCACAAATGATGGGCGGGCAAATTTGGGTGGAGAGCCAAAAAGACCAGGGCTCCACCTTCCACTTCACCGTGCTGCTAAAACTGGCTCCCAGCCAGCCCACCGCATGGACCTCAACCATCCGCTCGCTGCTGATTGTTTCTGACCAACCCGCCAATCGCGACCAGCTCCAGACCTGGGCGGCCTCTTGGGGTGCGCGTACTACCACAACCACATCCATGGCAGAAACCCAGGCCCGCCTGGCAGAAGAAATCCACTTTGATTGCGTCATCCTGTATCTCAACATCTCGCCACCCGAAGCCAGCTCGCTAATCAGCCTGCTCAATACTCTGCCCGCCCCCGCACCCGCCTTGTTGTGGATCACCGCCGCCGCACCGGTCGCACCCACCGGCAAACCACTCCTGCCAGCTGCACACATCCTCACCCCGCCGGTCAAAGCCTCACGGGTCTTCGGTGCCATTTATTGTTTACCTGCCCGGATTTAAGGGATTTGTTTCGGTACGCTATAGCTCAAGGCTTGAGGACTGGCGCGACCATACTGTTTTTAACCACAAGATCGTGGA